>USGV01000006.1 GCA_900554305.1 uncultured Mycoplasmatota bacterium | reverse complement strand
ATGGAACAAACCAACAGACAATAGATCAAGTACATCAAACAGGACAAGATATTGCAGGGCATAGAGATACGTTTGAAAAAGGAATGGAAGCCCAAGCAAATAGTGATGCTATCAATACATTAAATGTTGGAGAAAGAGGAGCAAGTAATGAATCAGTAAATGCTGGATATGGTTGGTCATCAGGAAGCATATATGGAGAAGCAGATAAGATAGCTCATGAAACAGCAAAACAGGCTTATCAAACTTCACAACAACAAATTCAAGATATCGCTGCGAAATATTCACAAGGATTGTTAAGTGAGGGAGATGTAACACAAGCTTTTGCAGACATGGCAACACAAACACATCAAACATTAGATAGTGTTGTTGAGAGTACACTACCATATTTCCAAAAATATATGGAAACACACCCACAATTTGAATTATCAGAGGTAGGAAAAGCAATGGATTACTTAGTACAAAATCCAGATGCCATACCAAAGATGTATCAAGGAATGGTAGATGTAACAAATATGGGTGAGAGCTTAAGTGGATTAACGATAGAACAAGTAGAAGCACTACAGAGCTTGCCAAGTGATTTACAAACAACGTTATTAGGAGCAGTAAGTAGTGCAGCATTGGCATATAATTGTGCAAAGAGTACAAGTAAAAATAGAAGCAGTGCAAAAACAGAGCAAGAAGCACAAATTATCGATATGGTATCAGAATATCAAGCTAGTCACAGAATTAGTAATGAGGGTAAAGAGAAAGCTGCTTAATTATGGAGGGATATATATTTTGTTAGAGGAAGGTCTTATTATAACTCTTGACAATCAAAAACAATATATTGTTGTTAAAGGGATAGAGTGGAAAAAACAGGAATATTATTATTTGTTATCTGTTCACAAACCTTTAGAAAATTTAATTGTAAAAGGAAATGTTCATAATAATGGAATGAATTTTCAGACAATTTCTGATTCAGAAGAGTTTGCAACAGTGATGAATATGTTTCAACAAGCTTTATAAACTAGTTTTACTAGTTTTTTTCTTTTATTTAGGTTATAATTAGATGAGTGGAGGGCCTTATGAAGTTAATAGTTAATAAAAATGGTGAATTGTTGGAATATTTATATGAAAATTTAGATATGCCTAAAAAACGAGTGAAGCAATATTTAGTGCATGGGTCTATTTATGTTGATGAGGACCGTGTTACACAATATAATTATCCACTTGTTGCTGGTATGAGGATTACTATTGATACGAATAGCAAAAATATAAAGAAGATGCCTTTTGAAGTGTTATTTGAAGATGATTATTTAATTGTTGTTAATAAACCTAGTGGTTTACTTACTATTGCTACTGATAAAGAGAAAGAACGTACTTTATATCATATTGTTCGAGATTATGTTGTTTCTAAGAACCCTAGAGGACGTATTTTCATCGTTCATCGATTGGACAAAGATACCAGTGGTATTGTTTTATTTGCAAAAGATGAGAAAACAAAAAATCAATTACAAGAAAACTGGAATGAGTATGTATCTTTGCGCGAGTATACAGCAATTGTTTCTGGTCATCCAAAAGAAGAATCTGGGCAGATTATTCAGTATTTAAAAGAGACAAAAACTAATTTAGTTTATGTAGCTCGTCATGAGGATGGTAAAAAAGCTATTACTAATTATTCTGTAATAAAGTCTAGTGAACATTATTCTATGTTAAAGGTTACCATTGAAACTGGACGTAAGAATCAAATTCGTGTTGCATTTTCAAGTAAAAAGATGCCTATTGTTGGAGATAAGAAGTATGGTGATAAGAATAAAGTAAATCGTTTGTTTTTGCATGCTAACCGTTTGAAAATTTATTATCCAGCAATAAAAAAAGATATTTTATTTGAAACGTCTATTCCTAATGAATTTAAGAAGCTTATGAGTCATGATGCATAAAAATTTGACAAATACATAAAATTATGGTAGTATTAGTTCATCGATTTTAAAATGTTGAAGAAAAGAAGTAACTATTCTCAACTTTTTGTAGAGAGTTCGTGGTTGGTGAAAACGAATAAAAGCGAATAGTGAATAACATTTCTGAGTGCTTAAAGAATTAAGTAGACTAAGCCGGGAGCAGACCGTTATATTTGCTAGATTTGATAGAATCGAAAAAGTGATTATAGAGACATTAATAACCTTTATAATAAATTGGGTGGCACCGCGGAAGACTAGTTTCGTCCCATAGTACTAATAAGTATTATGGTACGGACTAGTCTTTTTAATTTATTATTTGAAGGAGTGATTATTATGTGTGGATTTACAGTCTATACAAAGAAAGATGTAAGTAAAGAAGAATTTATGAAAGGGTTTTCTAAAATACAATATAGAGGACCTGATATGAGTCGTATTGAGGAATATGACTTTGGAATTTTTGGGTTTCATAGATTATCTATTATGGGACCTGAAGTTAGTGGAATGCAGCCATTTCATAGAGATGGTAGTGTTCTAGTATGCAACGGTGAAATTTTTGGTTTTCATAAAATAAAAGAAGAATTAGAACGTGACGGAGTAAAATTTAGTAGCGAAAGTGACTGTGAAGTTTTACTTCCTATGTATGAAAAATATGGTTTGGATATGTTTCGTATGCTAGATGGAGAGTTCGCTTTAGTATTTTATGATTCTAAGAAAGGGGACTTTGTTGCAGCAAGAGACCCTATTGGAATAAGAGCTATGTTTTATGGATATTCTAAAACTAGTCATTCTATTATGTTTGCTAGTGAAGCAAAGGCATTAGTAGATTTATGTAGTGAAGTTTTTCCTTTTCCTCCAGGATATTATTATGCTGATGGAGAGTTTCATCTTTATCGTGATATGACAAAAGTAGATAAATTTGTATCTGGTGATTTAGAAACAATTTATCCAGAAATTCATAAGAGATTAGTAGAAGGTGTTAAGAAGAGACTTGATTCTGATATGCCGGTTGGATTTTTACTTAGTGGAGGACTTGATTCAAGTCTGGTTTGTAGTATTGCTGCTAAAATGTCTGATAAGCCGATTCGTACGTTTGCGATTGGTATGGATATTGATGCTATCGATTTAAAATATGCAAAACAAGTAGCGGACTATATTGGTAGTAATCATACAGAAGTTATTATTACTAGAGATGATGTAATTTCTGCTCTTCGCGATGTTATTTATCGATTAGAAACATGGGATATAACAACAATTCGTGCTAGTATTGGAATGTACTTACTTTCTAAGTGGATTAGAGAACATACGGATATTCGTGTTCTTTTAACTGGTGAAGTTAGTGATGAGTTATTTGGATATAAATACACTGATTTTGCACCTAGTGCAGAGGAATTCCAGAAAGAAAGTGAAAAGAGAGTTCGAGAACTTTATATGTATGATGTCTTACGTGCTGATAGATGTATTTCTAGTTGTTCTTTGGAAGCCCGTGTACCATTTGCAGATTTGGACTTTGTTTCCTATGTCATGAGTATTGATCCTGAGCTTAAGATGAATAAATATGGTCAAGGTAAATATTTACTTCGTAAGTCTTTTGAAGGGGATTATTTACCACACTCTATTTTATATAGAGAAAAAGCTGCTTTTAGTGATGCGGTTGGTCATTCTTTAGTGGATGATTTAAAAGAATATGCTGAAAGTGTGTATAGTGATCAAGAATATCAAGAAAGAATAAAAAAATATTCTAAACATACACCGTTTACAAAAGAGTCATTATTGTATCGTGAGATATTTGAAGAATTTTATCCAGGACATAGTGATTTTATTGTAGATTATTGGATGCCAAACAAGGAATGGGATGGATGTCAAGTAGATGATCCTAGTGCTAGAGTTTTATCAAACTATGGAGATAGTGGAAAATAAATGATATACTAATAGAGGAGGAATAATTATGGTTATTGATGCAAAAGAGTTATATGAAAAAATAGATGAATTTATGGGTAAAGAAGTTACAATTCAAGGATGGATTCGTAATCATCGTAAACAAAAAGAGTTTGGATTTATTGATTTTTCTGATGGTACTTGTTTTAATCATATTCAAGTTGTCTATGATGATAAATTAGATGATTTTTTAGAAATTCAAAAATATCATGTAGGTAGTGCAATTGAAGTTTTAGGAAAAGTTGTTGAATCGCCTAAAGAAGGACAAGCTTTTGAGATTCAAGCTGAGAAAGTTTCTTTACTGGGAGATTGTCCAGAGGATTATCCAATTCAGCCAAAAAAGCATTCTCGTGAGTTTTTAAGAGAACAAGCTTATTTAAGACCTAGAACTAACTTATTTCAAGCTATATTTCGTGTAAGAAGTGTAGCCGCTTATGCGATTCATAGGTATTTTCAAGATAGAGGATATGTATATTTCCATGCTCCACTAATTACAGCTAGTGACTGTGAAGGAGCAGGGGAGATGTTTCATGTTACTTGTATGGATTTAGAGAATATTCCTAAAGTAGATGGAACAGTAGATTATAGTAAAGATATGTTTCAAAAGCCTGCGTCTTTGACAGTATCAGGACAACTTGAGGCAGAAACATTTGCTTTGGCTTATAAAAAGACTTATACTTTTGGTCCAACATTTAGAGCAGAGAACTCTAATACTAAAGTACATGCTAACGAATTTTGGATGATTGAACCAGAAATTGCTTTTTGTGATTTAGATGGAGATATGGAAATTATGGAAGAAATGTTAAAGTATGTTGTTAGTTATGTACTTGAACATTGTAAAGATGAAATGACTTTCTTAGATAAGTTTGTTGAGAAAGGTTTACTTGATAAACTTACGAAGTTAGTAAATTCTAAATTTACTCGTGTTACTCATAGAGAAGTAATTGATATTTTACAAAAAGCGGATGTTAAATGGGAATTTGAGCCTAAACAAGGGGAAGATATTGCAAAAGAGCATGAAAAATATATTACTGAATATTTTGATGGTCCTGTATTTATTACGGATTGGCCTAAAGATATTAAAGCTTTCTATATGAAATTAAATCCAGATGGTGAAACTGTTGCGGCAGTTGATCTTGAAGTACCAGGTGCAGGTGAGATTATGGGAGGAAGCCAAAGAGAAGAAGATTATGATAAACTTGTATCTCGTATGAAAGAATTAGATATGGATATGAGTGAGTTGGATTGGTATATTAATCTTCGTAAGTTTGGTGGATGCGTTCATTCTGGATTTGGTATGGGATTTGAACGTTTATTAATCTATTTAACGGGAGTTGAGAACATTCGTGATGTTATTCCATATCCTAGAACTCCAGGAAATTGTGACTTTTAAGTTTACAGTATAATCTGTAAACTTTTTTTGTTTTGCTTTCCTTTTTTCTTTGTTGTGATATACTAACTTGTGCAAAAGAGGGATTCCATGGAAAAGATTTATGATTATATTTTACAGAAACAAACACATATTGGATTGCTTAGGCCTACTCAGGAAGATGCTGTTATTGCATTAGTTCATCCAGAAGACGATAGAATTAAACTATTAGCTGTTGCAGATGGGATGGGCGGAAAACAATATGGTGATATTGCGGCAAATTATGTATTACAGAAATTCGGGTATTGGTTTTTAGAGCAACCATTGTCCTCTTTTTCTGATGTTGCTGAACTAAAGGAAAAGCTTGTTAATCTGGTTATGGAATGTAATCATCATTTTATTTTGGAATATGGTAGTGAACAAGTGGGAACTACATTAACCCTTGCTCTTGTGCTAGAAGAAGATACACTTATTCTTCATTTGGGGGATTCTCGTTGTTATTTTTATAAAAACGGAGAAATTAAACAGGTGACAGAAGATGATAGTGATGTTTGGTTATATTATAAATATCAACATTTGAATAAAGAATGGTTACGTTATTTTGCTACTAGTAATATTATTCATAACTGTATTGGTATTTCTTTTAATGTATGTAGACCTCATGTTTATATTTTTTCTAATGATAGCTATAAAACGTTATTACTTACCACAGATGGAGTCACAGATTTAGTGACTGATTCTAAATTACAACATCTATTACGTGATACTGATATTCAAACTGTTTCTAAAAGAATCATAGAAGAGGCTGTTTTTGTTGATCAACATCTTTTTATTCCAAGTGATTTGAAAAAATATCCATATGATCATTATTTGGTTCCAGTTCGTGGAAGAGATAATGCTAGTGTTGTCTTATTTTCTAAAATTTAAATTTTGAATATTTTTTTCATTTTTGTTCATTCTAAGTATTAGGAGGGATAAATAATGAAAAAAGTTGGTAAAGTTGTTCTTTGTTTTGGTTTTTTATTACTTTTTTTAGCAGGATGTAGTACTACTATGAATACTCCTACTAGTAAAGTAGAGGAGTTCTTAGGAAAATATCAAAATATGGATGATGATGTTACTGTCCAATTAGATCAAGTGCTAGAAGAAGATGACAGCATGAGTGATGAACAAAAGGAAAAGTATCGTTCTATTTTAGAAAAACAGTATCAGAATCTATCTTATAAGATTGAAAATGAAGATATTAATGGTGATGAAGCAACTGTTGATGTAGAGATTGAAGTTTTGGACTATGCTACTACTATTCGAGATGCTAAAGAATATTACGAAGAACATAAAGATGAGATAGAAGCTGAAAACGAAAAAGAACAATCTGATAATGATAATGTTTTAGAAGATGCTGCAGAAGGGGCAGAAGAAGCCGTAGAGGAAAGTGCCGCTTATATTGATTATAAGTTAAAAGAATTAGGTAATGTTAGCGATACTACCACTTATGATATTACTTTTTATTTAACAAAAGCAGATGGGGATTGGAAATTACAAAATATTTCAGATTTGGATTTACAAAAAATTCATGGTTTATATGAAGGATAGATATCTATTGATATCTATTTTTTTGGAATTCTTCTTAATTTGACTTTTTTTTTGAAACTAATTTTGTTATACTTATAAATAGAATAGAGGGTGTTAGCATGATAGGTAGAATTGAAGAAATTATTGATAATAGTGTTACTATAAAGTTAGATATTAATATCAATGAACAACCAAATTTAGTTAATTTGCATGTTATTTTTGAAGATGGTACTGGAAAAGAAGTTGTTGCTGAAATAGCTAATGTTAATCAGACAAAAATGATAGCCAATGTTGTTGGGGAAATTAATGATGGTAGATTTACTCCTGGTGCTAGTTCAAAACCTGCGTTTAAGTCTACGATTCGTTTAATTAATATGGAAGAGTTGGCTTTATTATTTGGTAAGCAAGAGACTGAATTTGGTTTTACTAATTTTGGTACTAGTAATGTTTATGAGGGGTATAAGATAAATGTTCCTATCAATGAGTTTTTTAATGCACATTTTGCTATATTAGGAAACTCTGGTGCTGGTAAAAGTTGTACGGTTGCTTCTATTCTTCAGAAATTATATACTAGTAGTCCAACACCACCGGTTAATTCAGCATTATTCTTTTTTGATGCCTATGGTGAGTATACGCATGCATTTAACACTTTACATCAGAAAAATCCATTACTTAATTATAAAGCATATACTACGAATATTATTGATCCGGATTGTGAAATATTAAGAATTCCACCATGGTTACTTGATGTGGATGATTTAGCATTATTACTTGATGCTAATACACCTGCTCAACTTCCTATTTTGGAAAAAACATTAAAATTAGTTCCAATTCTAACAGGAAATTCTTCTGTTGTTATTAAGCGTAAAAATGATATTATTGCTAGAGCATTGCAAGATATTTTACTTAGTGGTAATGATTCTACTAAAATTCGTGATCAAGTGATTGCTGTACTTACTAAGTTTAATACGCCTGAACTTAATCTAGAAAGTACGATTGCGCAACCTGGTTATGTTCGTACTTTAAAACAGTGCTTATATGTTGATAAAGCTGGTAAGATGCAAGAAATGGAACTTGTTGTTGAATTTATTCGTGGATATATTAGCGAAGAGCAAGAAGAAATTAAAGAAGAAGATATGAATAAATTTTATGGCCTTACAGATTTGGAACAAGCTATGGAATTTGCTCTTATTAGTGAAGGTATTTTAAAGAGTGATAAAGTCTTTGATACCGCTAATGTTATGAGTGTTCGTCTTCATACATTAGCGACAGGGGATAGTAGATATTATTTTGAGTATCCTCGATATGTGACGAGAGATCAGTATATTGAATCTTTAACGATTGATTCTAAAACGAATTCTAGATGTCAAATTATTAACTTTAATATTAACTATATTGACGATAGATTAGCCAAAGTAATTACCAAGATTTTATCGCGTATGCTTTTCTTACGTGCTAGTACATTAAAGCCTCGTGGTTCTAGGGCATATCATGTTATTATTGAGGAAGCGCACCGTTATGTTCAACATGATAGTGATGTAGAGTTGTTAGGATATAATATTTTTGAACGTATTTCAAAAGAGGGTCGTAAATATGGTGTGTTTTTAGGACTTATTACACAAAGACCAAGTGAACTTTCTGATACTTGTGTTTCACAATGTATGAACTTTGTTATTCTTAGAACACTTCATCCAACAGATTTACAATATATTAAGGAAATGGTACCTAATGTTTCTTCAGAAATCGTATTACAACTTAAGAATTTGAAACCTGGTAACTGTATTGCTTTTGGTAGTGCATTTCAAGTACCAACTTCTATGTATATTGATCTTCCAAATCCACGTCCACTTTCTAATAATGTTGATTTGAAAGTGGTATGGTATCAAAAACAAAATTCTAATGACTTGATTAATTCGGTTGGTTCTTCTGGAAATATTGGAGTCACTCCAGCTGTTAGAACGGCAAACTTTATGCCTGCTCAGGGTAGTGTTCAACCACAGCAGGTAGCGGGAATTAGTGCTGGTGGTGCTACAGCAATGAGTGCGGGTGGAGTCTCTCAAGTTACTCAAGCGGCTCCAGTTACTCAAGCGGCTCCAGTTGCTCAAGAACCTGTACAAAATAGATTTATACAGCCTCAGCAAGCACCAGTAAATGGTTAATTTATACTTTTCCTTTTGGAAAATCTGTGATAGAATAATATTTAGTTAAGATAAAAATGGAGGATAGGAATATGGCTTTAGATAAATTAAAAAATTTGTTCGGTGGGGAAGAAGATACTATTGAAGAAGGTACAGATGAAGAGTTTTATTCTACTTCTCGTGAAGAGTACCATGAAGAAAATGGTGTTGCTGGTAGTAAGATGATGTTACTTGAACCTCGTGCTTATTCTGAAAGTCAACAAATTGCAGATTATTTAAAGAATCGTTCAGCAGTTGTTGTTAACTTGAAGAGAGTGACACCTGATCAAGCAAAAAGAATTGTAGATTTTTTAAGCGGAACTATTTATGCAATTGGTGGCGATTTACAAAAATTAGGTGGAGGAATTTTCTTATGTACTCCTAATAATGTAAATGTGGAAGGTAAGATTAGTGATGATGCTAGTCCTGCCAAATCTACTAAAAGTAGTAAAAAAGATAAAGATGATGATTTTGATTTTTAGTTAATGTTTTCTGAGGTGATTATATGGAAAAATTCAGTTATGAAGCCAATGGATATAATCGCCAGGAAGTGAATCAGTTTGTTAGTGATGTCATTGCACAGACCGAAGGTATTATTAAAAAATGTAAGGCTCAAGGGGAAGCTTTAGAAAAATTAAAAGCAGAAATTGAGCATTATAAAAGGATGGAAGCTACATTGCAAACGGCAATTCTTAAAGCTGAAGAGACTGGCGATAATATTAAGCGAATGGCTAGAGAAGAACATGAGATGATTGTTCGTGATGCCAAGAATAATGCTAGTCGTATTGTCAATGAAGCATTACTAAAGGCTGAAAAAATAGAAAATCATGCTGAAAATTTAGAAAAGAATATGAAAATATTTAAACGTAAATTAAAAGTCATTATGGAACAGCAATTGGCTGTTGTTGATGAAATTGAATTATTAGAATTAGATCCTAAGTAGGGATCTTTTTTTACTTGTTTCTTTTTATATTTTGGTGTAAAATAATCATTACTTTTAGGGGGTTATTATGGAAATTCAAAGACCAAAACAGTTAATTACCGATAGTGGACAAGTAATTTTAGGAAAAGAATTAGGCTATGTTAATCATGGGTATAATGCGGATGTTTGGTGTTGGTTTGATGATTCTGGACAGAAGTTTGCTGTTAAAACGTATAAAAAGGGTTGTCATAAACTAGGATTACAAAATGAAGTGGCCGATATTTTTCAAGAATTGGAATTTTATAATTTTCCTAATTTATATACTTCTGTTCGTACTGATATTAGTCATCAAAATATAGATGGTTATATTATGGAGTATATGGAAGAAGATTCAGAACGGTCTGTTCTTGATATTCCTTCTGTTAATTTATTTTCATCTATACAAGCTTTAGAAGAGGATTTGTTATCTATTTCTTCTTATGGTATTTTTACTAGTGATGTTAAAGGTGAAAATACTATGGTTACAAAAGATGGAGTATTACGACTTTTTGATTATGATTTGTTTTTTGTAGACCGTGGTAATAGAAGAAATATGATTGAGGTTGATAATTTACATACGGAATTACGTCTTTTAAGAGATGTTTTAACTCATGCGGTTATTTTTGATTCATCTTTTACAAATGAGGAGAGAAGAGCTGCAAAAGATTATATTAATTCTAATTTATCTTTGCGCTTATGTAGAGATAGAATGCCTAGTGAACTTTTAGATTCATCTTTTTGTCAGGAAGAGACACCAAAACAGTTACTTAAAAGTTTATCTCATACTCAATAATATGTGAAAAAAATTTCATTTTAACTTGAAATTTTTTTCACATTGTGGTATATTAATACTACCTTTTATTAGGTGTTATTGTTTTTTATTTCACTTTATTAAAAGAAAGGAGGAAATATTATGGGATTAAATGAAGAAGAACCATTTTATGATTATGACACTCAATTAAGATTGGGTGGAGATTTTAAAGATCTTTTAGCTGGAGATTTTGTAGATGATAGAGGAATCGTTGTTCCCAAAAGAGAATTAGAATATATTAATCACGGTGTTAATTCTAGTGTATGGAAGTGGAAGAGAGAAAGTATTACTCGAGCAGTTAAATCTTTTTTTGATGGTAGTTATCGAATGGCACTTCGTCCAGAAGCAGCTCGTACAATTCGCCATTTAGATTTAGTTAATCTTCCTAATATTCATTCTACTATTAAAAGAAAATCTCGTTTTGGACAGTCTTTTGATGGTTATATTATGGATTATTTACCAGAAGATAAGAGTGCAAGTTTTTTAGATATGCCTAGTGAAAAATTAATTCAATCTTTTGATGGAATGAATCAGGATGCAAAAACTTTAGCAGATGCTCATATATTGATGAATGATGTTAGAATGGGTAATGTTATGGTTACTAGGAGCGATATTGGTGATGGATGTGCTCATGTGTTTGATATGGATTTATATCGATATGAACCTGATATGGACTCTAGTGATATTTATTATAAAAATGATCAACAATTATCTTCTATGTGTTTACAAAAATTACAGTCTGATATTTTAACAGATCCGTTTATTGATGAAAGGCTAAAGTGGCAGGCTATTGATTATTTGGCAAAAAGGTTTGATATCTATCAACATCCTGCTTGGTCCACTAATTATAAAGTAGAAGATATATTTTCTAGTTCGGATACGCCAAGACAATTTATTAAAAAATAATAAGTGGGGAAGTAAATATATGGATAAGGTTTCGTCACTGCAGGTAAGATTAAGTGAAATTATTAATAATAAAAATAAATTGTTATCTCAACCATATTCTTTGGAGCAAAGTATTTTAATTACAAGATTGGCCATTGAAGAAAATGAGATTAAACGGCTATTAGCTAGTTATACTGGTGTACAGAAAGAAAAAAAGGGAAGACAAAGATATTGCAGTATCTTATTATTTCGTGGTAAGACTTTTATCCCTTTTAGTCATGTGCAATTTGCTATTTTAAATTCTGAAAGAGAACTTGAAATTATTCATTTAGAAAATAGTATTACTCAAGATCAGTTCTTCATGAATGGAAATCAGTTACAAATAAAATTATTGGATTTACTTGTGATGAACGGTGATGTTTCGTTTCGTGATAGAACTCAACAAGTAAGCATTCTTAAGAGGGAGAATCGTCGGTTGATAGAAGATAAGGAGATAAAGAAGCAAAAACTTGATATATGCAGAAGGAAAAAGATCTTTTCTCAAATTGAATTTAATCATACTTATGGCTATGCTACACCTGATGCTTGCGAATTTCAGATGGAAATTTTGGAGAATACGCCTGTTTTAACAGAGCAATCTGAACAAGTTATATTATCTTCTTATCCTCAAAAAAAATTGGTAATGTGAATCAGGATGCGGTAAATTTAAAATTTGTTTATAAGAAATAATTGTCATCTTTTTAAATTTGTGCTATATTAATTGGGAAAGCATGTGCGAAAGACGGAATATTTGGGAATAAGTAGAGAGCTCATGGTTGGTGAAAATGAGTTATGAAAAAATATTTAGATCACTTTCAAGTTGCGATTTATGGATAAGATAAATACGGTAACGCGTTATAGTTTTAGAGATAGAGAAATCTATGAACTAAGGTGGTACCACGAGCAATTCGTCCTTTGGATGAATTGCTTTTTTGTTTAGAAAGGAGTTAATATGAATAAGTTCGAGTTTTATTTAAGGTCTTTTGTTTCTACTGTGGGACAAGGATTAAATTATGTTACTCATCGTGGACAATATGATATTTTAGATAGAGTGATTGATGTACCAAAAACTTATTATAAAGCACCTGCTGGTAAAGTTATTAGAAATAATGGTAGAAAGGGAAGGGGATAGATATGGATTTTAAGAAATTAGAAAAAGGATCTATTCATGAAGTAGAGTCTAAATATGTAAAAGAATGGAAAGAGAAGAATATTTTAGAAAAAACAATTAAACATCGTAAAGATTGTCCAGATTTTGTATTTTATGATGGACCAATTTATGCCAATGCAAAACCTGGTATTCATCATGTTTTTGCTAAAACTATTAAAGATGCTTTTTGTAAGTATAAGACAATGTCAGGATATCGTGTATTAAGAAAAATTGGTCTTGATACTCATGGACTTCCAATTGAAGTTAATGTTGAGAAAAAATTAGGTTTTAAAAATAAGAATGATATTGAAAAACTTGGAATTGAAAAGTTTTGTGAAGAATGTAAAGTTGAGACTGATAGTAATATTGATGAAGTTAGAAAAGTTACTGATATGATGGGGCAATTTATCGATTGCGATCATCCATACGTTACTTGTAGTAATGATTATATTGAGTCTGAATGGTGGATTGTTAATGAATTAAATAAAAAAGGCTTAATCTATCACGGTAATAAGGTTTTACCTTATTGTCCTAGATGTGGTACAGAACTTGCATCACATGAAGTTTCTCAGGGATATAAGGAAGTTAGTGTTAATACTGTTATTGTTCCATTTAAAGTGGTTGATAAAGATGAATATTTCTTGGTATGGACAACGACTCCTTGGACTTTGATGGCTAATGTTGCTTTATGTGTGAATCCAGATTTAGAATATGTAAAAGTTCATTCTCGTGGATATACTTTCTATGTAGGTAAAAGTTTAGCTGATAGTGTATTAGGTGAAGATTATGAAGTACTTGAGACTTATAAAGGTAGTGATTTAGTTGGAATTAAATATGAACAATTAATGCCTTTTGTTAAAGTAGAAGGACGTGCTTTTGAAGTTTTAGCTGATAATTATGTTACTGATAGTGATGGTACTGGTATTGTCCATATGGCTCCTGCATTTGGTGAAGATGATAGTCGTGTTTGTAGGGAAAATGATATTACTTTTGTTAATCCTGTTGGAAAAGATGGATGTTATACCACTGGTCCATGGGAAGGTACTTTAGTAACAGATTCTGAACTTGAAGTTACTATTATTAAATGGTTAAAAGAAAATGATAAATTATTTAAGAAGCAAAAAATGGTGCATGATTATCCACATTGTTGGAGATGTAAACAACCTTTAATTTATTATGCAAAACCTGCTTGGTATGTAAAAACTACCGCTTATAAGAATGAAATTATTGAAGCTAATAAAACAGTTAATTGGTATCCAGATTATGTTGGTGAAAAGAGATTCCATAACTGGTTAGAGAATATGATTGATTGGGGAATTTCTAGAAATCGTTATTGGGGATGTCCACTTCCAATTTGGACTTGTGATTGTGGTCATTTTGAAAGTGTTGGATCTCGTCAAGAATTGAAAGAAAAAGCAACCAGTGATGTTGATGTTGATACTTTAGAGCTTCATCGACCATATGTTGACCGTATTCATATTAAGTGTCCAAAATGTGGTAAGGAAATGAGTCGTGTTAGTGATGTAATGGATGTATGGTTTGACTCTGGTTCTATGCCTTATGCACAATTTCATTATCCATTTGAAAATAAAGAACTATTCGAATCACAATTTCCAGCAGATTTTATTGCTGAAGGAGTCGATCAGACTCGTGGATGGTTCTATGTGTTAATTGTTTTATCTACTTTAATTAGTGGTAAGAGTAGTTTTAAGAATGTTGTTGTTAATGATATGATGCTTGATGCTTATGGTAAAAAGATGAGTAAATCTACTGGTAATATCATTGATCCAATTAAAATTATGACACAATATGGTGCAGATACAATTCGTTTTTATATGTTATATGCATCTCCTGTTTGGACTCCATTAAAGTTCGATGAAGAAGGAGTAAAAGAAGTTTATTCTAAATATATTTCAACATTTAGGAATGCATATTCATTCTTTGAGATGTATGCAAATGCCGATCATATAGATCCAAGAGAATATGATATTCCAGTAGAAAAACGTGAATTAATTGACCGTTGGATTTTGTCTAAATTAAATAGATTAATTCGTGATGTGCAAAGTGCATATCAAGAGTATGACTTAAATAAAGTTACGAAACTTATTGTTCCGTTCTTAAACGATGATTTGTCTAATTGGTATATTAGAAGTAATCGTAGAAGATTCTGGGATAGTGAGTTAACTGAATCTAAAAAGGCAGTTTATTTAACTACTTATGAAGTGTTAGTTGCCTTATGTAAATTATGTGCTCCAATTACTCCATTTATTACAGAAGAGATTTATCAAAGATTAACAGGAGAAGATTCTGTACATCTTGCTGATATGCCAGTAGAAAATACTGATTTGATTAACGAAGTAGTAGAAGAGAGAATGGATTTAGTAAGAGATGTTTGTTCTTTAGGTAGATTTGCAAGAGAAGAGGCAAATATCAAAGTACGTCAACCAATTTCAAATTTAATTTTACCTAAGAGTGATGAGATGATTATTGGTGATTTACTTCCTGTTATTACAGAAGAGTTAAATGTTAAGAATGTTGAATTTAGAGAAGATATGGGCGAATATCTTGAATATATTGTAAAGCCTAATTTTAAAGTATTAGGAAAAACGCTTGGCCCTAAAGTTAAGTTACTTAGTGAAATTTTAAGTCATTTAACTAGCGAACAAATTGAAAAACTTCAAAATGAAGGATTAGTTGTTAACCTTGATGGAGAAGACTTTACATTAACTAATGACATGGTACTTATTTCTTTAAAACAAAAAGATGGCTATGCATCTAGTAGTAATAATCGTACTTGTGTTGTCCTTGATACGGAACTTACAGAAGATTTAATTTTAGAAGGGCTTGCTCGTGAGTTTGTTCGTAAGGTACAAAGTTTAAGAAAAGATGCAGACTTTGTTATTACTGATCATATTATTGTTACATATCATGGTAGTGATAAGATTAAAACTATGCTTGATAAATATTATGATTATGTTATGGGTGAAGTACTTGGTGATAAGTTAGTTGTAGATGAAAGTCTTGCCTTTGATGATAAATTAAATGATGAGGAAGTTGCAATTCAAGTAGAAAGAGTTTAGATGCTCTTTCTTTTTTTTCTATAGTTTTGTATAATAATCTTAGAAAAGGGGAATAGCCATGTATAAAAATGAAGAGGTAGAGGAATTAAAACAAAAAGCTATTTTATGTGCAATTGTTTTTATCTTTGTTGTTGCTATCGGAGCGATATTAATTTTTAATCGCTTTGGGAGTGAGGTCGATGCTGTTAGCCGAGCACTTCGTAATAAAGATACTTTTGTTGTTCTTTTTACAGATGATGATGATCGGTGTAGCACTTGCTCTCTAGTAGCGGAAGAATTAAATTCTTTAGGAGTTACTTATTATAGTTTTAATGTTCGGGCCTCTAGTTATGATGACGTTTTAAAACGAATGAATGTGGATTATGAAGTTAGACTTCCGGCTATTTATGTGCTTGACAAAGGGGAGATTTCTTTTAATATTACTAATGTTCAAGATAAACAAACGGTAAGAGACTTTATTAAAAATAATGATATTATTTCTCTTCTTGAAAAAGAAAGTTAGGTGATTATGTGTCTAATGTTGTTGCTTTAGTTACAGGAGCTAGTCGAGGTATTGGTGCGAGTATTGCTATGGAGTTTGCTAAGGCGGGAGTTCATGTTGTTTTAAATTATAACCGTCATGCTTTGATGGCAGAGAAAGTAGCAGAGAAAATTAAAGAAAAATATGATGTTGATGTTTTGTGTGTAAAAGCAGATATTTCTATAGAAGAAGAAGTAGAGGCAATGGTTAATCAGGTAGTAGACTGTTTTGGGAAAATAGATATTTTGGTTAATAATGCGGGTATTTGTAAAGACAGTTTGTTACTTGATAAGTCAGTTTCTAATTTTCGTAAGATTTTGGATGTTAATTTGATAGGAACTTATTTATGTAGTAAATATGTTGGTAAAGTGATGTTAGATCGTGGTAGTGGAAAAATCATCAATATTTCATCAACTAATGCTATTGATACATATTATCCGGAATCTTGTGATTATGATGCTTCAAAAGCGGGAGTTATTTCTCTTACTCATAACTTGGCACGAGAGTTTGCCCCTAATATTTCAGTAAATTGTATTTGCCCTGGTTGGGTGAAAACTGATATGAGTGAAGGACTTTCTATTGAACAAATTCGAGAAGAAGAGGATAAAATATTATTGCATCGTTTTGCAGAGGCTGAAGAGATTGCGAAAGTAGTAGTTTTTTTAGCTAGTTCCAAAGCTAGTTATATTAATGATTCTATTATTCGTGTAGACGGTGGAAGATTTTATGGATAGGAAAGTATTAATCTTACCAGGTGATGGTGGAGAAATTTTTGAAAGAGTATTGGGTACTACCTCTTCTGGAGAACTAGAAAGACATGCCACAGGTTATTTAGAGTATATTAGACAAAAAGGGTTAGAATATCCAGGGTATGAACAAGATGCTGGATATTGTTTGGCTACTTATTTGAGTAGTTGTGGTTCTGTTGTTTTACAAATAGATGATTCTAGTGTCGTTTATTTTCCTGAATCTTTTGTTGATAGTCAATATCGTTGGCTTAAGAGTCATAAAAGGGAAATGAGAAGACTGGATTTTTCTATTGTAGATATAGAAGATGGTTGTATTCATCATTATGATTGTATTACTTTGGAAGGAGTACCTGTATATCAAAAGTTTAGGGAACTATTAGAAAGTAAAAATGTACGTTCTTCTACGGAAGCTAAGGAAGGAGAGTTGAATCATGTATCAAGAATTAAAAATTAGTGAAGAAATTGTCAAACTTATAGAAGATGCTGAAAAGGATTGTCAAGAGGAGTTTTCGAAGATAGATAGAAATGGTTATTTCAATAGTTTAAAGGTTTTATCTAGTTTTCATAAGAATGAAATTACTGAGTCTCATTTTAATGCTACTACTGGATATGGTTATAATGATTTAGGAAGAGAGGGAATAGAGAAAGTATTTAGCGATATTTTGGGAGCAGAGAGTGCTCTTGTTCGTAGTCAGTTTATTTCTGGTTCTCATGCTTTAAATGTTTGCTTTTTTGCATTACTTCGTCCGGGAGATTTACTTCTAAGTATTAGTGGAAAGCCATATGATACATTAGACCAAGTAATTGGTATTGAAGAAAATCCTAGTTCTTTGAAGAGTTTTGGTGTTTCTTATGATCAAATTGAACTTATTGATGATGATTTTGATTATGAAGGCATTGAAGAATATTTGAAAAATCACAAAGTTAAAGTAGTAGAAATACAGAGAAGTAAAGGTTATTCTACTAGAAAAAGTATTTCTATTGATAAAGTGGAGAAAGTCATTTCTTTAATAAAAAAAATAGATCAAAGTGTTATTGTAATGGTTGATAATTGTTATTGTGAAATGGTTGGAGTAAAAGAGCCTACAGAAGTTGGGGCTGATGTTATGGTTGGTTCTTTAATTAAAAATCTAGGAGGAGGAATTGCTCCTAATGGTGCTTATATTGTTGGTCGTAAGGATTTAATTGATTTGTGTGCTGAACGTTTAACTTTACCTGGGGAAGGTGCTGAAGTTGGTCCTACTCTTGGTATTAACAAACAAATATTACAAGGTGTTTTTATGGCTCCTAGTGTCGTTGCATCGGCATTAAAAACTGCGGTTCTTACTAGCCGAGTATTAGAAAAGTTAGGATATGATGTAGAACCTCGTTATCAAGAGGAGCGTGTGGATATTGTACAAAATATTATTTTTCGAGATCCAGAAAAGTTGATTCGTTTTACAAGAGGTATACAGCAGGGTTCTCCTATTGACTCTAATGCGCTTGTTGAAGCTTGGGATATGCCTGGTTATAATGATAAAGTTGTTATGGCTAGTGGTTCTTTTACACAAGGGTCTTCTATTGAACTTTCTTGTGATGGACCAATTCGTGATCCTTATATTGCTTATATGCAAGGAGGATTAACTTATGATTATGGTAAACTTGGTCTTATGAAGGCAGTTGAACTTTTATTGTATAAGTAGAGGAGTATTATTTATTATGTTAGTGACGTTGTTTTTAAGTTTTTTTGTAATTATCTTGGGTATCATATTAATCACTTATATTTTATCTGTTGTTGGATTATGGAAGATGTTTCAAAAGGCTGGAAAACCTGGTTGGCCTTCTTTAATACCAATTTATAATACGTATATATTATGTGAAATTACTGGTGTTAGTCCGTGGTGGTTAGTTATATGTTTTGGTGCTGGTTTTATTACTGCATTTATCCCTTTTTTAGGCTTTTTAGGATCTGTTGTTAGTGTTTATTTTGGTGTTTTGTTGGCGATTAGTACTGCTCGTAGTTTTGGTAAAGAAGATGCTTATGCTATTGGTATTTATTTGTTACCTTTTGTTTTTTATTTAATTATCGGATTAGGAGATAGTAAATATTTGGGACCGAAACCAATGGAAGATGTTATTTTCCATCATTTTCAGGGAAATAGTTCTTTAGATGATAGGAGTCAAGTTAGATATTGTTCAAGTTGTGGTAGTAAAGTGAATTCTCAAGCTAACTATTGTGCAAATTGCGGAAAAGAATTATGATTTGTTCATATTCTTTTTTTTTCTTCATATATTTAATTAGAACTAAGGAGGAGTCGTATGATAAATAAACAGAACTTATGGTTTTTGACATTATTTAGTTTAATTTTAGTACTTAGTGTTTACTATATTACTATGCCTAATGATTTACTTAGTAAAGCTGTTTCAACAGAAGAAAAAGAAAATAAAAAGGAAAAGGTAGAAGAGACTGTTGAAGAAATATCTTCTCTTACCGCCATGCGAGTTAGTTTGGAAGAGGAACGACAAGGGATGATGGATGATTTACAGGAACAATTAACTAGTGATACTATTAGTAGTGAGGAGAAAAATAACGCTTACGAACAATTAAAGTATTTAAACACTTTACAAAGTAAAGAGGAAGAGCTAGAAAAACAGTTAAAAAAAGAATTTAAATTAGATTCTTTTGTAAAGATTGATAATACGAATATTTCTGTAGTATGCGTTTCCTCTAAACATGATAATGCCCTTGCTAATGATATTATGAGGCTTATTCAGTCAGGATATGAAAATAAGATGTATATTACTGTAAAGTTTCAGAAGGCCTAGGTAAAAGCATACAACAAAGTATTTTGCTTACATAGAATACTTTAGGTGGTGCTGATATGGCGAATGGAATACTAACCGCTAGAGAAAGAGAAATTTTTGAATTGTTGATTCAAAATATGACTACGAAAGATATTGCTAAAAAATTAAAAATTAGTGAAAAAACAATTCGTAATCATATTTCTAATACAATGCAGAAATTAGGAGTTAATGGAAGAGCTGCGGCGGTTGTAGAATTATTGAAATTAAATGAGTTATCTTTATAAATCGTACTATTTTAGTACGATTTTTCATATACTTTTTTAGGTGATATCATGCTGAAATCTAGAGCGATACGTAAAATTTTCATTACTACTTTATCGTTATTTATTTTTTTGGTTGTTTATTCTTTGCCTACTTTAGATAATTCTTATGTTTTAAAAACTAATTTAGAAATCGAAAGTACTACGGGATTAGCTACTGATAATATTTATTTATTAAATGATGATGGTTATTTAGTTAAAAGTAGAGTCTTATTGGAAGGGCCTACATTAGAAGATAGGATAGCTGAAGTTTTAGATCAATTGACGGTACGTGATGAAAATCATTTTCCTAAAGGGCTTTTCCCTTATATTCCTAAAGGGACAAAAGTGCTTAACATTTTGCACGGAGAAGGAAAAGTAACTGTTGATTTTTCACATGAGTTTTTGAATATGGATGTCTATACAGAAAAGCAGATTATTTCTGGTGTTGTTTTTAGCATTTTAGATTTAGGCGATGTAGAAGAAGTTATTATACTAGTCGAAGGAGAAGTTTTACGTGAATATCCTAATACGAAAGAAGGTTTATCTAGTCCATTAACTAAAAATATAGGTATTAATCAGGAGTATAATCTTACTTCAAGAGATGATATTTCTAAAGTGGTTATTTATTATTTATCTAGAATTAATGATGAGATGTATTATGTTCCGGTAACTAAATATTTAAATGATTCTAGAGATAAAATAAAAATTATTATTGATGAGCTTTCAACTAGTTATATTTACGAACCCAATTTGATGAGTTTTTTACATAGTCAGGTAGAATTATTGGATTATTATGAACAGGAGAATGTGTTGTTTTTAAATTTTAATAAATTTTTATTTGATAGTGATGATAAAGTCTTGGAAGAAGTTTTATATAGTATTTCTTATTCTGTATTTGATAATTATGATGTTTCTATGGTAATGTTTGAGGTGAACGATCAATATGTTGGTCAAGTATCTAGAGAAGGAGATATTGAGAGAAAATAATACTTTCTCTTTTTTCTTGTAAAAAGGTATTGCAACAAAAGGGAAATTATTGTATAATCTATGTTGTCAGTTGATTATGTCTGCGTAGCTCAGCTGGATAGAGCAATCGCCTTCTAAGCGATCGGTCAGGCGTTCGAGTCGCCTCGCGGACACCATTTAAAAAATAAAGACCTAGGGATTAGGTCTTTTTTTTGTTATGATATTGGTGAGGTGATAGTATGAAAGAAAAGATTGAATATGATGATTTTGCAAAAGTAGAATTTAGAATTGGTGTAATTTTAAAGTGTGAAAAATATCCTAATGCAGATCGTTTATTAGTTTTTCAAATTGATGTAGGTGAAGAGAGCCCTCGTCAAATTATTTCTAGTATTGCTGAATTTTATACTCCAGAAGAAGTTATTGGTAAGAGAGTAGTAGTTGTTACGAATTTGAAAAAGGCAAAGTTTAGGGGAATGGTTTCAGATGGTATGTTAGTATGTGCATCTTTGGAAAATGACCTTGATGTTGAATTGTTGACGATTACTAAGAATTTTCCTGCTGGTACTAGAGTAGACTAAAAAAAGACAAATTGGTTTTATTTGTCTTTTTTTTCTAGTTTTGGATTACGTCCAGTAACGCAAGCTATTAATCCATGAAAAGATTTTAATTCTTTTCCCCAAGCAATTTTTTTATCTGCTTTACTTACAATTCGTCCTTCTTGGTATTTGCTTCTAGAAAAGGATATAGATTTTACTTTTTTTCTTTTACTGGAATCAATGATATTTTTTTTGATATTTTCAGGTAACTTTTCAAATTTTTCTTGATTATGAAGTTCGGCATCTTTATCATTTAATGTACGTACCGGAAAAGGAAACATATGGTGAATAATTCCGTCTAATATAATTTCTCTTTCAACATCTTCTTTAAAAAGTTCTGGGTACCAAGTAGCTGCGTTGATTGCAGCTTCGATTGGATGAGTGAAACCATGTTTATTAGTGAGCATTTTTTTCTTTATTCCAGAATTTTGCCAAGGAAGTTCATATAAATCATGAAATAAGGCAATCTTTATCGCTCTTTTTTGTTCTTCTTTTTTCCACTTTTTCTTTTTAGTAAGCTTATAAGTTAAAATTGCATCACTGATAATATGTTCTCCAAGGCTTACCTTAGCATGATGAGGAAATTCTTCAGCATTCATTCTTTTTTGGAATTCTTCGTGTTTGATAATAGGAGTTGCAATCTGAAGAAATTCTTCTTTTTCTTTTTTACTTAATTCAAATCTATCTAGTAAATCATTTAATAGTTGTTGGTTTTCTTTTTGTGTGTGCAAGTTATTCATTCCTTTCGTTTTTTCTTCTTGTTTTTGGAAAAGAGAAAAATTTTCTCTTTTGTTTATTTTTTTCTTTTCTTTGTTTTTCATATTCCATTTTTTGAACTTGAAGTGTCTCAAAACGTTCTTGTAGAGTCTCTACTTGAGTTATTAAAAAGTTGTTAGCATTTTTCTTACTAATTCCATCTTGAATAGTAATATAAACTGTTTGAAATTCTGGATAATGAGCAGCGATGGATGTGAGTTCTGCAGGTGTTTCTGTTGTTTCTAATTCTTTTTTTGCTTCTAGTATTTCTCTTTGGTAGTTAATGATTACACTGAGTTTTTCTTTAATTTCTTTTTTCGTTTGTAAAGATTTTAAAAAGTTCTTTATTGCTAAGTCTATTTCTTTATCAATTTCATGATTACTTCTCATTAGATTAATGAGTAATTCACCGAAGTTTCCTGCCAGGGGAACGTGGGATTTATATTTTTGTTCTTCTACAGCTAATTTTAGTTCTTCTTGGATTTCTAAAATTTCTTCTAATTCTTGTTTAATTTGTTCATATTCTTCTTCTGAAATTTGTTGTGTTTTTTCTTTCATTATAGCTCATCCTTTCTTTCAGTATAAAAAAGATTTATTTTTTTGTCAATTTTGCAGAAAAATATTTTGTTTTATCTAATAATAAAGATGGAGGTGGAAGAGTTATTGAAGGTAATATTGCAGGATGGTAATAAAGATTGTGGTGTTTGTTGTTTGCTTTCTATTATTCGATATTATGGGGGAGATGTATCGAGAGAATATTTACGTGAATTAACAGGTACGACAAAATCAGGTGTTTCTTTTTATCAGTTATTAGAGGCAGCTTCTTCTTTAGGTTTTTCCTGTGAGGGGGTTAAAGGGGACCTTGCTTTTCTGGATATTTCTAAGCTTCCTTGTATTGCACATATTACTTATCAGAAAAAATATCAGCATTTTGTTGTTGTATATGAAATGAATAAGGCAAAAAAAGAAATTATTTTAATGGATCCAGCTAAGGGGAAAGTCATTTTATCTTTTGCAGAATTTACGATGTTATCTAGTGGTTATTATCTTTATTTGTCTCCTATAAAGACATTACCTGTATTTTATGAAAAGAAGACTTTGTCTTTGTTTATTAAGCAGTTTTGTAGGCGTTATCGATTATATTTTTATCTTATTTTTTTTAGTTCTTTATTTTGTCTTTTTTGTCAATTAGTGATTACTTTTCATTTTCAATATTTATTTGATTATGCAGTTATGTATTCTGTATTTTCTCTTGTTTTTCAGTTTAGTTTTTTTCTCTTGCTTTTTTATTTGAATTTATTGTGTTTCCGTTTTTTTAAGAATTTTCTTTTGACTAAATTAGGAATGGTTTTTGATAAAGAATTAATATTTTATGTTTATCAACAAATTCTTCTACTTCCATATTTGTTTTTTAAGAATAGGTCATTAGGTGAAGTGATGGAGCGCCTACAAGAAGTTATTAAGATTAAGAATTTTCTTTTACGATTATTTTCTTCTTTTTTTACTAATTTTTTCTTTTTTCTTGTCTTTTTATGGTTATTATTTCAGGTTCATTGGGGATTTGTGCTTTTACTTTTTAGTTATGCTTTGTTTTCTTTTTGTTTAAGTTTGTCATTACATTTAATAAAAAAGAAGAGACAAAAAAGAATATTGTCTAAGCAAGATTTTGTTCAATCTTTTTTAGCAGAAACTTTTCAAAATGTTGATACTGTAAAAGGACTTCATTTAGAGTATACATTTTTAGAACAGTTTCAAAAAGAGTATGATTCTTATTTAGTAAAGTCTTATCGATTGGATAGGGTTCTTTTATTTGAAGAGTATATAAGACAATTTTTCTTTTATATTATCCTTATTATATTTTATGCTTTTGGTGCTTATATGCTAATTTATAACCATTTAACTGTAGCAGAATTTTTTGTATGTCAACATATTTTTCATTATCTTATAGGATATTGTGATGAGTTTTCCTCTTTCTTTTTTGAGAGTTATCAGATTCCAATTTTAATTTCTAGAATTCAAGATTTATTTACTTTGTTTCGAGAAAATTTTGATGGTGGAGGCTATTATCAACTGATGCAGATTCGTGGTGACATTGTTTTTTCTCATCTTACTTTTTCTTATTCTAGTAGGAATTTGTTTTCTGACTTTTCATTTACTATTCCGTTTGGAGCGAAGATTCTTTTAACAGGAGAGTCCGGTGGAGGAAAAAGTAGTTTAGTTAAAATACTTATGAGATATTTAGATGTTCCTTACGGTATGGTGCGAATTGGCAATTTTGATATTAATCATATTCATTTAGAACTCTTACGTGAGAAGATTTCTTATGTTACTGGTGGGGAGTTGTTATTTTCTAATACCTTTTTATACAATATTACTTTAAATCAGGATATAGATCATGATAAAGTGGAGAAAGTTTGTTCTTTGGTTTTATTGGATTCTCTTATAGAGAAACTTCCTCTAGGGTACCAAAGTATGGTAGAAGAAAATGGGTTTAATTTTAGTAGTGGTGAGCGTCAAAAAATATTACTCGCTAGATCTTTACTTAAGGATAGCGATATTTATATTTTTGATGAGGCTTTTCATCAAATTGATATAGGTCAAGAAAGAATTATTCTCTCAAACATTTTTTCTTATTTGCAAGATAAAACGGTAATTGTAATTAGCCATCGATTACAACATTTGGATTTATATGATGGAAAGTATCGACTAGAGAAGGGGAAAATTTATGAAATCTAAAAATTATGAATCTTTCTTTAGTGTTTGGATTTTATTCTTTCTTTTCTGTTTTTTCATGGTTTTAGTTTTTATTTTTAGTGTTGGTGTTTCTAATATTCGGAAATATGAAATGATACCCGGAATGGTTTCTTCAAAAAATCAAGTGATGTTAATTGTTTCTTCTAAACAACTGGAATGGTTTTACCATAATAAGGTGGTATTGATTGATGGAAAGAAAGCTTCTTTTTCTATTGATAGGGTATTACGTAATCTTAGTTTAAATCGACATAAGAAAGTTCATCAAATATTTTTGTCTGTTCCTATTAAAGGTTATTTAGTTAATGATTCTATTTCTATTGGTTGTTTACAAAAACGAGTTTCTTTTGTCTCTATCTTTTTTGAAATGTGGAAAGGAGGTTAAATGCAAGTAGTTAGTAATTTAGAATTAGATAAAGTGAAAGGAGGTGTATCTGGTTGGGTGGTAGTTGGCATTGCTGCAATTGTTGTATTTCTTGCAGGTGTGTTTGAAGGAATTACTAGCCCTAATCCTTGTCAAAAATGAAAAAAGTAGATGTTAATGAGTTGGATTGTATTATTGGGGGAGACAGTATTTCTGGAACTGTGATTAATGCGTTTACCAATGTTATTAAACTGTTGATGGATGCTGGTAGAAGTTTTGGAAGTGCAATCAGGAGAGTAAGTGAGGGTAATTTATGTCCTTTAGAGTAGTAATTAAGCAATTGATGTTTTTAATTTATCTATTATTTGGATTCGTTTTACTTTACCAAATTGGGTTTTTCGTTGGTAAATTGTTATAATAATAGGCTTTTCTTACAAAAAGTTTACAAAAAATGTTGAAATATAAAGAAAGGTTTGATATAATTCATTGTAGTTAAAGCGAAGGGAGGGATAATTGATGGCAACGCAAGTAACAGTAAAAAATGGTAATTTGGATTTAGCACTAAGAAAATTCAAACAAAAAGTGGCTAGAGACGGTGTCCCTTCAGAGTGCAAAAAACGTGAATCTTATATTAAACCAGGAGTAGCTAGAAGAGCAGCTAAAAAAGAAGGAATTAAAAATTCAAAGAAAAGAAATCGTAAAGATAACAGAGACTAAGGTCTCTTTTTTTGTTTTTAAACTTTTGTGATATAGATATTAAAGTTCAAATAATTTTTGGATATGTTCATCGATAATTATTTGAATAATTTTATATTGTTTTGTATAATATGACTAAGGAGATGAGATTATGGTAGAAAAATTAAAACAAGATATGGTTGAAGCTATGAAAGCTAAGGATAAAGAACGTTTAACTACAATTCGTATGATTAAGGGAGATCTTGATAAGGAGCATATCGATAAGAAACGTGAAATTAATGATGACTTATTAATTGAAGTCGTTAATCGTGGTATTAAACAAAGAAAGGATTCTATTGCTGAATTTGAAAAGGGTGGTAGAAATGATTTAATTGAAAAGACTCAGGCTGAAATTGAGATTTTACAAAGTTATTTACCAGCACAATTATCTGAAGAAGAGGTTTCTCTTATTATTGATGAAGCATTCCAAATAGTAAATCCAGAAGGACCACGTGATATGGGTAAAATTATGAAAGAAGTACAACCAAAATTAAAAGGCCGTGCAGATATGAAAAAAGTTAGTGAAATTATTAAATCGAAATTACAATAAAAGACTAAAAAGTCTTTTTTTTTCATATCTTTTATTAGGTGATGCTATGTGCTTTCTAGAGTAAAAGATTATATTTTGGATCAAGAATTTCGTCTTACTTTGTTAGAACATCGCTTTTTTGCAATTAATTTTTCCAAGATTTTGTCTTTAGAAGAGACTAGGGTTTCTTTTTTAACTAGTTATGGAAGAGTTGTTGTTAAGGGAAAAGATTTTGTATTACAACGTTTACTAGAAGAGGAAGTTTTAGTTGGAGGAGAAGTTGATGGTATTGAGGTGTTCTATGAATAATCATTATCGTATTTTAATTCAAGGAAAAAATCCTTCTTATTTTTTATCTTTATTGATTAGTAAACATATTTCTATTTATTGTAGAGAAGAAACTTCTATTGGTCTTATTTTAGAAATTAATGCAGCAGATTACCAAAAGATTATGGATATTAAAACGAGTTATAGAATTACAATTTTAAATCGTTATGGATTTTTAAAGTTGCAATATTTATTTTCTAAATATTTTATTTTTTTGTTAGGACTAATTTTCTTTTTTGCTGTGTTATTTGCTCTTAGTCATTTGACATTTGAAGTAGATGTTATTCATTCTAATCATGAGATTCGGGAAATTATTTATCAGGACTTGAAAGAACTAGGAATTGAAAAGTTCCATTTTAAAGTTAATTATGAAAGAAAGGAAGAAATCGTAGAGAAAATTTTAGAAAAGGAAACTGAACGTATTGAATGGCTGGAAATAGAAGAGATAGGTACTAAATATTTGGTTCATGTAGAAGAGAGAAAGAAAAATAAAGAAGAAGAGGAATGCTCTCCTAGAAGTATTGTGGCGAAAAAAGATGCTATGATTTTGGATATTCAAGCAGAAGAAGGAGAAGTTGTAAAAAAGAGGCTTGATTATGTAAAGAAGGGAGAGGTTGTTATCAGTGGTCTTATTTATAATAAAGAAGAAATTGTTAGTAAACGATGTGCTAGAGGAAAAGTTTTTGGTGAGGTATGGTATCAAGTAAATTTATCTATACCTAAGCATTATTATGAAGAAAAAGTTACGGGGAGAAAAAAGAGTCAACTGGAAATACAGTTTTTAGATTCTACTTATCATTTGTTTTCTCATTATAAAACTTATAAAAAGAAAAGTATCTCTATTTTTAAATCTAGGATTTTACCGATACAGTTTTTATTTTCTACTTATTTGGAAACCGATGTAATTAATAAAAATTATACACTTTCATCTATTGACTCTGTGGCTATGAAGCTGGCTTCTAAGAAGTTAAGTCATAAGCTTTCTAAAGATGATGAGATTATTTCTAAAAAAATTTTGAAAAAGTACGAAAAAGATAGTAAAATAGAAGTAGAAGTGTTCTTTAGAGTAAAGGAAGATATTACCGATGTAGTAAGTATTAGCGATATAGATATTACTAAAGAGAACCAGCAAGAGGAGGAGTAGACATGTTTGGACCACTTTCGTCTACAATTCAAGGGGTTGTTAATTTTACTTGGCCTATGGTACTTATTTCTACAATTATTATTGTTTCTTTTCGCGTTGCTTATTTATGGAAAAATCACTCTAAATTTGTTTTATATCAAGATCTTTTAATGTTGTGTTTTATTATTTATGTTTTGTGTTTGTTCCAAGTTGTGACTTTTCAAGATACTGTCAGTTGGTCTAGTAATAATTTTATTCCATTTAAAGAAATTTTTCGTTATGATTTTGGAAGTCGGTTATTTGTTAAAAATGTTCTTGGCAATATGATTTTGTTTTTACCTTTTGGCTTTTTTATTAGTTATTATTTAAAATGTGAAAAGGCATGGCTTCCTATTGTACTTACTTTGATTGCTTCTTGTTCTATTGAAACTGTACAAATGATTATTGGTAGGGTTTTTGATATCGATGATATTCTTTTAAATTTATTGGGTGGTATTTTAGGCTTTGCTTGTTATTATGGACTCTCTAAAATTGGTGAAAAATTGCCGAGTGTCTTGAAAAGTGAGATGTTTTTAAATATAATAGCGATTGTCTTATTAATTGGTTTAATTACGTTGATATAGGGGTGATAGAATGAATGAATTAGAGATTTTTAATCAGACAGATGAAGAAATTAGTGAGTTAGAAACAGTAAAAGATGTTTTGAATTATGCTATTAAAAAAGAAAAATTAGAGAATGTAATTTTTAATGTTATTATTGTAGATAACAACTATATTCATGAACTTAACAAAAATTATCGACATATTGATAGAGAGACGGATGTAATTACTTTTGCTTTAGAAGATGAAAAAGATATGGTTATTCCTGATGATGAAAGAGTTTTAGGTGATATTTATATTTCTATTGATAAGGCGAGAAGTCAAGCAGAAGAATATGGTCATTCATTACTTCGTGAACTTTCTTTTTTAGCTGTTCATGGCTTTTATCATTTATTAGGGTATGATCATATGACTAAGGAAGAAGAAGAGGTAATGTTTTCTAAGCAGGAGGAGGTATTACATGAGTGCAACATCGAAAGATAGAAAGAAAAAAATTCTTGATAAGAAACGACTAGTCGATAGTTTTCGTTATGCTTTTTGTGGTATATGCGAAGCCTATAAGGGAGAGCAAAATTTAAAAATTCATACCGTTATTGCTGTTTTAGTTGTTATTTTTGGTTTTGTTTTTCATATTAGTTATGTTGAATGGCTAGTATGTCTTGTTTTAATAGGATTAGTGTTAATGGCTGAATTTTTTAATACAGCCATTGAATATGTTGTTGATTTGGCATCTCCTGATATTCATCCTTTAGCGAAGCTTGCGAAAGACACAGCGAGTGCAGGAGTTCTTATGATGGCAATTATTTCTGCCATTATTGGTCTTATTATTTTTATTCCAGAAGTAATTGAATTTGTGGAGGTATTATTATGATAGAAAAGTTATTAGAATTGCATCAAAATAGTTATGTTCCAATTTCCAATTTTCCAGTATCTGCTTGTGTTGTTACTAAGGACGGAAGAAAGTTTTTTGGTGTTAATGTAGAAGATGCTAGTACTAGAGCAGGTACTTGTGCTGAAAGAACAGCAATTTTTAATGCTATTACTGCTGGTGTAAAAAAAGAAGATTTTTTAGAACTTCATGTAATGGTATCTAGTGGAAAAGTAGGAATGCCTTGTTTTGTTTGTCGTCAGATGATATCTGAGGTATATTCTAAAGATGCTAAAGTATATTGTTATTCTACTAATGGTGATGTGATAGAACATACGGTAGAAGAGTTGTGTCCATATCCTTTTGGGGAGGATGATTTAGTATGAAATGTGGCTTTGTTAGTTTAGTTGGACGTCCTAATGTTGGTAAAAGTACATTACTTAATAGTTTACTTGGTATGAAACTTGCTATTACATCTAATGTTAGTGGAACTACTCGTAATGTTATTCAAGGAATCTATAATGATCCCGATTCTCAAATTATTTTTATTGATACTCCCGGTATTCATAAACCTACTCATAAGTTAGGGAATTTAATGAATAAAAAAGCTTATAATAATACTGAAGGTGTAGACGTTATCTTGTTTTTAGTAGATATTTATAAAGGCTTTGGTAGGGGAGATGAATTTATTTTAGAAAAAATAAAAAATCATGGTGTTCCTGTATTTTTACTTTTGAATAAAGTTGATCAATTTAAAGATAAGAGGGTTTTATTAGAAAAAATTAATGAATTAAAAGAAAAGTATGATTTTGCAGAAATTATTCCTATTTCTGCGAAGAAAAAAAATAATTTAGATAGTTTAATTTCTTGTTTAAAGAAGTATTTACCAGATATGGATAAGATTTATTCTGATGAAGATCTTACTAATGTTTCTACAAGATTTATTATGGCAGAATTTGTTCGTGAAAAGGTTTTAGAACTTACAAGAGAAGAAATTCCACATAGTGTTACTTGTTATGTTGAAAATTATGAAGAAGATGAAAATGTTGTTCATATTCAAGTGTTAGTTGTCGTAGACCGTGATAATATTAAAAAAATTATTATCGGTAAAGGTGGCGCTATGTTAAAGGAAATAGGAAGTCGTGCTCGTCATGATATGGAAGCGTTTTTAGGAAAAAAAGTTTATTTAGAAACTTATGTAAAAACTTTAAAAAATTGGAGAGACGAAGAAAGATATTTCTTAGAACTTGGATTAAAAGATGAAGATGAATAAAAAATTGAATAAAAAATAAAAGAAATCATCACTATAAAAATATAGAGGTGATTTTTAATGGAAAATATTTTATGGGAATTATTTAAAAAAACAGGTGAAATTAAATATTATCGTTTGTATCAAGCCGTTATAAAGAAGAAGTGATGAGTTTTGAAATTAGAGTGTGTAGAAGGTATTGTTTTAAGTGAGACAAATTATAGTGAGTCTAGTAAGATTTTAAATGTTTTTACAAGAGAGCATGGTCTTATTGGTATTATGTCTAAAGGTTGTCGTAATATGAAATGTAAGTTACGAGGTGTTAGTCGTAAACTTTTATATGGAAAATTTCATATTTATTATAAAAAAGATGGTATATCTACTTTAACTGCGGTTGATGTTATAGAGTCTTATTCTAAGTTGCTTACAGATTTGGAAAAAGTAAGCTATGCTTCTTTTTTGTTAGAACTTACATTACAAGTAGTAAGAGAAAATGATGATTCTGCAATTTTAGACTTATTAAAAGATACATTAAAGAAAATGGAAGAGGGATTTTCTCCTATTGTTTTGACTGAAATTTTAGAGTTAAAGCTTTTAAATTATTTGGGTGTTAGTCCTAGTATTGATTGTTGTAGTGTCTGTGGTAGTGATAAAGGGATTGTTACAATTGACTCTAATTCCGGAGGATATTTGTGTCGTAACTGTTATCATAATGAGCCTATTGTTTCTGATAAAACAATAAAGTTATTACGTTTGTTTTATTATGTAGATATTAAAAATATATCTAAATTAGAGGTTAGTGATACTGTTGTTTTGGAAATTAATCAGTTTTTAGATGATTATTATGATCGCTATACGGGTGTTTATTTAAAGAGTAAAGAGTTTATTAGGCAGTTGAACAAATTGACACAAAGCTAGTTTTATGGTATAATATCCACTAATTTCAGGGGGTATTATTATGTTAAAAGAAGAAAAAATGTTAAAGGTTTTAGATACTATAGGATTTTTGATAGCATTAGTTGCGGTTTGTATTTTGATGTTGGCTTTGGTTGTTGCTGATATTTACTTTTTAATTATTTTTGGAATACTTTTTGCATATACTATATTTCAAATGGTTGAATTTTTGGAATGCTTAATTTCTTATCCTAAAAAGAGACGTATTATTAAATATTCATTCAGAACTATTCATAGCTAGAAAATTGTCAATTGACATTTTTCTTTTTTTATGTTATAATATGGGCACATTTAGGGGGATGGTTGTATGTTAACTAGATTTAAGAGTTTTACTTTTAAAAGAAGAATTAAAAAATATTCTTCTTCGCCAGTTTCTATTATGAAATACCAATATTTAATTTGGTAACTTGAGAGTGCTACAATTTCTATCAATATGTTGGTAATTGATATAAATTTGACAAAATTGATGTGTTGTAGTATCATCTAGCTAATTCATAAATTGAAGGGGGAAAATATATTTATGGAAAAAAGTGTTGAAAATTTTTTACAAAGTAAAGGACCTGAAGAACAGGTATTTATGGCCTTTGAGAAAATGGCAAATGTTATTATAGAGCAAGTAGAGCTAGCAACTATTGATGCTAATGGAAAAAGATTAACTAATCCAGAAGAAATTACTGGAAGATTAAATCAATTCCTTCCAATGATTGATGAGTTGTTTGATCAAGTTCCATATGTACCACAAGGTATAGTAGCAGAATCAAGTTCTTTTGTTAAACTAGGATTACAAACAGGGCATTTAGTTACTGAAAATCCTATAGAAAATTGGTATACTGACCTTCCATATGGACAACCAACTCAAATTTATTTATATTGGGAGGCTCCAAAAGAATTAACTTATCAAATGTCTGACCATTTAAAAGAAAAAAGAAAAGCAATACGTCAGAGTTTGAATCTAGATGAACAATCTACGGCTAGTAGTAGACGTCACTAATTATTATATGATGTAATTAGTTATATTAGAATTCTCAGTTATATGTATCTCTACATTTTACTGAGGTTTCTTTTTTTGTGCTATGCTGTCTATTAATTAAAGTGTTTTTCTATATTATTTTTTAATGACATTTATTTTGGTTGGTAGTTTGGAAAATATCTTGACATTGTACCAGCAGTTTTGTATATTAATAGTAATAAGTGTGATGACCAGTGTGGAAAGCTGCGAGCAGTATAGTGATAAAGTTGATTCTTCTAGAATAAGTAAGGTGGAACCGCGGGAAAACTCGTCCTTACATATTCTAGAAGTTTTTCTTTTTTAGAGAGGATGATGTTATGAGATTGTTTGTTGCAGGAACCTCTAAAGATAATATTAATACTTCTTATTTAGAAGCAAGTAGGGAATTATTACAGGAAGTTGCTAAAATACCAGAATGTCATTTAGTATTCGGTGGGTATCACCGAGGGATTATGGCAATTGCTTATGATGAATTTAAAAAGAATTCTAAAGAGGTAATTGCCGTTTCAGATTTACTTTTTCAAGAGTCTTTAAAAGAACTTGATACTAAGCAAAATATTATTACTAAAAATACAATAGAAAGAAGTCAGGCACTATATGAAAATAGTGATTGCTTATTGTTTATGCCTGGCGGAGTAGGGACTTATAGTGAACTATTTATTGCAATTGAAGAAAATAAAAATAGTATTCAACCTAAGAAAATAATTTTATATAATTATGATTATTTTTATACACCAATTATCAAGGAGTTATATCATTTATATCAGGTTGGGTTTATTGAGGATGTTCCTGCTAGTTATATGGTGATAGAAAGTGATAGTAGAAAAATTATAGAATTAATAAAGGAGATGAAATAGATGGAAAAATTAACAATGGAAAAATTAACTAATTATTGTAAACAATATGGATTTATCTTCCAAGGAAGTGAAATTTATGGAGGTCTTGCAAATACGTGGGATTATGGTCCTTTAGGTGTAGAGTTAAAAGAAAATATTCGTAGAGCTTGGTGGAAAAAGTTCATTCAAGAAAGTCCTTATAATTATGGTATTCAATCAGCTATATTAATGAATCCTAAGACATGGGAAGTATCAGGACATGTTAAGATGGCAACAGATCCACTTATGGATTGCAAAGATTGTAAAGAAAGATTTCGTGCTGATAAAATAGTTAATCAATATTTAAAAGAGCATGATAGTAGTGAACATGCAGATGGATGGAGTCATGAACAATTAGAAAACTTTATTAAGGAACATCATATTAAGTGTCCTAACTGTGGTAAAGAGAATTTTACTGATATTCGTGACTTTAATATTATGTTTAAGACATTCCAAGGTGTTACTGAGGATAAGAAGAGTACAATTTATTTAAGACCTGAAACTGCTCAAGGTATGTTTGTTAACTTCTTAAATGTTCAAAGAAGTATGCGTGCAAAACTTCCTTTTGGTATTGGTCAAACAGGAAAAAGTTTTCGTAATGAGATTACTCCTGGTAACTTTACTTTCCGAACTCGTGAGTTTGAACAAATGGAGTTAGAATTTTTCTGTAAACCAGGAGAAGATGAAGAATGGTTTATTTATTGGAAAAATTATTGTATGGACTTTTTAACTTCTTTAGGTATGAAGAGTGAACATTTACATTTTTATGATCAAAAGAAAGAAGAACTTGCTCATTATAGTAAAGCAACTACTGATATTGAGTATTTATATCCATTTGGATTTGATGAGTTATGGGGAATTGCTAATAGAACTGATCATGATTTAAAAAATCATATGGCAGGTAGTGGAGAGGATTTTATGTGTGTTGATCCTGAAACTAATGAAAAATTTATTCCTTATTGTATTGAGCCAGCGTTAGGATTAGATCGTGTTATTTTAGCTTTTTTATGCGAAGCATATGATGAAGAAACATTAGAAAATGGAGATAGTCGTGAAGTAATGAGATTCCATCCAGCACTTGCTCCATACAAAGTGGCAGTATTACCATTAAATAAAAAATATCATGGAGATAAGGCTAGAGAAGTTTATGGTATGCTAGCAAGTCATTTTTCAACTAGTTATGATGAGACTGCATCTATTGGTAAACGTTATAGAAGATGTGATGCTATTGGTACTCCATTTGTTGTTACAGTAGATGATGATACTTTAAATAATGGTACTGTTACTTTAAGAAATCGTGATACAATGAAACAAATTGTGTTACCTTTGGAAGAAGTTGTTAGTTATGTAGAAGAAAGAATTAAATTTTAATTCTTTTTTTTTATAAAAAAATTCGTAATATTTGTTATATAATGAAAAAGTATCTAAAATAACTAATAGCTTTAGATACTTTTTAATTTTGACTAGAATTATGACTCAAAAAACTAGGACATAATAACTCTTGATTCATAAATTTTTGTTTAATCTCAATACTAGGATGAACATACAAAGCTAAAGTAATTCTAATATCAGAGTGACCTAAAATTTCACTTAAAGATTTAGCATCTAGTCCACCTTCAATACAATTAGTTGCAAAAGTATGTCTTAATGCATGATAATTAAATTCCTCTAAATTACATTTCTTCAAAATATTTTTATATTGATTATAGTAATTTCTAGGATCCATAAATTGACGTGATGAAGATAAAATAAAAAAATCATCATTTTTCTTCCTATCAAATTTATACTTTTGCAATACAGAAATAAATTGTTGATTTATAGGAACTAAACGAATTGCATTTTCTGTTTTTGCAGAAGATAAAATCAATTGTGTCTTAGATTTTTTATTTTTATCAAAATTTTTAACTCTAGAAACAGTCCTACTTATTTGTATAAATCCGGAAGAGAAATTAATATCTTCCCAAGTTAAAGCACAAACTTCTCCAATTCTAAGTCCAGCATATAATGATAATAAAATACCTATAGTAATGTCATTAAAATTAGAACAAATATATAATTCTAATTGCTTTTTTTTGTTCCAAAGATAATGTACTAATTTTCTTCTTTTCTTTTTTTGGTAACTTAAATTTAATATAAATGTTACAGAATTCTAAAAGTTGCTTTAAAATACCTACTATTTCATATATAGTTGCCATTTTTAATTTCTGTGATTCTATTAAAGTCTCAATAAACGAAAAAATTAAAGTCTCGGTAATATTTGAAATTAAAATATCACCTAAAATAGGAACTATATGTTTATAAACAACACAAGAGTAATATGTATATGTAGACGATTTTACTGAAAATCTTTGTTGCTTTAGCCATAATTCTATTTTATCCTTAAATAAATAATTATTATAAGTAGGTTGTTTTGTAGAAATATCAGAATTAAGTAAAATTTGAATACGCTTATTTTTAACCTCTTGATAACTTTTTCCATATAAGTAACCATACTGACATTTTCCAGAAAGAGAATAGCCTTTTACATATCTAGCTTCCCACCTTCCATCCTTTCTATGAAAAATATTTTCTCCTTTTCTTCCCATTGGTTAACCTCCATTGACTAATATTTGACTAAAAATTAATAACTAATCCTTGAATAAACTGTCAATTTTTGACAAAAAATATTAAATATAATTGCAAAAAGATAAGATATTAGTTATAATTTATCTAGAATAAGATGAAAAAAAGTTTTCGTAATATAACAAATATTATGAAATTTGTGTATTTATATTTATAGAATGCCATTTTTTCAAAATCTTATTCAGATTTAGTAGTCTTTTTTATTTCTCTCTTTTATTTTTTTAGTAACTGTGATATAAGACTACAATTTTAAATTATTAAAATAGTATAGGAGGTATTGTAGGATGAGTAAAAAGAAAGGAATTGTTATAGGTACTATCATTGTTTTAGTATTGGTTATTAGTGCCGTTGCTACGTCTTATGCACGTTATATTAGTCAGGCTAGTGGTACTGGTGATGCTAAAGTTGCGACATGGGCTGTTAAAGTTAATGATACTAATATTGTTAATAGTTCTACGTTTAATTTGGATAGCGATTATGTTACTTGGTCTGATAGTGATTATATAGCTGATGGGTATATTGCACCTAGTCGTACTGGTAGTTTAAAAATTAAGTTGGATACTACAGGTTCTAAAGTTGCAATTAAATATAGTATTACTATTGATTCTAGTGCAATTGATGATTATAGTCAAATTAAAATTACAAAGGTAAATAATCGACCAGTTTCTGGTAATACTTATACAGGAATTATTGATTTAGATGATGTAGATTCTGTTTTAGAAATTCCTATTGAAATTGCATGGACAAATGAAGAGTCTACTAATTCTTCTGATACACAAATTGGTTCTACTATTGATAATATTTCTATTCCAATAGCAGTTACAGTAGAGCAATATTTAGGAAATTGATTTTAATTTCCTAACAATCTAACGAATTATCGCTGGATTGTTAGAATTTTAAAAGAGGTGAGGTTTTATGAATTCTAATATTGATAATACAACAAATAAGAATCAGGAAACAAAGAATCATAATATTCTATTTATTATTATCATTATTATTTTAATATTTATTATTTTATGGTTGTTATTTAGGATGTTTTATTATAAAAACCGAGATATGGTTGTTTCTAATGGTGATATTTTTGAAATAGATTGCAATTGCGATAAAAATGTTCCTTCTTCTGATAGTAATTTAATTGTGGAAGATTCTGATGTTATTTGGAAAGAAACTAATCAATTGAAGATATTTAAAAATCCGTTATATCAAATGGAAGAAGTTATTGCACCAGGTTCTACTAATACTTATCGCTTTGTTATTAAAAATGATACTGATTGTAGTATGTCTTATCAATTGAATTTTAAAGAAAAAAATGATTTTGATATTAATATGAAGTATCGATTAAGACAAGGAGATAAATATATTGAATCAGAATGGAAATCTATTTTGGGATTTAACGATATTTTAGGAGAGTTGAAAAAGGGCGAGGAGGAAGAGTACTTTTTAGAGTGGAAGTGGTTTGAAAGTGATAATGATACAGCAATAGGTTCTAATATTGAATCTTCTTATCATTTATCTATTGAAATTTTTGGAAAACAAATATTGTGAGGTAGTTTATTATGAGTAGAAAGGGTATTAGGGAAAAATTAGGATATGTTGAACTACTTGATTTGAATGGTACTCATTGGATTGTTGCAAATCGAAAAAGTAGAAAGAAAACTGTATTTTTTTTAGGAATAGGGTGCTTTGTATTTTTTCTGTTATTAATACCGCTTACTTATTCTAGCTATGTTTCAAACTCTGCGTCACATTCAAGTATTAAAGTGGCTCCTTGGAGATATCGTTTAAATGGAATTGGAAGTGATGTTGTAACTTTTGATTTAAAAGATACGATTATAGATAATGATTTTAGTATGACTTCAGTTGTTCCAGGTACCAAGGGAAAGATTGCTTTAGAATTTGATTTTTCCGGTACGAAAGTTGCAGTTTCTTATCAGATTTCTCTTGCCTCTAGTAATTTGCCTAATCATTTAAAGTTATATTCGGATGAAGAGATGACTCAAGAATTTACGTCTATTAAAAATGATATTTTATTAAAAAATATTGATAAAAAAATAGTGGAAAATATTTATTGGAAATGGGATTATACCACTGATGATGAAACTGAAACTTGGACTAATCGAGATATTTCTGTTTCTTTTTCAGTGTTGGCGATGCAAAAAGTGAAGTAGGGAGTAGTTTATATGATGAGAAAAAAAAGTTTAATAATTTTATTTGTTACAATTCTTATTTTAGGGCTTCCTGTTTCTTATGCTGCATATCAAAGTCGTAGTGATGTTTTAGTTAGTTCTACTACTGGCGATATTATATGTCATTTGAAAGTAGATACTGATGATAATTATATTGAAAACAATGAACCATATTTTTTTATTACAGTTAGTAATTTTGAAACTCGTAATGGGAAAACGATTGTAAGTTCTGTAGCAGTTGATTATACAATTACTATTGAAAATCAAGATGGGTCTATTGGTTTATTTCGTTATTTAGATGAAGATGGTAATACTAATTCTAAAGGTGAGGAAAAGGTTGTTTTAAAAAAAAGAATTGGCAATTCTAAATCATCTCAAAAAATCAAAGTGTATACTACTGCTGATACTAATTTGAAATCGGAAGTTAAATTTAATGTTAAATTAGATGCTGTTCAAGCAGATATGCGCTAGGAGGAATTGTTATGCATCATAATAAGATTATATTAGGAGTATGTTTTGTAGTTTTAGGGATAAGTCTAATTGTTATTACTTGGTTTTCGGATAGTTATTCTTTATTTTCTACTTCGTCGAATGCTACTGGAAGTATTACTGTTCCAGAAAATAATTTTTGTATTAATAATGGGTTTAATAGATTGTCAGATTGTATGTTAGTTATGGAAAATTATTCAGATAGTACGGCTGCTGCGAAAAGTTATATTAGCAAAAAAGGTGTGGGTGCTTTTGCTAAGATGGCTCCAACAGTTACTTATAAGGAAACATCTTCAACTGTTACTAATAATAATGGTGTGATTTCAACGACTTCTCATTTTACATTAGCGAAAAGTTATTCATTCAATTCTTCTACTGGTATTTTTACTTTACAGAATTATACTAATGCAGATTTAACAGATGATTATATTGATTATTATACTTGTGGTGGTACTACTAGTACATGGAATACTTGTGCTACCTTATATCAAATTAAGGCTTATAAAAAAGAAGTTGCTTCTAATGGGACAGTTACTTATCGAGTGACGGAGGTTGTTAAACATACATATAAAACAGTTGAATCTTTGGATTCTGAAATTGGTTTATACGCTACAGCAGATAATGATGGTACTAGTTATTATTATCGTGGAAACGTAAAGAATAATTATGTTTCTTTTGCAGGTTTTACTTGGCGTATTATACGTGAAAATGGTGATGGTAGTGTTAGAATGATTTATTCGGGAACTTCTCCTTCTGCTACTGGTGCAGCAACTTCCATTGGTACAAGTGCTTTTAATTCTAAAAATTATGATCCAACCTACGTTGGATATATGTATTCTGAAGATTATGAGCTTAATTTAGATAAAAATAGTTCTACTAATTATGTAAATTTTAGTGAAAATGTCAAGTATTATTTTGGATCTGCTTATACTTTTGATGAAGCTACTAAAACTTTTAAATTAACTGGAGAATCTATTTATGGTACTTGGAAAGAAGTATATAATGAAGCTATTACAAAATATCCATATACTTGTTTTTCTACTAGTGCTACTGGTACATGTACATCTTTGAAAAATGTGACTAAATATGTAAATGCCTATACAGCAACAGTGAAGATTTTATCTTATAGTTCTAAAAATTATGAGTCTACTTTGAATAATACTACTGATTCTACTATTAAAACAAAAGTAGATACTTGGTATAAGGATAATATTTTAAATAAGAAGGATAGTTCTGGTAATTCTTATGCTAGTTATTTGAGTGATGAAATTTTTTGTAATGATAGGACTTTAAATACCGGTTCTGGATATTTGCTTTCACCTACTACAACATATGGGGCATATAAGCGAGTTTATCAACAAAAAAATCCAACTTTGATATGTCCGCAGTCTTCTGATTCTTTTACAGTTTCGAATGCTAAGGGAAATGGTAAATTGATTTATCCAGTAGGACTTATTACAGTGGATGAAGCAGCAATGGCTGGTGGACTTTATAATTCTGTTAATACACAATATTATTTATATACAGGTCAAACTTATTGGACTATGTCGCCGTCTAACTTTCCTTCGCCTTTCGCTCCTGCGACCGCGTGGCGCGTTAACTCTGCGGGGTATTTGGGTGCGAATTGGGTGTCGAATGGTTACGGCGTGCGTCCAGTTGTTAATCTGTCAGCTGATGTGCTGATATCTGGAGGTGATGGAACCGCTGAAAATCCATATGTTGTTGTGAAGTAGAATAGTTCAAAATGACTCTTCATTTTGAACTGCTGTTTTAGGTTAATCTATTATATTTTCTGTTGCTTTTCGCCGTCTAACTTTAATTCGTCTAACGCTATTGCGAACGCGTGGAACGTTAACTCTACGGGGTATTTGAATACGAATTGGGTGTCGAATGGTTACGGCGTGCGTCCAGATTCCTACTATTAGTTAGTATGATTACTAATGTACCGAGTATTATTGATTATGGTTAATAATGAGAGGAAGTAATGTTTTGTAACATAATCTTTATAGATTGGAAACAAGATTAGCCTATGGTTTTACCAGAATATATAATATAGATACAAGATGAGAAGTTTTACTTGTTTTGTTAGATACTATATTGCTTTATTTATTAGGAGATTATATGAAATTAAAAGATAGATATAAAGAAATAAAAAGAGAATATCTTGACTCTGTAATTTTATTGGGGTCAGGTAGTTTTATTATTAGTTTTGGTATGGATGCTTTACTTCTTCATTATTTGTTTTCTTATCAAATAAAAGACGACAAAGTTGGTTTTCCTAAAAGTGCTTTTGAGCGTGTTAGCTGTATTTTGAAAGAAAAGGAAATATCTTATATTTATATTGATAAGGATGATGATAATAATTTTGTTAGTAGTGATAATCAATATTTTATTTTATTGGAACAGGCTCAAAAGGAATTTAATGATCGGGCAGTTTTAGATATTTTGTTAGATAGAATTTGTTTTTTAATTGCCAAAGATAGTAGTAATTATAATAAAATTAAGGATTTTATTGATGGGATGTAATGAGGAATTTAAATTGCTTACATGTAGTGAAAAGACAATGGATTATATTGCTAAGCAGTTAATTAATTTTCCAAAAAAAGAGTTTGTTTTATGTAATAATATTGAAAAAACTATGTATTTGTTGATTGAATCTATTTTTTCTTATCGGATAGAAAATATTACTAGAATAAAAATAAAGTATTTAAAAAATTTATTAATTCAGTTATCTATGCTTGATTATTATATGAGAATTAGTTATAAAAGAAAGTTTATTAGTTTTAAAAAATATGAGTCTATTGCTAATTTTTTGTTGGAAATTCGTAAGATTGCTTATGGAGTAATACGTAGTGAAAAATCCAATTGATTGTTATGCTGTTTTACTTGATTTAGAAAAATTAATGGATGTTTATCATACTATTCGTTTAAATACTAAGCATAAAGATAAGATTTTTGTTTATGAACTTTTTTATTCATGTAATTTGATTACTATTTATGAAATTTTAAAAAATAGAGAATATCAACATAGGAAATATCATGTTTTTTTAATTAAAAAACCTAAATACAGGGTAATTATGAGTGAAAATCTTTCAGATAAAATTATTAATCATTTGGTTAGTAAATATATTTTGTTTCCTATTTTAGAAAAAAAGTTGATTCCTATGAATATTGCTACAAGAATAGGTATGGGGACAGATAAGGGGTTATTTTATATTAAAAAGTATATTCATTCATTAAAAAGAAAACATGATAAATTTTATGTTTTAAAATGTGATATCGCTAAATATTTTTATTCAATAGATCATATTATTTTGTTTCAAAAATTGAGGAAGGTAATTCATGATTCTGAAATATTAGATTTGTTATGGGAAATTATTCAAAGTACTAATAAAAAGTATATTAATCAGGAAATAGATGCTTTGATTTATAAAGAAATTGACAGGTTAAAGAGAAAAGAGGGTAACTTATCTTATAGGATTTTAGAGTTGGAAAAAGTTCCTAGATATAATTGTGGTAAAGGACTTCCTATTGGAAATATGACTAGTCAAATATTAGCTATTTTTTATTTGAATGATTTAGATCATTTTATTAAAGAAAAATTGCATATTAAATGTTATGTTCGATATATGGATGATTTTATTTTAATGCATGAAAGTAAAGAATATTTAAATTTCTGTTATCAACAAATTTTTAGAAAATTAGAAGAGTTAAAATTGTCATTTAATAAAAAAACACAAATTGTTGAAATTCATCAGGGATTTATATTTTTGGGGTATCGATTTATTTTAAGAAATAAGAAGCTGCTAATTTTACTTCCGTCGAAGAATAAGAAGAGAATTAGGAAAAAACTGAGATACGTGGTTCGTTATCATCCAGATAATGAAAAGTTTATTTTGTCTAGTTATAAGGGATATTTTAAAAGATGTAATTCTGGAGGATTTTTATATCAAAATCATTTAAAATAGCTATTTTTAATTATTTTTGTGATATTATTATAAATATTGTGAATTTCTGTTGGAAGGGATGATAGTTTGAGACCTGTGATAGGAGTACCTTTAAGATATACTCATTTGCATGATGGAAGACCTATTTTATATCTTGGAGAAAAAGTTAGAAGGGCGATTCAAAAGGCCGGTGGGGAAGTTTTTTCTATTACACCTGTTCAAGATGTAGATTATATTAATACGAAGGGAAATGAATTTCCTGAATTAACTGATGAAGAAAAAAAGTTGATTTGTAAGAATTTAGAGTATTGTGATGGATTGTTTTTTCCAGGTGGAATTAAAATTACTCCGTATGATAGATATTTATTAGAAGTTGCGATAGAAAAGAAAGTACCGGTTTTGGCGGTTTGTCTTGGTATGCAAATGATGAGTTGTTATGATGAAGAAGTAAAATTGGAAGCTAATGAGAGTGATATTTTACATAATCAAAAGGATGATGACTTATCTTTATCTCATGAAGTAACTATTTTGAAGAATAGTAAACTATATGAAATTATTGGTAAAGAAAAAATTATGGTTAATAGTTTTCATAATTATCATGCAACAAGTAATCATGTTTATAGAACGGTTGCGACTAGTTCTGATGGGCAAATAGAAGCGCTTGAATATCCTACGGATACCTTTCATTTGGGTGTTCAGTGGCATCCAGAGATTAGTTATGATTTTGATGAAAATTCTAGAAAAGTTATTGATGCATTTATTAGTCATGCAAAAGAAAGACGCTGTATGAGAAAAGATTCGGCTGTTGTTACAGTTTAGCTTTTCTTTTTTTATTTCCTTATGATATAATAGAGGCATTCATTGGTTTTAGGAGGGGGAATATTATGATGAAGATTAAGAAATTTGCTACTTATGCTGCAATTGGACTTTTAGCTACTTCTTTTGTAGGGTGCTCTAGAGAAGATTCTTTAGACGGTGAGAAAGTTGATTTCTCTCAAGTAGAAAATATGAGTTTTTCTGATAATCAAGCTATTAGTACTACTTTAGAAGAAAAACTTGGTATTTCTATTAGTGAAGAGGCAGCAGAATTTTTAGATGCTGATAGTGTTTTAAAGGCAGTACAAGGTGATAGTATGAATCAAGCTGAGTACCAACAATTGGTTGATAATTCTTATATGTATTTTTCTCAACGTGTAAAAGAAGATAATCCAGAATATGCTGGTAAAAATTTATATGTGTCTTATGAAAATATGCCTGCAGTTATTGAATTTGATCATGAAGAGTATACTGGTGATTCTACTGTTAATGAGTATTTGACAAATGTGTATTCTCTACAGCAAGGAATTAGTTCTAATGAAGAAGATTTGTCTCAAAGGGCAGAAGATGTTGCGAGAGATATGGTTTTACTTTCTTCTGTGGATATTGAAGCTAAATCAACTCTTATTGGGAACGATGAAGTGTTTGTAAAGGCAAAAAAGTAACGTGGGATTGACAAAATTGATGATTTGTGGTATAATCTAGCTACATAAATCGAAGGGGGAAAATTTATGAATACGGTTAAATTAAGAATGTTAGATTCTAAAAACATTTATGGTGCGATGAATGGAGGAACTATTCGTTACACAAATATTACAGATGCAGATAAGAAAATGATTAAAGACATGCAAAATTTAAAAACTTTAGAAGAAGTCCAAGATGTGGATTTTAGAGGAAATGGCGCTCTAAGAAGTGCAATATTCAAAGAACATCGTAAAGCGTTTGCTGAAGCTGAAGGATTTGATTGGCGAAAAATGTTTATGGCTGATCAGAAAAATTTGGATGGTTCTGTATTTGAAATTACACAGGATTATGTAGAGGCTAATCCTAATGGGTGGACAGATATAGATGAAGATATTTTAATGATGAGAGAGAATTTGAAAGGTGTTGCTTTAGGACATCCAGTTGCTGACTGTGCTGTTGTTACAGCTGAAGATAGAAAACAAGGTATTACTGCTGTTGCTCACTGTGGTGGTGAAATGATTGATAAAAGAATTCCACAGATGACTATTGAAGCATTATACCGTGAAGGTAGTAAACCAGAAGATATTATCATTCATGTTGGAGCTCGTGCAGGAGATAGTTGGGTCTATACAGAAAATAGACCAAAATGGGCAAATGATGAGCAAGTTTGGGATCAAACGGGAGCTATTGTTCCAGGAAGAATTATGAAGGATGGAAAAGAAGTTGATTCCTATGCAATTAATCAAGATAATGCATTAGCCGACCAATTTGGAGAGGTTAGAATTCCTTGGGAAAATATTATTTGGGATAATCATGATACTATTGTTGATTCTATGTATTATTCTAACAGTGCTGCTTCTAATGGTAAAGCTGAAAAATTTGGTCGTCAATTTGTTGGAGCTATTTATCAAGAAGAAGGTAAAGCAAGAGTTCGATAATTATGATGCTATTAGTTTATGAACAAGTAGTTATATTATATACGTTTATTAAGTGTAGTTTAAAAGCAAAAGGAATCTAGTTATGATTCCTTTTAATCTAGGGGGTATCTATGGGTTATTATAAGAAAATAGAAGGAAAAGATATATATTTAGCATCTATTAATTTAGATGATGCAGAACAATATATGGGATGGGTAAATGATTCTGATGTTGTTTTTGAAGGTTATAAAAGAGAAAAAATAGCGAGTGTAGAAGATGCTCGTAATGAGTTAAACGATATGGCTGTTAAAAATGTATTTGCCGTTGTTGACAAAAATACTAATCAATTTATTGGTCTAACAGGCTTTGCTAATACTCAAGCTATGAATCAAAGAAGTCATATGTGGATTAAAATGAGTCCAGAAATTGATTATGGGTCTCAAGTTTCTAAAGGAGCACAAGCTACTGATTTGATGTTAGAATATGCTTTTGATATTATGAATTTACATAGTATTGTTGTGGATGTTCCTGCATTTAATAAGCAAGTTTTGGATATTTGTTCTCATTCTCAGTTACAGTTTATGAGTGAGAGAAAGCATGCTTCTCGTATGGGCGATAATTTATACAGTACGATTTCATTTCAATGTACTAAGCCTTTATATGGAACAAAGCATTTTCCTACTCAATTAAGTTTTTCAAATGATGCTCGTTCTATTCAAGATATGGCCGTTGATGAAGCAAATTTACAAAAAGTTTTAAAAGGAAATCGTATAGTTCTTTCTAAATATGCTGGTCAAGAAGAATATATTCCTCGTATGGCTAGTTTCTTAAATGATCCTAGCGTATCTATTCCTCTTGGGGAATATAAGACAAACTGGAATGATTATCGTGCTAAAAAGCAATTGGAATCTGTTGATTATGTAATAGAAAAAGATGGTAATATTATTGGTTATATTAACTTATTTAGTAAAGACTTGTATAATAAGACTGCTGACTTAGAAGTTATGATTGGGGATAGAAGTGAGCAGAATAAAGGATATGGGACAGAAGCAATGCAGTTATTCCTTGATGAGCAATTTAGCAATGGACCTTATAATTCTTTAGTTAGTAATGTATTTGAATTTAATTTACCATCAAAGAAACTACATGAAGCAGTTGGATATCACGAAATAGGAGTTCGACCAGAAGCTTATTATGCTTATGGTAAGCTTAATGATATGCATACTTACGAAATAAATCGTGATTCATATCAAAAAAAGATGTCAAAAAGATAAAAAGATGTTGACAAAACAATAGTTTTCGCATAAACTATTACTAGTCGAGAAAAAAGGAAAGAGATTTATATCCACCTGATTGCAACTAGCGATGGGTCAAAAGCCTAGGAACAAAATTTATTTTTTGTTACGTTTTGGTTTGAAGTGGATATAATTTTATATCCACTTTTCTTTTTCTTGTAATATATGGAGGTGTTAATTATAGCAAATAATAAGGGAAATCAACCTATTAACGATCAAATTAAGGCTCGTGAAGTATTAGTTATTGGTCCTAATGGGGAACAAGTTGGAGTTAAATCTATTCAAGATGCACTTACTTTGGCTAGTTATGCTAATTTAGATTTAGTTTTAATGAGTCCTAATGCTAATCCACCAGTATGTAAAGTGATGGATTATAACAAATATCGTTATGAAAAACGTAAGAAAGAAAAAGAGGCATTAAAGAGACAAAAAGCTAATATGTCTGAGTTAAAAGAGTATCGTTTATCACCTGTTATTGATGTTGGAGATTTCGAAACTAAGCTTAGAAATGCTACTAAATATCTTGAAAAGGGTGATCGTATTAAGTTAACTGTTCGTTTTAAAGGACGTCAGATGGCTCATACGGAATTAGGTCGAGAAGTTTTAGAACAATTTGCATCTCGCGTTACAGAAATTGCGGATATAGAACAAAGTCCCAAATTAGACGGTAGAACCATGACTATGTTATTGGTTCCAAAGAAAAATAAATAGTAGGAGGAAAAGTTATGCCAAAAATTAAAACACATAAAGGAACAGCAAAAGTTGTTAAAGCACGTAAGAATGATTATAAAATTGGACGTCCAGGAAGTCGTCATAACACTGGAGCAAAATCTACAAGTGTTAATAGAAAGAATAGAAAAGGATCTAACTTAAGTAAAGCAGATCAAAACAGATTAAAGAATGTAATTTAATTTTATGTAATAATTTGAAGGAGGAAGAAACATGGCAAGAGTAAAGAATGGAGCAGTTACAAAGGCTCGTCATAAAAAAGTATTAAAACAAGCTAAAGGTTACTTTGGTAGTAAACATAGACTTTATAAGTCAGCAAAAGAACAATTAATGCATTCTGGACAATATGCATTTAGAGACAGAAAACAAAGAAAGAGAGAATTCAGAAAATTATGGATTACTAGAATTAATGCTGCATGTCGTCAAAACGATATTAGTTATTCTAGATTTATCGAAGGTTTAACTAAAGCTGGTGTTGAAGTTAACCGTAAAATGTTATCTGAAATCGCTATTAACGATCCAAAAATGTTTAGCGAATTTGTAAAAATCGCTCGTGATGGAAAAGCAGGAAAGGTTACTCGTCAAGAAGAAGTTATTGGACATGAAGTTACTGTAACTGCTGGTAAGGGTGAAGTTAAAGAAGCAAAAGAAGAAAAAAAGGTAGAAAAGAAAGAAACTAAGAAAGAAGAAACAAAAGAAGCTGTTGATTATTCTAAAATGACAGTTGCTGAATTAAAAGAAGCTGCTAAGAATGCTAAAGTAGAAGGATATTCTACAATGAAAAAAGCAGAATTAGTTGCTGCATTAACTAAATAAAATAAACATATTAGCGAATTTATTTATCTAGTGCCTTAGGGTGGTAAATATTAGAAACTAATAGAAGATAAAACGAAAAGGAGAATTATATTTATGGCTATAGTATCAATGAATTATTTATTAGAAGCTGGTGTTCATTTTGGACATCAAAGAAGAAGATGGAATCCTAAAATGAAGGAATTCATCTATACTACAAGAGATGATATTTATATTATCGATTTACAAAAAACTGTTAAAAAGTTAGAAGAAGCATATGAAGCAATGAAAGGTATTGCTGAAGCTGGGGGAAAAGTTTTATTTGTAGGAACTAAGAAACAAGCTCAAGAAGCAGCTGAAGAATGTGCTGTTAGAACTAACATGTATTTCGTTAATGAAAGATGGTTAGGTGGTACTTTAACTAACTTTAAGACTATTCGTTCAAGAATTAAGAGAATGGACGATATTGATAAAATGGAAGCTGATGGTACATTTGATTTATTACCTAAAAAAGAAGTTATCCAAATCAAGAAAGAATATGCTAAATTAGATAAAAACTTAAGAGGTATTCGTGAGATGAAGAGATTACCTCAAGCATTAGTAATTGTTGATCCTCGTAAAGAAGAAAACGCAATTAAAGAAGCTCGTATTTTAGGTATTCCAGTATTTGGTATTGTAGATACTAACTGTGATCCTGATTTAGTTGATTATGTTATTCCTGGTAATGATGACGCAGTTCGTGCAGTTAAATTGTTACTTGGTGTATTAACTAATGCTATTGCTGAAGTTAATGGTAATGAAATCATTGACTATATTAATGATGATGATAAAGCAAAATCAGAAAAGAAAGCTAAAAAAGCAGAAGTAAAAGAAGAACAAGCAGAAGTAAAAAAAGAAATTAAGGCTGAAGAAAAAGTAGAAGTTAAAGAAGAAGTAAAAGAAACTGATGATTTATCTTCTATGACATTAGCTGATTTGAAAGCTAAAGCAAAAGAAGCTGGTGTTAAAGGTTATTCTGCTATGAAAAAAGCTGAATTAATTGAAGTTTTATCTAAATAATTGTGATAAACTAATATTGGGAGGGTGGATGGTACTTTCCCTTTTATTGTATAAAAAAGAGGAGGATTAAGATGATTAAAGCAAGTGATGTTAAGGAATTAAGAGAAAGAACTGGAGCTGGTATGCTTGATTGTAAAAAAGCATTAGAAGCTACAGATGGAAATATGGAAAATGCCATTGATTGGTTAAGAGAAAAAGGTATTAGTAAAGCTGCAAAGAAAGAAAGTAGAATTGCTGCTGAAGGATTAACTGAGGCACAAGTTGATGGAAATGTAGCTGTTTTATTAGAAGTTAATTGTGAAACTGATTTCGTTGCTCAAAATGAAGATTTTAAGGGTTTAGTTTCATCTTTAATAAAAACTTTATTACATAATGATGTTAAAACAATGGAAGAAGCTAATAAATTAACTATCGATGGTGGTAGTGAAACAGTAGAAGAAACAATCGTTAATTTCGTTGCTAAAATTGGTGAAAAAATTAGTTTTAGAAGATTTGAAAGAATTGAAAAGACTGATAGTCAAGTTTTTGGTGTATATTCACATATGGGAGGAAAGATTACTGCAGTTGTTGTGTTGGATAATACAACAGATGAAGTTGCTAAAGATGTAGCTATGCATGTTGCTGCTATGAATCCAACAGCTGTAAGACGTGATGAAGTTCCAGCAGAATTAGTTGAAAGAGAATCTCATGTTATTAAAGAACAAGTTATGGCTGAAGGAAAACCTGCAGATATAGCTGAAAAAATGGTTACTGGTAGACTTAATAAATTTTATAAAGAAATTTGTTTAGAAGAACAAGCTTTTATTAAAGATTCTAATACTAATGTATTGAACTATGTTAAGTCAAATGGTGGAGAAATTGTTTCTATGGTTCGTTACGGTGTAGGAGAAGGAATTGAAAAGAAACAAGAAAACTTTGCTGATGAAGTTATGAGTCAAATTCAAGGAGCATAATTCCATTAAGGAGTAGTCATGAAAAAAGTAGTAATTTTAATTGTATTTTGTAGTTTTTTGTTTCTTATTAGTGGATGTTCTCTTAAAAAGACAGAAGAGTTGAGTGATGCGGAAAAGTTTGCTAATGAATATTCTATTAGTAAAAACAATCCTTTTCAGTATGCTGATGTAGATGATGTTTTGGCATTATTTGACAATCAATCTGGTATTTTGTTTTTAGGAAACTCTGATTGTGAATGGTCTACTTATGGTGCTAAAGTGTTGAATGGTGTGCTAGAGAAAGAAAATGTTGAAAAGGCTTATTACTTTAATCCGGAAAATGTCAAACATAAAAAGAGTAAAAAGTATAAAGAAGTAGCTAAACTATTAAATATTACGGAAGATACTTCTTTACCTGTTGTTTATGTAATTCGTAATGGAAAAGTTTTAGATCAAGTGGATTATTTGGTTCATGAGGATTCTACTATTAATCAAGAAACTACAGAGCAATTAGAAAATGAATATTTAAATTTAATTTCAGAATATGCATAAGATGTCTAATTGGACATCTTTTTTTTGATTCCTTATTTTATTTGTTTTTATTATGTGGTATTTTATATTATATAAGGAGAGTATGTTTATGAATGAGAACAAGAAAAACAGGGGACTTATTGTTTTGGTTGTTATTTTAGTATTAGCTTTGGTAGTAACATCAGGGTATATTGTTTATGACAAATTTATTGCTAAAGAAGAAGTAGAAGAGAAGAATAAAGATAATAAAAAAGATGAGGCTAGTGAAGAAGCTCAAGATGAATTAGTTGAAGTTGATGTAAATAGTGAAGAGATTCAAACTTTATTTACTAATATTTCAAATGGTTTAACTTCTTATTGTGGAGTAAATAATTACTATCAAGATAAGAAAGTTTTAGCTAGTGATCTTTCTAATGATTTAGTTTTTGATATTGCTTTATCACAAATTTATAGAGAAAAACAAGCACAGGGTATAGAATATCCTTTTTCTCAGATTGGGGATGCTTTTACAGCTAGTGAGTTAGAGACTAAGATTAGAAATACTTTTGGAAAGAACTATTCTTTTACTCATAGAACTATTAATTCTTGTCCAATATTTGAATATGATAGTGCTAATCAAAAATATGTTATTAACACTCCTCCAGCATGTGGAGGTACTTGTGGACCTACTAATTTAAAGAAAGTTGTTAGGGCTTTAAAAAATAATCAGTCAATAGAATTATATGTTAGGGTTTTATTTGCTGGTGGAGCTAGTGCAACTGATTATTATAAAGATTATAACAAAACACAAAAAGTGGAAGGGTTGGAGCTAGATTCTAATACAACATTCCCAATAGAAAGTGATAATAATGTTGCAAAAGGTAGTTTATATAAATTGACTTTTTCTAATGAAGATGGTTCTTATGTATTTGTTTCTTCTGAATTAGTAGTTGAGTCTTAAAAGTAGATTAATTTCTACTTTTTTCTTTCTTTTCAATTCACTTTATATTATAATTATAACAAGGAGAGATGAATTTAATGGATAATGATATTATCAAATTAACCAAAGAAAGTATGGAGAATACTTTAAGAAACTTAGAGAAACGCTTTGCATCTGTTAGAGCAGGTAGAGCTAACCCTTCTAGCTTAGATGGAGTTATGGTTGAATATTATGGAAGTATGACTCCGCTTAAACAATTAGCAACGATATCAGTGCCAGAAGCAACTCAACTTTTAATTAAACCGTTCGATAGAAGTTGTTTAGGTGCAATAGAAAAGGCTATCCTTGCTGCTAATTTAGGGTATACACCTAATAATGATGGTGAGACAATTCGTATTGTTGTTCCAGCTCTTACCGAAGAAAGGCGCCGCGAACTTACTAAGCAAGTAAAAGCGATTGCAGAAGATGCTAAAGTGTCAGTTCGCAATAATCGTCATGAGGCTTTAGAAATGGTAGAAGCAGAAGAATTACCTGAAGATGCAGAAAAAGGAATGGAAAAAGAAGTTCAAGAGTTGGTACAAACTTATAACAAAAAGATTGATGAAATGTTAAAAGAAAAGGAACAAGAATTAATGACAATTTAATTTTTCTTTTCTTTTTTTTTGTTTTATGTTATACTAGCTGTATCGATGTCGATTAAGAAGTAGTAGTAAATGATTTCTTAATAGAGAGTCTGTGGTTGGTGAAAACAGATAAGAATAGTTTATGAATTCGTCTTAGGAGTCCCTATAACAAAATTATAGGCGTTAATCGCGTTAAGATAATGAGGTAGTTAAATAACTATAAATTAAGGTGGTACCGTGTTTTATACACCCTTAAGTTATAGTTATTTTTTTGTTTAGAAAGGATGATAGTATGAAAGTAGAAGAGATTACAAAAGAAATGCAAGAAGATTTACAATCAGTTTCGAATTTAAAGGCTTTGAATGAATTGCGTATTAAATATTTAGGAAAGAAGGGAATTATTACTGAGTTAAATAGTGAGATTAAGAATGTTCCTAATGAAGAGAAAAAAGTTTTTGGACAAAAAGTAAATGAAGTTCGTACTTTATTTCAGACTACTTATGATGAGATTAAGACTCGTTTAGAAGAAGAAGAATTAAATCAAAAGCTTGCAAGTGAAGCGATAGATATTAGTTTGCCTAGTACTAAAGTAAGTATGGGTGCTCCTAATATTTTAGAGAAGTTAATTGAAGAAGTAGAAGAAGTATTTATGTCTATGGGATATGATGTAGTTGATGGGCCTGAAATTGAAGAGGATAAATATAACTTTGAAATGTTAAATATTCCAAAAGGCCATCCAGCAAGAGATGCGCAAGATACATTTTATCTTGAGGGTGAAGAGATTTTACTTCGTAGTCAAACTTCTCCAGTACAAGTACGTACGATGTTAAAAGGAAAAGGAAAAGTACCTGTTCGTGTTATTTGTCCTGGTAAAACTTATCGTAGAGATGAAGATGACGCAACTCATTCACATCAATTTATGCAAATTGAAGGATTACTTGTCGATAAAGATATTTCTCTATCTGATTTAAAAGGAACTTTTTTAGTTTTATTTAAAAAGCTGTTTGGAGATGATGTTGAAGTTCGTTTCCGTCCAAGTTATTATCAATTTACAGAACCTTCTGTAGAAATCGATATTAGTTGCTTTAATTGTAAAGGAAAGGGATGTAATATTTGTAAACATACTGGTTGGATTACGATTTGTGGTGCTGGTATGGTTCATCCTAATGTTTTGCGCATGAGTGGATATGATCCTGAGGTTTGGAGTGGTTTTGCTTTTGGATTTGGTGCTGAAAGAGTTGCTATGCTTAAGTATGATATTGATGATATTAGAACTTTTTATAATACAGATTTAAGAGAAGTAAAACATTTTGATAGAGGGGAGTTAGAGAACGATGATTAGTTTGGAATGGGTAAAAGATTATATTGATATTAGTGATCAAGATTTATCTGAATTAGCTATTAAGATTACAGAAGCTGGTATTAATGTTGAAAAAGTTATTACGAATCATATTGATCATTTAGTTATTGGTAAAGTAGTTACTTGTGTGGATCATCCAGATAGTGATCACTTACATTTATGTCAAGTAGATGTTGGCAATGAAGAGTTACAACAAATTGTTTGTGGGGCGCCTAATGTTCGTGAAGGATTGAAAGTAATTGTTGCGCTACCTGGAGCAGTATTACCAGGTGATTTTGTTATTAAAGCTAGTAAGATTCGTGGAGTAGAGTCTAATGGTATGATTTGTGCTTTATATGAATTAGGACTTGAAGAAAAAACAGATGAATCTTATGCTCGTGGTATTGAAGAATTGTCTGATGATGCTCCTATTGGTAAAGATCCACTTGTTTATTTAGGACTTGAGTCTACTTTATATGAACTTGATATTCATAAGCATCGTAATAATGATTGTTATTATCATATTGGATTTGCTTATGAGATAGCTGCTATTTTAAATCGTAAAGTAACATTACCTGATTGCAGTTATCAAGAAGAGAGTGACTCTGTTGATAAACATTTTTCTTTAGATGTTGAAACTAGTAAATGTCCTTATTATTTAGCTAAAATGGTAACGGATGTTAAAATAGGAGAGTCCCCTGAGTTTATTCAAAGACGTTTGATTGCAGCTGGTATGAGACCTATTAATAACGTAGTTGATATTTCTAATTATGTTATGTTAGAGTTTGGTCAACCGCTTCATTTCTTTGATAAGGATACCTTAGGAAATCATATTTTGGTAAGAGATGCGAAAGAAGGGGAAGAAGTAGTTACTCTTGATGGAAAGAATCGTATTTTACGCAGTAGTGACATTGTAATTACGGATGGAGAAAAGCCTGTTTGTATTGCTGGTGTTATGGGTGGAGAAAATACGGAAGTTACTGATACTACTAAAAATATTTTAATTGAAGCTGCTATTTTTGATGCTGTTAGTATTCGTTATACTGCCGCTCACCTAGATCTTCGTAGTGAAGCTAGTATTCGTTATGGTAAGGGATTAAATTATGAATATACTTTGATGGCTATTAATCGTGCTTGTCATTTACTTGAAAAATACGCTGGTGCGAAGGTTCTTTCTGGCATGGCGAGTCATGATGTTGTTGATAAAAGTGAAAAAGTAGTAGAGTTTATTCCTGAACAAGTTGATAAGATGTTAGGTATTCGTATTACAGAAGATGATATGCGGTATGAACTGGAGAGACTTGATTTTCCTTATACACTAGAGAATGGGAAGTTTAGAGTAGTTATTCCTAAGAGAAGACTTGATATTGATCCTAATGTTAATGACATTGCAGAAGAGATTGGGAGACTTTATGGTTATCAAAAACTTGTTTCTACATTGCCAAAAGTAGGAATTCGTCGTGGAGAGTATGTTGGAGATGTTAAGTATCGTAAGGCCGTCTCTAAGAGGCTTCGTGGTTTAGGATTTAATGAAGTAAAAACTTATACCTTAGTCTCTCCAGATATGAGTCAAAAATTTGATTATGAAGGTAAGGAAAAAGCTGTTCTTCCTAATCCTATGAGTACTGATAAAAGTGTTGTTCGTACTACTTTAATTCCATCTTTATTAAATGTATATCAGTATAATAAAGCACGTAAAGTAGAAGATGTTATGATTTATGAGGTGGCTAAAACTTATGATAAAAATTATAAAGAAGAGAGTAAGATTTGCTTTTTGATGAAAGGAAATTATATTGTTAATCCTTGGAAGGGAAGTATTCCATGTGATTTCTATTTAATGAAAGGCTTTGTAGAAGATATTCTTACTTATTTTGGGTTCCAAAACCGTTATAATTTTGAAGTTAGTGCTATTCCAGATATGCATCCTGGTAAATCTTGTAGAATATTATTAGATAGAAAACCTATTGGTATTTTAGGACGAGTACATCCTAATGTATGTAAGGATGATGTTTATGTTTGTGAGATTTCTTTACAAGCTTTGATGCAAAAGGTGAAACCACTTAAATATAAAGAAGCTAGTAAGTATCCAACGATTATGAAAGATGCTGCTTTTGTAGTTCCTAGAGAAGTTTCTTCTAGCGAGATAGAGGCAACTATTAAAAAGGCAGGTGGAAGACTTTTAGATTCTATTCATGTATTTGATGTTTATGAAGGAGAGCATGTTAAAGAAGGTATGAAGTCTATTGCTTATAATTTATTGTTTATGGCTGAAGATCGTACACTTACTGATGAAGAAGTTATGCAGGTATTTAATAGAATTATTGATAAAGTTGTATCTACTCACGATGCGCAATTACGTGACAAATAGATGTATATAAAAAAGATAAAAGATGTACTTTTATCTTTTTTTAGTTATACTTTTATTGTAGTATAAGAATAGAGGTGTTAATATGAATAAAAAAGGTGGATCGGGTAATGCTGTTTTAGGAATTTTTTTACTGATTTCTTTATTTTCTATTATTATCTTATCTGTTCTGGCTTGTATGGCTGATGAAGGAGGTGTGGCACCTATTGCGACTTTATTTTCTTTGCCTGCTTATTTTGCTATTCTTTATTGCAGTAGTCGACTTTTTACTCCGGAAAAAGATAATAATTCTATTCTTTATACTTCTCAAAGCACAGTCGAGGGTATTTTAGATGAGAAATCATGTGAGATGATTGATAAAGATGGTGATGGAGAAATTATGATTTCTGAATATTATCCATTATCTGAGGAGGAAGTTTTGCAGAAAATACTTGCTGTTGACTCGAAGTTTTCTAAGGCAGATTTTTATGCTTGGGTAAAGCATTTATATTCTCTTATTTTAGAGGCTTTAGATAAGAAAAATCCTATTATGTTACGTCGTTTTGAAAGTGATTACTTATATCAAAGACACATTTCCTTATTTGAGGATATTAAAGCTGCCGGAGCAGTGATTTCTAATTATGCTATTAAGGGTGTTTTACTTAAGGATTTTAAAGTAGAAGGTGATAAAGAAATCTTAATTGTTGCCTTATGTGCTTCTATTAATAAAGAAAATATTTATGATGATAGTTATAAATCTTATATTTTAACTTTTGCTAGAAAAAAAGGTATAAAAACTATGGGTACTTTATTAGAAAAAGAAACTAATTGTCCAAACTGTGGTGCTGTTTTAGATTTGGACAATCATGGAGTTTGTTCTTACTGTCATACCTTAGTTTCTAATGGGGATTTTGGATGGATATTAATTGACATGAAGAGTATAAAATTGGTTGGTGACTAAAAAAGATGAATTATTTTTCATCTTTTTTTGTATTCTTTTCTTCTTTTTCTTTCTGTGTTTGTACTATTTTTAGTTTTGTGTTTGGTTCTAAATTTTTTACTGTATTTAATGGTAAGAAGTAAACATTATAGACTTTTTTCTTTGGGAAAATATATTTTTCGGTTTTCATATTTTCATACATATATAAAATATTATCTTCTTTATCAGTTAAAACTATATCTATTTTTTGACATAGAAAATTAGTAGTTACGAATTTCTTTTTAGGGAATTTAATACCATAGTCTATTGGTTCTAGAACGAATTTTAATCCTTTAAAGCGATTCCAAAAACCTGTTAGTTCTATTAGTTTTATTTTTTTTCTTTTTACTTGTAGATACATATTTTCCCTTCTTTCACATATATTTTATCATGTTTTTGTTCATTTACAAAGTATATTAAGTATGATATTATATATTAGGAAAAGGAGGTAATAGTATGAGTGGACATTCTAAATGGGCAACGATTCATCGTAAAAAAGGATTAATCGATGCTGCTCGTGGAAAAGTGTTTCAAAAATTAGCAAAAGAAATTATGGTAGCAGCTAAAGGTGGTAGTCCTGATCCGGATCAGAATGCAGCTTTACGTTTAGCTGTTGATAAAGCAAAAGCACAGAATATGCCAAAAGAAAATATTAATAAAGCAATTGAGAAGGCTACTGGTTCTGGAGATGCCGAAAATTATGAAAGTGTTAGATATGAAGGGTACGGTCACGGTGGAGTTGCATTCATGGTAGATTGTTTAACTGATAACCGTAATAGAACAGCCTCACAAGTTCGTAGCGCTTTTACTAAAGCAGGTGGAAATTTAGGTACTGATGGTTCTGTCAGCTATATGTTTTCTCGTCGCGGGTCTATTGTGATTCCTGCTGACTATGATGAAGATACTATGATGATGGTAGCACTTGATGCTGGTGCAGAAGATTTCCAAAAAGTAGAAGATAATTATTTAATTACTACCGATACTGAAAATTTTGCTAGTGTTAGAAATGCTTTAGAAGAAAATGGTGTAAAAGAGTTTTTAGAGTGTGAACTTACTTATATACCTAATATGGAGGTTACTCTTGATGAAGAAGGTCAAGAGAAAGTACATAAGTTAGTTGATACTTTAGAAGATTTAGATGATGTACAGGATGTATATTATAATTTAAAAGAAGATTAATAGGAGAATATTATGAACAAAGAAGCGGAATTAAAAAAGATAAATACGGAAATAAAAGTCTATATTAATGAGGCTTCTTTTATTTCTAATAGTTGTCGTAATAAACTAATTAAAATGCTTGGAAAAGCTTATGATATAGATTTGCCTGTAGAAGATTTTGCTAGAATCGATGTAGAAATACATGAGAATGGTAATATTACTATGCGAGATGATGAATACTCTCGTGATGGTGATTTGTCTTTTGAAGAAGTTTTATCACGATACGAAGAATTTAAGAATCAAGCTGATGAGATGCTTCAAAGAAGAGGAAAAAAAGCATTCCCTAATAGTGAAAAAAATAATATTATTAATTTATTTATTGTGTTTGTATTAGGAATATTTTTTGTTCTTTTAGCAATTTTTGGAATTCGTTCCTTCTTCGATGGAAGGTATATTGATTGCCTTTGGTTATTAGTTATTGTTTTTTCATGGCTCTTTCCTAGTGTTAGGGAAAGATTTCAACAAGCTTTTCAATATATTAAGAGAAAATTTAGACGATAGCAACAGTTCGCTTGTAATTGTTGCTTTTATTTTGTGTTCGATTGCTAGATTTTTGGTTTTGTTATATAATTAGTTTTGGAGTTGAAGAATATGTATGATTATATTAAAGGAACTGTTGTAGAGTTAAAGTATAATTCTATTGTAGTAGATAATAATGGAATAGGATATTTAATTTATGTGCCTAATCCTTATGCTTTTGAAGTAGGAAAAGAATATAAGGTTTTTGTTTATCAACAAGTAAAAGAAGATGAAGAAGCTTTATTTGGGTTTAAGACTAGAGAAGAAAAGGAATTGTTTTTAAAACTTATTAGTGTTAAGGGACTTGGTTGTCGTATGGCTCTTCCTATTTTAGCGGTTGGTTCTATTCAAGGAATTATGGATGCAATCGAGAGAGAAAATATTTTATATTTGAAAAAATTTCCTAAAATTGGTGAGAAATTAGCTAGACAGATTATTTTAGATTTAAAAGGAAAGCTAGAATTTATTGGTACTGGTATTACGGATGATGTTGTAGAAAATCAAGAAGAATTACAAGAAGCTTTGCTTGCTTTAGGATATAAAGATAAAGAAATTAAGAAAGTTATTGGTCAAGTGGATGAAAATAGTTCCATTGAAGAGCAAATAAAAGAGGCTTTAAAATTATTATTGCGATAATAGAAAGGAGAGGTGCTTATGCAAGAGGAGAGTGTTGTTACTAATTATCATCTAGAAGATGATCAATTGATGGATAATACTATTCGACCAGAAAGTATTAGTGAATATATTGGTCAAGAAGATGTGAAAGAAAATATTAGAGTTTTTGTAGAAGCTGCGAAGATGAGAAATGAGCCGTTAGATCATGTTCTTTTGTATGGTCCTCCGGGATTAGGTAAAACTACGCTTGCTTTTATTATTGCACATGAACTTGGTACTAATATTAAAACTGCGAGTGGACCTAGTATAGAAAAAAGTGGTGATTTGGCAGCTATTCTTTCTTCTTTAGAGCCTGGTGATGTATTGTTTATTGATGAAATTCATCGTATGCCAAGATATATTGAAGAAATATTATATCCGGCGATGGAAGACTTTTCTTTAGATATTATTGTTGGTAGTGAAGGAAATAGTCGTAATATAAAAATTGATTTACCACCTTTTACTTTGGTTGGTGCGACGACACGTGCAGGAGACTTGTCTGCACCTCTTCGCGATCGTTTTGGTATTACTTCTAAGTTACAGTTTTATACTGTAGAAGAACTTACAGATATTATTAAGCGTACTGCTAGAGTACTTGATGTGGAAATAGAGGAAGAAGCTGCTAGAGAACTTGCAAAGAGAAGTAGGGGAACTCCTAGAATTGCTAATAGATTATTTAAAAGAGTAAGGGACTTTGCTTTAGTTAAAGGAAATGGTACAGTTGATTTAGCTATTACGGAGGATGCTTTAGAGCGTTTAAAAGTTGATAAAATGGGACTTGACAATACAGACCATGAATTGTTACTTGCAGTTATCGAAAAATTTGGTGGGGGCCCTGTCGGGATTGAAGCTCTTAGTAGTTCTATAGGAGAAGAAGTTACTACGATTGAAGATGTTTATGAACCTTATTTATTACAGACAGGTTTATTAAAGAGAACAAGTCGTGGTAGAATTGCTACTGATAAAGCTTATGAAGTATTAGGTATTGAAAAAAAATAAGTGGTGAAGTGCATGAGAGGTTTAATTTTTGATAAAACAGAAACTATTTCTGATGTCTGCAGGATTATTCAAGATAATGTTGATAAATTTTCTTTTTTGCCACCTGAAATTTTAAATCAGCATTATCATTCTTTAGTAGCTATGGAGGAGGCTAAACAAGAAAATTTTATGGATTTTGTTCATTTTGTTGATAGTAGTTATTCTCCTCATGGTAGTAGTAGTCTTTTTCGTCAGAAACTATTTACTGTTTTGGCTGGAGCAACTTATTATTATGATTTTTATGATCAGATATCTAGCTATACGAATAAAGAACTGGCTATTTTATCTAAATGGTCTATTATTGAACCAATTGATAATTATTCAGAAATTTTAAAGAGATTTCCTCAATCTGTTTTATCATTAATTGCTATGAGAGCAAAAACTACCTACGAAAGTGATGATCTGATTTTATGGTATGATTATTTCTATAATAGCGAAGAGGATAGGTCATATTTAGAAAACAGATTACAGACAGAAGGGTTAGAACAACTTATTTCTGAGTCTTCTAAAATTCAAGAGAAAATAATAAAGGAGATGGAAACAGATGACAGTAGAAGAATTTAATTATGATTTGCCGGAAGAGTTAATTGCGCAGACTCCTTTAAAAAAGCGTGATGAGTCTAGACTTATGGTTTTAGATAAAGAAACAGGAGAGATCGAACATAAGCATTTTAAAGATATTGTCTCTTATTTAAAACCAGGTGATACTTTAGTATTAAATGATACAAAAGTACTTCCGGCTAGACTTTATGGAGAAAAAGAGGATACAAAAGCTGCGATTGAAGTATTGTTGCTGAAAAATACTGAAGGTGATACGTGGGAATGTTTAGTAAAACCTGCTCGTCGTATTAAAGAAGGGACTGTTGTAGTATTTGGTGATGGTAAATTAAAAGCAACTTGCATTTTTGTTGGAGAAGAGGGGATACGCCATTTTACTTTTTCTTATGAAGGTATTTTTTTGGAAGTGTTAGAAGAGTTAGGTACAATGCCGCTTCCTCCTTATATTCATGAACAATTAGAAGATCAGTCTAGATATCAAACTGTTTATGCTAGAGAGGTTGGTAGTGCGGCTGCTCCAACAGCGGGACTTCACTTTACTAAAGAATTATTAAAAGAAATTGAAGATAAAGGTGTTCATATTGCTTATATTACTCTTCATGTTGGACTTGGTACTTTTAGACCTGTGAGTGTTGATACTGTAGAAGAGCATGAGATGCATAGTGAGTTTTATCAAATGACAGGTGAAGTTGCAACTCTTTTGAATGAAACTAAAAAACAAGGTGGGCGTATTATTAGTGTTGGTACTACTAGTACTAGAACTTTGGAAACTATTATGAGTTTATATCATGAGTTTCGTGAATGCAGTGGTTGGACTAATATCTTTATTTATCCGGGTTATGAATTTAAGGCTATTGATGCTTTGATTACTAATTTCCATTTGCCTAAATCTACTTTAGTTATGTTAGTATCTGCTCTTGCAGGAAAAGACCATATTTTACATGCCTATAAAACAGCTGTAGAAGAAAAATATCGTTTCTTTTCATTTGGAGATGCAATGTTTATTAAGTAGGTGATGTTATGGACCAAAAAATTTTAGATGCTTTTTATAAGGAGATTCTTCCCCAAGCTAATAGTAAAAATATGGTTTCTATTGGTGGCTTTTTATTCAATGCATCTTTTTGTTTATCTAGCTAAATAGAGGATATTAGTGATGAAAATATTCCTGTTATTCAAATTCATAATCAAGAGCGATTTGATAAAGCGTTAATTCAATATACAGAAAATATGATTTCTTTTTTACAAGAATATCCTGAATTACAGAAATATGATTATATTTATTTTGAAGGAGATACTAATGCAATTATAGAGTCTGCCGTTTTTAATGTTTGGTTTAATGCTACGGAAGAGGATTTTCGTAATCCAGAGGAATTTTTAGAACGTAGAAGTCGTTTTTTAACTGATTCTATTTCTAGGCAAGAATATTTCAAGAAATATACTAGTGATGTAATAGAAGGAAAATTTCCTCATCATTTTGAAACTCATGTTGATGTTTGGAATCCATCTGGTAATGAGACTCCTTATGTATTCCGTAGTAAAATGTGTGGAGAAGATGGAAGTACTCTTTCATTACCTAATATTGGTTTTGGGTTGGATGGAGGTAAAGCGTATGTTTATGTTATTCATCATGGAAAAGTTGGTACAGAGCTATCTGAAGGTGGAAGAAAATTAAATCGAATTTTATATCAAACAAACCAAGATGTTTATGATGATTATCCTGATGAAAATATTAAGGATGTTTCTGTTTCTAGTATTGTTGCTTTAACATTATTTACTTCCTTTTTACAGGATATTTCATGTAATGAAATGATTGTGAAAAGTAATTTTCCAATTAGAAATATGGCTAAGATGAATAATAGTAGAGTTCCATATGATGAGTTTGTTAGAATTTGTAATAATACAATTAATAAATATTATAGAAATTTTAGAAGACTTTCTTATCATTTTCCAGAATTGGAAATTACGAGTTATCCATATGAATTAGATAATTCGATGCATATACAGATTCCATCTACTTTTTCTATGAATCAAGGGGATTATATTCATCAAGTTTATGATAGTATGAAGAATCATACTAATTTTAAGAAAAAATGCTGAAATGAAAAAGTAAATTCCACTTTGAAAAGTTAAATTCCATACTTGACTA
>USGV01000005.1 GCA_900554305.1 uncultured Mycoplasmatota bacterium | reverse complement strand
AGATTTATACATAACACTCCCCCTATTGATTTAAATATATAATACATTTGTTCGTCAGTCAACTGTTTTCTATTAAATTTTCAAATTTGTATTTTCGAAAAGAAAATTCCTTATAAACAAAAAAAGCACCATTGGTGCCTTAACAAACTTTATTTATCTATATTTTGAAATAATTTTAGTAAAGTTTCCTTCTCAGTAGCATCTGTAACAATATCTAATTCGATTTCATTATCAACAAAACTTTCTTTGGCAAAGAAAACTTCAAGTGGCTTAAAATTACTAACTAAATAATCATAAGTAGCTCCATTCCACTCTTTTTTAGCAAAACAAATATATTCTTTATTATCATCTAACAAAACTACTTCTCCAACTTGTACTTTCATATTAAACTCCTTTTCTATCTTTGAACTCCCTGGGTTTGACCTTTTTCTTGGGAGTGGTTATTCAACATCTGCTCTAATTCACTTCGACTATCAGTTTGCTCTTCTCTTTTTCTATTCAAAGCATAAGTAGCTCCAATACCAGCTGCTCCAACAAACCCTGCTGCCGCTAAACCTAAAAGATTAGGATCATCCGTCTTTACATCCTCGGTAGATAGTTCTGCTGAATCAATTTGATATGTTAATCCATCATCACCTACAACCTGACTACCACCATCAAGTAAATCGCCAGCACTATCTGTTAAAGAAATAGAAACTTGATTTCCCTCGGAATCTGTCATAGATACTTCTCCATTAAAATCATGTTCTATGCCAGATATTAGTTCACCTTCAACCAGCTTTACTTCATCAACAACTTTTCTTTGTTGTTCTTCAATTCCTTTTTGAACAGCCTCTTTAACATTAACCCAACCAGCAATTCTTCCATCCTCTGTAACAGCATGTCCCATAACAGTCAATTCCTCTTTTGGTACACCTAATTGTTGGGCTGTTTGTTCTAACATTTCGGATAAAGGAACTCCTTTTTGATAGGTAACATTTTGAATTTTTCCACCATGTAAAACAGAAAAATACTCTACCTGATAATCACCCGTTGGACGTAATCCTTCTGGATTACCAAATGTATCATGAATATCAGATACTCTATCACTCTCATGAAAGAAAGCTTGGCCTTGTCCCATATAAATTGTATCCCCTGTTTTTAACCCAGCCATTGTATCTTCAACCAGCTCATCAACAGACTTATAAGTAACTTGTTCTTCCATCTGATGAACAACATAATCTACAACATCCTGTTTTTCTGTTTTAGTAAAATGACCAGCTATTCCCATCGCAGCAATAATAGCGGCAGAAACAAGAAGTGGAATAAAATTAAACCACCGTTTCTTCTTTACCTTTTTCGTTGTATTTTTCTTTACAGTTTCTGGCTCTTTTGTAGGAACCGTAGGTTCTGGGTTAGGTTGAGGTTGAGGAGGCACCGGAGCTGGCACTCTTACAACAGGTTCTGGAGTAACCGCTGGAATATGAGTATCCGCCGGAACTACAGCAACACCCGTATTATCAGGACCAACAGGCTTAATAACAGTCTCTCCAGGATTTACAGGAATAATAGAAGTTTCCTCTGGAACTATATGCTCCTTTCCACCAGGTAAATAAATAACCCTGGGTCCCGGTTTTTTATCCTCTTCACCAGGAAGTATAATCTTCGGTACTTCTTTAGGATCTTCACCAAAAATAACAACATTTTCTGGACCTCGATGAGTTTTTTCTGGAGGAAGTACAAGAGGAGGAACAACGGTTTCTTCTTTCTCCTTTTTCATATATACATAAGATTCCATAGCTTTTCTAAATTCTTCAACAGTAACATATTCACCAGTAGATAATTTAAAGCCATGATTACCAAGCATAAATAATCCGCCTTTTTTCCTATCCTTTCCAAGAGCATAAGACATCGTATCTTGATTAGTAACCTTCATAGATGGTCCTTGCAGATGTATTTGTGCTTCCTCTGCCAACGCTTTTGCAATAGCATCACTCATCGTAGAAACATCCACACTTTTCCCTGTTTTTTTGCAAACTATTTTTCTCTTTTCCTGATGTTCACTTACATATTGAGAAACTGCTTCTTTTAATTCCTCTAAGCTAACATATTCTCCATTCGTTAAAGGAATTCCTTCTTTATTATGACCTAACATAATATTACCAGTTCTCATAGTATTACCATTAGAATCAGTAACATTAACACTCTTATCTTGTCTGCCAGGTCCCATAGGAGAATCATTTAATTCCAATTTACTAATAGGTCCTAAAACAACTTCTATTTGTTCCTCTGTATACCCTAATTTCTTTAATCTTTCATATTCATTTTCACCATTCATAATCGACACCCACAACTTTCTACTTTCTTATCTTATGAATAAATTTCATTAAATAATAGTGCCAGGTAATAGGAAGTTCAAACTCACCAATTAACTCCTCAACAATACCATTAAAACCACGTTTAAATTCATAGATTCCATAATCTTTTGGATGTTCATTAATATTCGCTGGAATCCCATAAAAGTTATGCTTTTTAAATCCATGTTCTATGCCATACTGTATCATCATCCACTGCAATAAATACTGAGAATTAAACTTCATAAACTCTTCATAATTACCACTAGATAAGTAAATAATCTCAGGTTGTATTATCATAAACATCGACCCAGATAAAGTAATAACATTCGTATTTTTCTCTATCCTAATATCCTCTGCATCCTTAATTCTCTTCTCATAAGAAGCAATTTCATTCTCTAAGTTTTTCTTTTGACCTTCATTATATTTTGCATTACTAAGCTTAGATAACTTATCTTCTGCTGACTTTTTATCTTCCTCCAATTTTTTCTGATACTTTACTAAATCTAACTCTGTAACATAATACTTAACTTCACCTTTGTCATGAAAAAGTTCATACATCTTTTGATAGTAATCTACACTACGAATAGAAAAATTCTTTCTCTCTCCTGTCTCCACCATAATATTTTGAAATCGATCCAATTCATCATATCCTAATTCTTTCACAGTAATACCAATTTTTTCAGTCTTACGAATCGTATTTCTTGTATTAGGTTTCATCTCTTTTAATATTTGCTCGCAACTCTTTCCTTCCAAAGGTAAAGAAAACATCCAACCAACTTGTTCCATATCTGGAATACTTACTTTTTTAAATCCTAAACTTTCTAAATGAGAAACAACAGTACTATGATTTACACCATCTTCTACTATATTACCATCAATATCTCTTTCCTTATATATAACATAGGGATCCATTCTAAAAATATATCCTTGATGTTTTTTTACAAATTCCTTTATTTCATCTAAAAAATAATGTAATAAATCTTCATTTTCATAATCAACAAGTACTCCTCTAGGAGAATAAAATTCATATTTACCAAAATGACGTTTATGAGAAACAAGCATCGCTGCAGCAATTAATTTCTTTTTATCTTCTACTCCAACAAAGTAAACATCCCAACCATTACTTTTTCGTAAACTACCAATTTCTGGTGCAGATAAAAATGTTTTTAATGGATGATTTTCCCAAAAAGCACGATATTTTTCTTCTGTAATTTCTATAAATTGCATACAATCACCTTCTTTATTAGTATATATGAAAAACTACTAATTATCAAATATCCTACTTACGAACAGAAAATAATTTCTTTCGTTTACCATAATAAACGTCTTCTACTTTCCGATAAACCACTTTATCCTGATCAAGAATCGTAAGAATAAACATTAAAACAACAATAATAAGAATAACTATGACTAAAAAAAGGGCAAAACTGAATTTTTCTTGTCTCGGAAGTGTAGTATCTAAATAACTATTTGTTAAATAAGTATTAAAATTATCATTAGTAATAACAACTTCATTTTCTGCAGGTACAAAATTAGTAATATTTTGAATTGCTAACTGTTTCAACTCATCATCTATAACAACTGGATAACCATAAACTTTCACTGGTTCAGGAACTTCAGTCGTTCTCTCATAAGTATAATCTATAATATCTTTATATTTAGAGTAATCATCTTCATCGATTGCTACCAAATAAGTATGCCACTGTCCAGTATCTTCTTCCTCAATAACAAAGTGAATCTCTTTCTTTGAATTTTCATAATAAGCAAATTTTTCACTCATCTTAGAAATAGTAATATAGGTATAATCCTCTACACTCTCCGCTTCACTCCAAGGCAGAACTTTTTCTTTTTCGTGATACAACTGATAAATGCAAACAACTAATATTGTAATAACTATCAAATAAATAAGACAAATAAATGTCTTAAAAACAAGTCTTTTTTCATGGTGTTTTTCATGAATCGGATGATTTGAATTTTTCTTAACATTAAATATCTTCGTCATATACTTCCCTCTATTATATAATAACATAAAAAAATAGAATTAAATAATAAAAAAGACTATTTAAATAAATAAATAGTCTGGCTTTTGATAAGTCTCATTATAATCCTTATCTTTCATATACTTATCTACAAGAACAACTTGTTCTGCTTCTAAACTTTTAGGAACATCAATAATACGTTGATTTCTAGATCCTCTAAAATAAATATCATAGCTTTTCTCTTCTTGAAGAAATTTTCCATCTACCAAAACATCCACTTGATCAAGTAAACGCCTCATCTTTGGATTAAGTAACATTTGTTCATAGGTAAATCCCGTATAACACCACACATTAAGTCCCATCTCATGTGCGGCTTTACTAATTTCATAGCAAGCATCAGCTTGACAAACTGGATCTCCTCCAGAAAGAGTAATACCGTCTTGATTTTTAATTTTTTTTAACTCCTTGATTACATCTTCTACTTCAATCAAAGCACCACCATCAAAATCCCAAGTACTAGCATTATGACAACCAGGGCAATGATGTGGACATCCTTGTGTCCAAACAACCGTTCTTACTCCTTCTCCATCCACAATAGAGTCAGGCTGCAAATAAGCAGCCAACCTGATTTTCATTTTTTTACTTATCCTCTTTCATAATTTCTTTTAATCCAGTATGTTTTACACGATCTCTTTCTTCAGCACGTTTACCATTATTAAATCTAGAAACATCACCTGCTAAATAACCTGTAACTCGTCTAATTCTTTCAAATTTTTGTCCTTCACCAATAATTTTTTCCATAATAATTCTCCTCTTTTCTTTATTTATTATATATATAAACTATTCACAACAACCTGTATCGATAGATGTAATCTTTTCCATTGGAACCCCCTCAAATTCATGACGTCCACATTTAGGGCATACATCATTAATAACTCCAACATAACCGCATACTGGATCACGATCTACTGGATGATTAACTGCACCATAGCCAAGTCCTGCTTCTTTCATAGCACGTACAACACTTTCAAATGCTTCAACATTAGAAGCAGTATCTCCATCTAATTCAACATAAGAAATATGTCCACCGTTAGTTAATTCATGATATGGAGCTTCTTTTGCTAATTTATCATGAATACTAATATGATAATAAACTGGAACATGGAATGAATTTGTGTAGTATTCTCTATCAGTAACACCTTTAATCTTTCCATAAATAGCTCTATCAATAGAAGTAAATCTACCAGCCAAACCTTCTGCAGGAGTAGCAAGGCAAGTAAAGTTCAAGTTATATTTCTTAGAATTTTCATCACAACGTTTACGCATAAACTCAATAATTTCTAACCCCAATTTTTGACTTTCTTCACTTTCACCATGATGTTTACCAGTAAGTGCTTTTAAACATTCAGCAAGACCAATAAATCCGGTTGATAAAGTTCCATGTTTCCAAACTTTTCTAAGACGATCTGTTGGTTTCAATTTTTCACCATTTGTCCAAACCCCTTGTCCAAGTAAGAATGGGAAATTATAATTATGTTTACTGCATTGAACTTCAAAACGTTCAAGTAATTGATCTCTTACCATATCCATAATCTCACCAAGTTCTTGATAAAATCCTTTCATATCTGCTTTATCTCTTTCTTTCAAAGCAATACCATATTTAATTCCAAGTCTTGGTAAATTAATAGTTGTAAACGATAAGTTTCCACGTCCTGTAACAACTTCATTATCTGGAGAAGTAACATCTCCAATAACTCTAGTACGACATCCCATATAAGCAATTTCTGTATTAAAGTCCCCTTCTTTATAATATTTCTTATTAAAAGGAGCATCAATAAAAGCAAAGTTAGGGAAAAGTCTTTTAGCAGAAACTTTACAAGCTAACTTAAACAAATCATAATTAGGATCTTCCTTATTATAATTAACTCCTTCTTTTACTTTGAAAATTGATACTGGGAAAATTGGTGTCTCACCCTTTCCAAGTCCACGATCTTCAGAAAGTAAGAAGTTTCTGATTACCATTCTTCCTTCTGGAGTAGTATCCGTTCCAAAGTTAACAGATGAAAATGGTACTTGTGCACCGGCTCTAGAATGCATTGTATTTAAATTATGAATAAACGCTTCCATTGCTTGTTGTGTTGCACGTTCAGTCTTTTGTAAAGCCTTCTCATAACTTTTTTCGAAAATTTCATGAATCCTGCTTGATCCTTTTTGATAATCACTAAAATCTTCTACGTTAAGTTCAATAGATTCTGATTTATCAATTTCACGAATAATTCTATCAATATTAATCACAGGAATAAATCCTTCTAAATCTAGAAAATCATAAATTGTTTGCTTAAACTGTTTTTTAAATGTCTTTAACACACCAGGTGCTAAATAATAATCAAGCGCCGGAATTGCTTGGCCTCCATGTTGATCATTTTGATTAGCTTGGACTGCGATACAAGCTAAAGAAGCATAAGTTGAAATATCTTGAGGTGGTCGAATATATCCGTGACCAGTATCAAATCCATTTTTAAATAATTTTGATAAATCGATTTGACAACAAGTAGTAGTTCCCATAGCTAAGAAATCCATATCATGAATATGAATAGTTCCATTATCATGTGCTTCTGCATATTCTTTTTTCATTAAATAAGCTTTTGCAAACTCTTTAGAAACTGTTCCACCATACTGTAACATTGTTCCCATTGGGCTATTACCATCAATATTAGCATTTTCTCTTTTAGCATCTTCATCATTAGCAGATTTTAATCCTAAATTTTCTAATGATTTTAAAAACTTATGTGTTTTATTATCTCCAAAGAAACTTTCTCTTGACTGATTTCTTCTTTCTCTATATTCAGAAAAAGATTTATAAACATCATCATAACCCTTACTAGAAAGTTCTCCTTCGATATAATCTTGAATTTCTTCTATTTTAAATTTTTTATTTTTTTCTTCTGCGTCTTTTTCAATTTTCTTTAAAACTGCTTGATAAACTTTTTGAATATCTTGAGAAGTATACTTTCTTTCCTTCTCATCTTCTTCAGTATCTACTTCAACACTATCAAACCCCTTTTTGATAGCCAAAGCAATTTTTGCTCCATCAAAAGGAACTTTTTTACCATTTCTCTTTACTACAATTAGTTCCTCTAAAACATCAGTTACCTCTGCCATTTTTTACCTCCCACATCTTTCTTTCATAAGTCCATTGTAAGTAACAAAAATTCAAAAATCAATAGACAAAAATTAGAAATTTTACCCTCTTTTTCTAAAACTATTGATATATATAGATTTCCTCAAAAAACTTTTTTTGTTCGATTTACGACAATTTACAAAAGGTAGACATTTTTCAAAATAAAGAAAAATCGTTTTTTTATTTTTTTATTTTTTTTCTGTATTTATATTTATATTTTGTTGATTTTTCAACAAATATTAAGTTTATAAAAAAGGCTTTTTACGTTTTTTAAAAAAATCACTTTTGCTGCTTCTTTGATTTTTTGCAATTTTTAATCAGTAGACCCAAAGCCACCAAGACGCTCTCCAGATGCATTATCATCATCGGTAATTAAAAATTTTTGGAAAATAAGTTGTCCAATAACATCACCCTTTTTTACCTCAATATCATGATCACTACAATTAAAATAAGCAAAGTAAAAATGCCCATCATTATCAGGATTACCATAATAATCAGAATCAATCAATCCAACACTATTAGCCATCAAAAACCCTTTTTTAGGGCCACTACTACGATTAAGCAATAAATAGCATTCATCTTCTCCACAATAAGCTTTTAATCCAGTAGGAATTAACGTTGGCTTAATACCAGGATAATATTTTGGAATAACAACATCTTCAGCAGCCTCTATATCATACCCTGCTGAATGTTGTGTCTTTCTCACTGGAATATGTATATCCTTATCCTCATAACCTTTTACAATTTCAAAACCTCTTTGTCTCATAACTAAACTTCTCCTTCTATAATCTTATTATTATCAATATATAATATTTTTCTATTTTCCTTTAAACTCTTAGGAACATCAATAATTTCCTGATTACTACTTCCTACATAATGGATTTTCTCACTTGCTAGCTTTAAGACGAATTTACCATCAAGTAATACATCAATATGATGAAGTATCATATTTAAATCTTTATCATTTTCTTTTTCTCTTAGTAATTCATCATAACGATACCCAGTATACAACCATATTGTTTTATTAGGAAATTTATCTTTAATCTTACTAACCAATTCAGCAACCTCTCTACGATTACCCAAAAACAACGGGTCTCCACCTGATAAAGTAATTCCACTACACCAATCATGTTCTAACTCATCAAAGATTTCTTTTTTAGCAGCATCATCAAACACTAACCCATCATCAGGATTCCAAGTAATTGCATTCTGACAGCCAGGACATTGGTGAGAGCAACCACTTACCCATAAAACTACACGAAGTCCTTCTCCATTAAGCATATCTGCCTTAGTAATATTATGATATCTCATCTACATAGACTTCCTTTCAGAAATTTCAGCCATCTTAGCATTATTAAGCATCGTATCACCATGAACCCTAGAATAAGACAAATACCCGTTCATACGCTCTATCTTAGTAAGATCTGTACTACCACACTTTGGACAAACATCCATATCTAGTTCCTCATGACCACAATGATTACAATAAGATAATGATAAATTAACTCCTTCATAAAATCCTTTAGCCATAGCACGTTCAATATAAGTAACCATGGCTTTTGTATTATAGCTTAAATTATATCGAACATACTGAATTCTTCCGCCTCTAAATAAATCCCAAAACCTATCTTCTAAATCTTGTTTTTCTATTCCTGTAATATCTTCCCAAACTCCACAGTGAAAACTATTAGAAACATATTCACGAGAACTAACCCCAGGAATTACACCATACTTTTTACGGAACTGTTTAACTTGCAATCCACACAAATTCTCAGCAGGTGTTCCATAAATGGCATATAAAATATGATCTTCTTTTTTAAACTCTGTAGTCTTTTGATTAATATATTTCATAACATCAAGAGCAAACTGTCCATCCTCAACAATACTCTTACCATTATATAATACTTGCAATTCATTTAAAGCAGTAATTCCAAAAGATGCCGTAGCGGCCTTCATAATAGGCTCAATTGCATCATCTGGTTTTAAATTACCTCCGTAAAACCCTCCTTGACAATAAGCAAGCGGATTAGTAGATGCTTTTCGTTTTGCAAGATAACGATAAGTTCTAATATGAATCTTACGAATCATTTCCAAATAATAATCAAGCACTTCATAAAAGTCTTTTTGTTCTTCACGAGCTTTGGCTAAAATCATTGGTAAATGTAATGAAATGGCACCGATATTAAATCTACCAATGAATACAGGTTTATCATTTTTATCAGCTGGCTCCATCCCACCTTTTTCATACCAAGGTGATAAAAATGCTCGACACCCCATAGGTGAAACAATTCTACCATATTTTTTATACATCTCTGGGACATAACCTTCTCCACTTAAAGATAAGTAATCTGGATACATCGTTTTTTCACTACATTTAATAGCTGTAAGAAAACTATCACGAAGAATCCCCCCTTCTCCATGAACTTTCTTATCATATAAAAATACAAGTTTTGGAAACAAAGTCGGTCTCTTAAAACCTTTTTTTCCTTGGCCTTCACGATGTACATTCAAGATTGTTTTCGCAATCATAACTGCAAATTCATCAGTATCAACTCCAAAGCTAAAGGTAACAAAAGGATAATCACCCCGACTAGAGCTAACAGTATTTAATTTATATTCAATACCCTGATAACCCTGTTCACACTCACGAATAGTTTTCTTCCAAGCATACTTATCTGCTTCATCTTTAAACTTACTCCCTTTAATATCTAGATACTCTTTATAATACATATCATAACTCATCTTTGCATATTTCTTTAACACAGTATCTACTTCAGGTACAGTAAATCCTCCGTACTGCATAGCAGTAGTATTAATGATAACATCACCCATTACATTAAAAGCAGTCTGTAATGTTTTAGGTTCTGTATACCAAATGTTACTCATTTCAAATCCATCTTTTAAGACATTAGCCATATCAAATAAACAACAATTCATCGTATCCCTTCGATAAGCCATATCATGAATATAAATATAACCATCTTTACAAGCTTCTATTTCATTAGCCGTTAAAAAGAATTTTTTATAAAGTTCCTTATTTAAACTATTATAAATTAAACACCTTTGTGTTGTTACTAAAGCGCTATCCATATTAGAACATTCTTTATCCCCAATATAAGTAATTGCTTGTGCTCTCTTATAAACCTTATCTAAAATATGAACAATTTCTTTCTTATAGTCACGATACTCCCGATAACTTTTAGCGACTAAGGGATTAATATCTTCTAGTGCAATTTCACAGCAACTATGTAATTGTTCTACAGTAGGGTTACTAGTCTGCGTATTTAGTAACTCTAATACTCTAGAAACAATTTTTTCCAATGCTTCATCGGTTAAATCAACCATAACTCGCTCGGCACTTGCGATAACAGCCTTTTTAACTCTCTCTGGGTCAAATTTCTCTAAATTACCATTTTTTTTAATTACCATAATCTCTTTTGCCATACTTACCTCTCCTATCCTATAGATTCCATTCTACTCTACAAAATAAAAAAGTTATTGTTGCATTTGCAACAATAAGAAAAATTTGTTAAAATAGACGAGAAAGAAGTGATAAAAAATGTCTAAAACTCTTGATGAAACAAGACTTTTACAATTCAAAAAAAATTTGTCAAACTGTGTCAATGTCAAACGTAAAACATTTTACAACAAAGATTTAATTTTAAGTTATTCTCCGATAAAAAAGAAAATAGGTTTCATCACTTATGGAAAAGCAAATATAGTAAAAACAGATAGTAATGGTAATACAACAATCATGAGAGATTTAAAACAGAATGATATTTTTTCCAACCTTTTTTTTCAAGATTCAGAAGATGAAATATATATCATTAGTAATGAAGAAACAGAAGTAATTTTCATTGACTACTACAATATATTAAAAAATTGTAATATAGGATGTCCTTTTCATCATAAATTAGTTTTAACATTATTCGACTTATTAATACTAGATAACAAACAGCAAAATGAAAAAATAGAACTATTATCGAAACGTACAGTAGAAGAAAAAATATTATTTTTCTTAAAGCAAAGAATGAATGAAAACAATATTTTTAAAGTAACAACATCTTATAAAGCTATCGCAGAATATTTATTTGTAGATAGAGCTAACCTAATGAGAGAATTAAAAAAGATGGAAGAAAAAGGATTAATAGAAAAAAATGAAAAGATGATTAAAATTAATGTTTAATTATCTTTTCTTTTACTACTTTAGAAGAAGCATATTTTAAATGTTCTTGATATAGCATTTCATAATAATAAGAATTGGAAGTTCGAAATATATGATATAAATCAGGATCATGATAAACTTCATCTTCTAAAAACAAATGATCTAAATCAACAACGACACACGCTCCTTTAGATAATACATAATCATTAGAACCATGTAAGCCTCGACTTTCCATAGAAAGAGCCAAGGGCTGATAATAATAAAGATTATTATCCTTTAATAATCGACCAATATTACTTCCTTTAGCATCCAACCAAATAATACCATACTGACGAAGTTTTTCATATAAAGAATAAACTTCTGATGTAGAAATATTCAAATCCATATCTACTTTCTCTTCTACTTCAATAGTACCACGAATAGATGAAATATCTTCTAAATTAACACGAATAAGCGGCTGCAAAAGATAAGGACAGTTAGGAACATGATAACAAAACCTTTTACCACCAACTTTAATAACTTTACTACCTATCTCTATAACATCAGAATAAGCTCCCTGTGGAAGACATTTAATATCGGTATAACTTAACCCCTCTTCATTTAAAATATCGTCTGTTAAAAGACTGATAACAGAAAACAACTCCTTCAACTGTTCTTTTGTATAAATATAACTTAATTGTTTGCCTAATAAATAAAAAATATATTCCTCTTTATTTGTTTCTAAAAAACTATCCAATTCTGGTTTATGACTATAATCAACAAAACTAGGCAAAGAAGCAAGAGTAAAAACACTTTCCCTAGGATATTTTTTTATTATTTCCATAAAATGTTCATTTATATACTTCTTTCTTTGAAATTTTTCAGGAAGATAATAAAAATTATGTCCTAAGTTAGATAATAAAAGAAAAGTATTATCCAAAATAAAAGAATACATATTATCATGTAAAGATAACTCTTCTAAAACAGGAACAATCATAAAACTATTACATTTGGATAAAACTGTAGAAAAATTATTCTGAATAACTTTACTTACTAGCTCAGTAGGACTTTGTTCATATAAAGAATGAAAAAAAGAAGGAGTAATATTATAATGTGAAAAAGCATCTTCAAGCTGACTAGAAATAGTATTATACATAAAACTCCTCCTAAAATTAATTTTTATCATACCATATTAAGCCTACGAAAACAATAAAAAAAAGATTAGCGAGGAAGTAAACTCAAACTAACCTTTCCTTTTTCTAAAGAAATATCATCAACATAACAATCTACAATATCACCAACACTGACAACTTCACTTGGGTGTTTAATATATTTATCTGTAAGTTTAGAGATATGAGCAAGTCCATCATTATGAAGACCAATATCAATAAACACTCCAAAATCAACTACATTACGAACAGTACCCTGTAATTTCATACCAACAGTTAAATCTTTAATATCTAAGATATCGCTTCTAAGTAATGGTTGAGGCATTTCATCTCTAGGATCCAAGTTAGGCTTTTTCAACGATAAAATAACATCTTCTAAGGTATATTGATCAGTATTTAATTTTTCTTGATAGCTACTAACATCAATTTTATTCAATCTATCAATCAACTCACTACTACCAATATCATTAATAGTAAATCCCAAATCTTGAAGTAATGAAACCGCAACGTTATAACTTTCAGGATGGATTGCCGTTTTATCTAACGGATTTTTCCCATCAGGAATACGTAAGAATCCAATTGCCTGTTCATATGCTTTATCTGTAAGTAACTTTTTATCATGAATTTCTTCACGAGATAAAATTTTACCAACCTTCTCACGGTATTCAATAATCTTTTGACATGCTTTCTTAGTAAGTCCAGATACATAACTAAGTAAGGAACTAGAAGCAGTATTAACATTAACTCCTACACTATTAACACACTTTTCAACAACAAAGTCTAAAGAACTAGAAAGCTTCTTTTGACTAACATCATGCTGATAAAGTCCTACACCTATTCCTTCTGGTGGGATTTTAACAAGTTCAGCAAGAGGATCTTGAAGTCTACGACCGATACTTACAGCACTACGTTTTTCTATTGCTAAATCAGGAAACTCTTCTGCTGCAATAGGAGAAGCACTATAAATTGATGCACCTGCTTCTGATACAATTACATATTTACAATCTAACTTGTATTCTTTTATCATATCAGCACAGAACTTTTCAGATTCACGTGAAGCAGTACCATTACCAATCGCAATAATATCTACATGATAACGTTTAATAAGCTGTACAACAACTTCTTTTGACAAACGAATTCTATCTTCACTATTACTATTTAAAAATGGTTTAATAACCGTAGAATCCAAATATTTACCATTCTTATCAACAACAGCCAACTTACATCCATTTACAAAACCCGGATCAAAAGCAAGAACCACTTGTTCTTTCATTGGCGGTGTTAAAAGTAAAGCTTCTAAATTCTTACCAAAATTATCAATCGCAGCTTCTTCTCCTTTTTCTGATAATTCTGTACGAATTTCTCTTTCAATCGATGGTGCAATCAATCTCTTATAAGAATCTTCAATTGCTTCTTTAATACTATCAACTACAAATGACTTTTCATTTTTAATTAATTTTTTCTCTAAAAAGTCAAGAATTCCTTCTTTATCTACATCAATAGAAACAGTTAATACTTTCCCTTTTTCCCCACGATTTAACGCTAAAACACGATGAGGCTTAATCCATTTCACAGGTTCATTATAATCATAATACATTTCATATACCTTACCCTCATCTTCAGCATTCTTTTTCATCTTAGAAACAATGATACCATTCTTATAAAAATAACTACGAATCCATTTACGATAACTAGCATTATCACTAATCCATTCAGCAATAATATACTTAGCTCCAGTAATAGCATCTTCAACAGACTTTACCTTATCATTCACAAACTTACTAGCCATATCACCTAAACTGCCATTCGTAGGAAAACTCATCATCATTTTAGCAAGAGGCTCTAATCCTAAAGCAATTGCTTCTGTAGCCTTTGTCTTTTTCTTTTCTTTATAAGGGCGATATAAATCTTCTACTTCAACTAATTTTGTACAATTCATAATAGAATTTTTTAATTCGTCAGTAAGCATACCTTTTTCATCTATTAAACGAATAACGTCTTCTTTACGTTTCAATAAATTCACTTGATATTCATAAACTTCATTAATAGAACGTATTGTCTCTTCATCTAATGCCCCTGTTGCTTCTTTTCTATAACGAGCAATAAAAGGAACAGTATTTCCTTCAGCTAACATAGATAAAACAACTTCAACTTGTTTATCAGTAATATTTAAATTATTTGCTATTTCTTTAATAATAAATTCATTCATCAAAATACCTCCATCTTGTATAGCATAATTATTTTATCATAAAAAGCAAAAAAAAAGGAATAATATCCTTATAATTTTTTAGAACCAATAGACTTACCTTCTAAATCGATTCCTACATCTAGAAAAGAATCATCACCACTTTGCGAAATACGATTTAAAATTTCACTAACTTTATCAACGGCTACTACATCATTCAAAATATCTTTCCCGAAAAACTCTCCTAAAAGAGAAGAGTCGGTATCAGGAATACTCAAAGAAGAAAATAAAGAACGATTATCCTCACCTATTTCTTCAAAGTCTTGATTATCTAAAGTATCATCAGGTACATCTATAAAATCCATAAGCCAAACCTCCTTAAAAGTAAACATATAATATCAAATAAAAGAAAATAATTCAAGATAAATTAGTACCCATATCTTAATATTTCAAATGTAGTATTGTAAGAAACTTCATTCTTTAAAGCCTCTGCTGACGATTTATAAAGTAAATCAAACAAATGACTCTTTCCAAAGCCAACGGCTCCACCACGATCTAATACAATACCAACAAACTCAGATAATCTAGAACCCTTAACTCTTACAATAGTTCCGTACGGATAAGACCTGTCTCCTGCTAGAATACGAACATTTCCATATGTTGAGTCAGAATAATAAATATTACCATTTCTAACATCAATACCACTAGCAAGGAATCCACTACACCCTACACAATCAGGTCCATACCCACTAAGACTCCCAACTTGAGTCTCTAATACATCACTAATTGTCTCTTGTGGGGCGGAAGATACTTCTTCAGTAATAATATCCTCCTTCTCATCTTTTGCTGAATTTTCTCTATCCACATCTTCTTCAACAACAACTTCTATTTCCTCATCTTCATCAGTTTTTTCTAGAGCCTTTGCTTCCTTTTTATTTTCATCAAAAGAAAGCAAATCTGAACTCTTAAGCTTTTTAACATCTAAATCAGTTGAAACTGATACTGGATTCATACTTTGTATCCCAACCACAGTAATATAAACAACAATTCCTACTATCAAAATAGAATTAAGAACATAACTTAAAATTTTCATAAAAAAACTCCTTGTGAATATAAATATAGCATATTTACAAAGAGTTGACAATAGATTGACAAAAATTACCAATTGTAAAGAGTGTAAATCATCTTACTTCACAATCATAACCGCTCATTTCCATAACCCGTTTAATTTCCTTATATTCATCACCCTTTTTGGCATTTGGAGAAACCCCACCTGCCTCAGAAAAAGAAGTGGTAATATTCGCAGAGTCAAATCGTGATAAATTGAAAAATTGAGTTTCTAACATTTCTTCATCAGACAAATCACAATCCACAGTAACTCCAGAAATAGAGCTTGCTGTCTGCTGTAATTGCTGACATTGTACATTACGTTGATTCAAATAATCTGCTTCTCCTTGAATCAAAACTTTATGTTCTAAACTACCAATTTCCCCATTATCGAAGGAATAAGTTTCTGTATATTGATAACTATTCCCTAAATCATCACCATCCATAGTACAAACCAAATCGCCTACAGTTACATCATCAATCACTTCTTCTGTATTATTAGCAAAAATCTTATCAAACAAATCTTCAGAATAAGGCAATACAAGAACAGTACCTAATAAAAGAATAAAAGAAATAATTAACAATATAGGCTTAGAAGATTTCGTATTAGAAGATGGAGAAGAACTAGACACAGAGTTATCAGTAACATTTTCATTCTGTGGGTGTTTTAGAGAAGATTTAGGAGCGGACTGTTGCTTTATAGTATGGGGAGAAGCAACAAAAATAGAATCTGGAGAAATCCTAGGAGAATTAGCGGTAGTACCAACAACATTAGGTTTAGAAACAAAAGGTGATACTCTAGACTCACTAGATGCCTCATCAGGATGAACAGAATTAGATTGACTAACCGCACTCTCTACATTAGTTTCCATACCACTAGGGACTACAGGAACATCCACAGTAGAAGCATTTTGCATAGGCGTAGACGTAGATGGAGTCTCTAATAATTCAACCTCTTCATCTTTATTCATAATACATCACCTCAGCTATGTCTCTCGCAAGTATAGTTACTTGCTTTCATTTCTTTTTCTATCTCATTAATATCTTGTCCATATTCGTAATTAGGATAAGTTCCGCCGGCTTCCAAATAAGCAGTAGTAACCAAATCCGACTTTAAATCTTCATAATCTAATTTTTGAACGTTCTCATAAACACCGTTAGATAAACTACAAGACACCTCTACTCCTTCTAGATTAGCTGTTTGTTGTTGTAATAAATCACAAGAAGACTTCATTCCAGAGAGTTCAATAGCATCTAAATTCTGATCTCCTTTTGTAGTTGCCGAAAAAGTTAAACGATACATTTTACTATCTTTAAAATTAAAATCTGCTTCATAATAATAATCATATTTATCATCGTTAGTATTCATAGTACAAGTAAGAGTACCCGTAGTAATTGCTGGAACGCCTTCTTGTTGTTTACTAGCCATATAATTAGAAACAAAAGAACTTATTTCTGGTAAAAAAGCAACCATCCATATTAACAAAGCAAAAAATATAAAAGTCATATAATACTTAAGATTGCTTTCTTTCTTAGTTTTCTTATCGGGGTTTGATTTTGTATTATCAGCAACAGTAGATTTCTTATTTTGAGTTGTAGAAGATGAATTCGTAGTAACAGCTTGAGAAGGAACAGCCGACTTTTGCTGTGAAGCAACTACTTTAGGCTGTGGTATAGGTGCAGGTGAAACAGGCTGCACTACTTTCTGCTGTGGAACAACTGTAGAAGATTCTTTTGATTCATTTTTCTTCTTTTTAGCATCAAGTCTAGCCTGTGCCTTTGCCTTTTTTGCTTCGATTCTCGCTTTTTTAGCATCCTCTTTGGCTTTTTTGGCATTTTCTCGTGCTTCTATCTTTGCTCTTTTGGCTGCCTCTTTTGCCTCTTGTTTTGCTTTCTTCGCATCAATCCTAGCTTGAATCTTTGCTTTTTTGGCATCTTCCTTCGCCTTAATAGCAGCTTCTTTTTCTTGTTTTTTACGTTCTAACTCTAATCTTTCTTGTTCAGCTTTTGCCTTTGCTTCTTCTTCCAAACGTTTTTTCTCAGCAAGTTGTCTTTGCCTTTCTGCTTCTGCTTCAGCTTTTTTGCGTTCCGCTTCTTCCTTAGCAAGCTTTTCCCGTTTTAAAGCTTCCTCTTTTCTTCTTTTTACTTCGTCCATGATAGCTTTTTTCTTTTTTTCTTCTTCTTCTAACTTTTTCTTTGCTTTTTCAGCTGCAATTTCTTGAGCATTACTCTTTTGAGACAATGCGGCTTCCCTAGCACGCTCCATTTGCTCAACCAAAGCAACTTGATCCCCACTAACAACCGCTAAGACATCTTCAGAAGAAATTAAATCCTTTTCTGGTGGTGTAGTAACATTTTCAACACTTGGAACAATATTTTCTGCCTGCTTTTTATCATTCATAGTATCACCCCTATATTCTATCTTAAACTATCTATTTGTACTTGAAAATCATCAGACCGAATAATATAACTACCAGAAGTAAGAATATCACACTGCTGACACATATCTTTTGTAGTTTTATCAATTCCCCCATCGACATTAATAACTGCTTTAGAATGATAAGAATCAAGTAAATTTCTAACTTCTATAATCTTATCTTCTGATTCAAAAATAAATGACTGTCCACCCTTTCCAGGCTCAACACTCATAACTAAAATTAAATCCAATAAAGGCAAATATGGCACCAAATTCTTTACAGGCGTATTTGGTTTAATAGCAAGACCACATTTAATCCCATAACTTTTAATAAGTTCTAGATTTTCTTCAATATTATCCATCGTTTCTACATGAAAAGTAATAAATTCTGTATTTAATTCTGCATATAACGGAATATATTTCTTTGGATCTTCAACCATCAAATGGACATCTAATCTTTTATTTGTAAACTTATATATATTTTTCATCTCACTAAAAGGCATAGTTTTATTAGGAACAAATTTACCATCCATAACATCTACATGAATATAATCAACATCCGTCTCATTTAATCTCTTTAAATCCATTGGAATATTGGAACTACTTAAAAACGATGCACTAATCTTCATAATGAATATCCCCTCCGATAAAATTTAAATAATTAAGATAGCGACTCTTCATTATATTATTATCTTCTACTGCAACTTTTACCTTACATTCTCCCTCTTTAGTATGTAAACAGTCCTTAAATGGGCAAGGATAACGGCTAAATTCTATAAAAGCATCTCGAATATCCTCTTTAGAATAATTATGGAAATCTAAGGCTGAAAAACCAGGAGTATCCATAACTTTGCCACCAAAAAGCTCATATAAAGTAACAACCCTAGTAGTATGCTTACCACGTCCCAAAGCTAAAGATACATCCCCTGTCTCTAAATTCCAATCAGGCTTTAATCTATTTAGTAAAGTACTTTTTCCAGCTCCAGTTTGTCCAGTAAAAACACTTGTTTTATCTTTCAACAACTCTTTAATCTTATCAAGTTCTGTATTAAAAATTACTGTATAACCTATTTTTTGATAATAAAGTAGAATTGGTTGAATCTTATCATAGTCATCCTCTGATACTAAATCCTTCTTAGTAATACAAATAATAGGGCGAACAGAATGCAATTCCATAAGAACAAGTAACTTATCAAGCAAATTTAAAGAAAAATCAGGAGAAACCAAACTAGTAATCAGAAAAGCCTGATCAATATTGCTAACTTTAGGTCTAGAAAATTCATTTTTTCTAGGTAATACTTTCTCCACTAACAATTTCTCTTTATCAAACTCTACAAAATCCCCAACTAAAGGCAAGATTTTTTCTTTCCTAAAAACACCTCTACATTTGCAAGGATATATTTCAGTTCCTTCCTGCACAAAATGTAAATCACTATGAATTTTTACAATCTGTCCTCTCATATAGTCCCCCTATTCTGTATCGGTACCAGGTGTTTCTGTAACATCGTCATCACTATCATCTGGAGTCGTAGGTGTTGTAGGTTTCGTCTGCTCTACTGGTTTTCTAGCAATAGTTACTGTAAATGTTTGACCTTTTACGATTGGACTACCTGCAGCCCTAGACTGATCAATAATCTTGCCTTCTTCATAAGCAGTAGTATCTTGATATTCCACCTTAATAGTTAACCCATATTTATCACAAAAAGCTTCAGCATCTGCTAAACTCCAACCTTCTCCCGCCATATCAGGGAAAGTATCTACAATATTTGGAATGTATAAAATAATAGAATCTCCTTCTTTTACTTCACTACCAGCTGCTAATGACTGACCAATAATTTCTTGTTCATCATACTCTCTATCACTAGCATCTACATCTCTTTTTTCAATACTGACATCTAAGCCATATTGAGTTTCCAAAATAGTCTGAACTTCGATATAATTCTGTCCAGTATAATCTTCAATTTCAAAAGTTTCTTCTCCTGTAGATTTATAAATAGTTATTTTAGTACCTTGTTTTACACTTCTTCCTTTTTCAGGATCAGTTCGAACAACTCTTCCCTTTTTCACTTTAGAAGAAGCAACACTCTTAATATTAGTTCTTACTTCTAATCCTAAATCTTGAAGCTTCTTTTCACATTGACTAACTTTTAAGCCTTGACAATTTGGAATAGTGACATTTTCCGGTTCTGTAACAGCTGGAATAATAAAAGCTACTGTAATAATGCCAAGAACCAAAACACCAAAAATAATAGATAAAATAATAATAATTCTTTTACGTTTTTTATCACCACTATCTTCAATTTTAGTAGCAATAGGTTCTTCGTCCTCATCATCACTATCTTTTTCTAAATCCTCTATCTTTTTCAAGTTTTTAGTAGAATCATTTTCATGTTCTGGATAAGGATACTTATATGGAGGTTCATTAATACGATCATCATCAAGTGCAGTAAGTAAATCCTCGTGCATACTTCTAGCATCATCATATCTATTTTTAGGATTTTTTGCTGTGGCTTTTAAAATAATATTCTCTATACTCTGTGGAATAGAAGGATTATCTTCTTTTACACTAGGTAATGGATCTCTCATATGTTTTAAAGCAATTTCAACTGCATTATCTCCTTTAAATGGTAAGCTACCCGTAAGAAGTTCATAAAAAATAATTCCCATAGAATAAATATCACTTTTAATAGTAGACCCTTTTCCACTAGCCTGCTCTGGAGGTAAATAATGAACAGATCCCATAACAGAATTAGTTTGTGTCAACTGTGTAGCATTTAATGCCATAGCAATACCAAAATCTGTTATTTTAATTTGCCCATCATCTTTAATCATAATATTTTGTGGTTTTAAATCACGATGAATAATATACGAATCATGTGCATGAGCCATACCATCTGTTAATTGCAACATAATGTCAATAGCTTCGGATAATGTAAGACTTCCTCGTTTTTTCAACAATTGTTTTAATGTTTTTCCCTCGACATACTCCATAACAATATAATAAACGCCATCATCTTCACCAACATCATACATTTCTACAATATTAGGATGTGCAAGACTAGATGCAGACAATGCTTCGCGTTGAAAACGCCTAACAAATTTCTCATCGCTAGATAAATCTCCACGTAAAATTTTTATTGCTACATTACGATCTAGTATTGTATCATAGCCAAGATAAACATTGGCCATACCACCTTCACCAATAGAACGAATAATCTCATAACGATCATTTATCTTTTGCCCCTTTGTAATCATTACTCGTCACCTTCTTCACTACGAATTAAATAAGCCACTGAAATATTATCGGTACCCCCACGATTATTTGCTTTTTGAATTAATCGAATTACTTTATCTTCAACATCTAAATCAGTAAGTAAGACTTTTTCTATTTGATCTTTATCTAACATATTAGTAAGTCCATCACTGGAAAGAAGTATTTCAGTAATATCCATATCGCAATCAAAAATATCAACTTCTACAGTCGTTGCCGCACCTAGTGCTTTCATTAATACATTCTTCTTGGGATGAACACTAGCTTCCTCTTTGGTAAGTTCTCCAGCACTAACTAATAAATTAACTAAAGTATGATCATAAGTAACTTTATGAAGCTTGTCATCTTTCATAACAAAACCACTAGAATCACCTACATTACCAAACAGTAGATAATCTTTAGTAAGAATTGCAAGTACCAAAGTAGTACCCATCCCCTTACTTTCTGGATGCGTTTTTTCATGCTGAAAAATCAATGTATTGATTTCACTAAACGCATCTCTAATCCAATTAACCGCATCCACCTTACTCATATTCAAAAACGTCTCTTTAAAATATTTACCTAAATACCCTATTGCAATAGAACTGGCAACTTCACCTGCAGAATGTCCCCCCATTCCATCAGCAATAGCCATCAAATAATCATCATTTTGATTTTTTACAATAATAACGCTATCTTCGTTATGACTACGTACTTTTCCTGCATCTGTTAAATAAAAAGATTTCATAACTCCTCCTTCTTACTTCTAAGCTGTCCACAAGCAGCACTAATTTTGCTACCAAATTCTCTTCGGATTGTAACATTAAGTCTATTCTTTTTAAGTATATCATAAAACTTCATAATTTGAACAGTACTACTTCTCTTAAATTCTAAATTATTTGTTTCATTATAAGGAATCAAATTAACATAACAATTAAGATGCCCAACCAGTTCCACAAGTTCTTTAGCACACTTTTCTGTATCATTAATACCAGCAAGCATAATATATTCAAAAGTAAGACGACGATTTGTCTTTTTTAAATATATTTCTAAAGCAGATATCAACTCTTTCAAAGGATATGCCTTATTAATCGGCATAATTTGATTTCTTAACTCATCAGTAGGAGCATGAAGACTAATTGCCAAATTAATCTGAAGTGGAAAGTCACTAAACTCCAATATTTTAGGTACAATACCACAAGTAGAAACTGTAATATGACGAGCACCGATAGCTAAACCCTTAGGATGATTAATAATCAAGAAAAAGTCTAACAAATTATCATAATTATCAAACGGTTCTCCAATTCCCATCACTACAACATGACTAACTCTAGCTCCCAAATCTTCTTCAATCATCAAAAGTTGAGTAACCATCTCCCAAGTCTCGAGATTACGAACCTTTTTTCTTCTACCAGACTCACAAAACCTACATCCCATATTGCAACCAACTTGACTAGAAATACAAACACTATTCCCATAATCATGTCTCATTAAAACAGCTTCAATATGTTCATGATCTGAAAGTTCAAATAAATACTTGCAAACATCAACATCTCTCTCTACTTGAACAAGTTCTAGTTTAGAAAAAGAAAAATCTTTAGATAGTTGCTCCAACATCTCTTTTTTTATATCTGTAACTTCAGAAACTGAAGAAATTCTTTTTTCATACAACCAGGAAAATAACTGATCCGCATGAAATTTCTTAGAACCATGATTAACAAAATATTCTTCTAATTTCTCCCTTGTTAAATTATATATATTCATCGTATCACTCCAATATCTATATTATACAACAAAAGATATGAAAAAACATCAGAAAAAAGAAACCTATACTGGTTTCTCAAATTCTTTAATATCGCCAAAGTTAGAATAGGACGCCACAAAACGTAATTCACTACTAGCAAGACCTTTATACTTAGCATAACTATCTAAAGTATACTGAATTTCTACTACCTCTCCATTTTCATTTTTCTTTAACTGTATAGAATTAACAGGATCGTCCAAATCAACTTCTAATCCATCTAATATTTTAACTAAAGTAGTAGAAGTTATTTGTAAATTGATAATCTCTTCTCCTGTTGCAAGCTCAGTTTTGGAAACATAAGTAGATGAACTAATCAAACTATTAATAGTAGAAACATCCGTAAGGGAAACTAAAGGATACGGTGCTTCACTCTTAATCCAAACACCGTTCTGATTTCTCATAAATAAATTTCCTTGTTGATAGTAACTAATAGTTCCATCACTAAACAAAGAATTTTCTTCATAATGTTTACCAGAATAAGTAGTATTTAACTGATCGATAGAAAATTGATAACTAAAATTATAATTTCCTTCTTTAATGGATGATAAATCATAAGAAAAATCTCCCAACTTTAAATCAGTACTACCAAGAACAGGACCCTGTCCTCCAATATGAGCAATCATAGCAAGCACAATAAAAAACACAAAATAGATACCAAAAAACAAAACAGCCTTACCTTTAGGAGTACGAATAAACTCTAAAACCTGTTCTTTATTTATTTTATTCTGATTCTTTTCGTCCATAAGCTACCTTCCCAATATAATCGTCTTTCTTAATCCCATTAACAAAACTACTAGCAAGCATTCTCTTTTTCCCATTTGGTTTAATATCTATCAACACAAGCTCATAATCTTTAGTAGCAATACCAATACCGTCTTTATAAATATGTAAAACTTCTCCAGATCTAGCATTACTAGTATCAACCTTTTCTATTCTCGCCATATAAACCTTAAATTCCCTCTCACAAATAGTACAAGAACTACCAGGAAAAGGATTAAGTCCACGAATTTGATTGAATAACTCCCTACTAGTTTTTGAGAAATCAAGATATTCCTCTTCCCTCTTGATATTATAAGCAAAGGTCACTTCGTCAGCATTCTGCTTAATTCGTTTTGCACTCCCATCAAAAATAGAAGGCAAGGTAGAAAGCAATAGCTCTTTACCCATAATTCTTAACCTGTCGTGCAAAGTTTCCATGGTATCGGAATCTAAAATCTTAGTTTCACGTTGAGAAATAATATCTCCACTATCCATAGCCACATCCATATACATAATTGTAATACCAGTTTTATCATATCCATCTATAATTGCCTTATGAATTGGAGCACCACCTCGAAGCTTAGGCAACAAAGAAGCATGAACATTAATACAACCATACTTTGGATAATCTAACATCTCTTTAGGTATAATTTGGCCATAAGCGCAAGTAATAATAATATCTGGTTGAAGATTCAAAATATCTTCAAAATTATTACGAATTTTTTCAGGTTGAAAAACCAAAATATCATTTTCAAGAGCCACTTTTTTAACAGGAGAAAAAGAAATCTCCTGCTTTCTTCCAACTTTACGATCTGGCTGAGTAACAACACCTACTACTTGATAATTTTCAATTAATCCTTCCAATACTGGAACACTAAAATCTGGAGTACCCATAAAAACAACTCTTATATCTTTCATAACATCACCTCTACTGATATAGCATAATAATACTAGCAAGCACCCCTAACAAAATAAAAAGAGAACCCAGAAGTACCAAAAAAGATACTTTTCCATCTTCCGAATGTTGCTCTACACGAACCGTAGGCAGAACTATCTCTACTTTTGTAGTTTCTTTTTCTACAACAAATTCTGAATAAGGAATAGTAATAAATTCTATATCCTCTTTAGGAATCGATTTATTCCAAGCTAAACTATCTATTTTATAATCCATAATTTGAGAAGCTAATGAACTAATATCCGTTTCTTTATCAAGAAAAAATTCTTGCATTCCCTGTATCTTATCTTTAGAAAAATACTTTCTTTTAACCATCATAATAGTAGGTAAAGACTCATTTTGACGCAATAACTTCCACTCATCATTACACAATTTTTCGATTTGCCTACTATCTTCTTCATTTATTTCTTTCAACTTTAAAGTATGGTGCAATTCTTTAAAACAACCAAGGTAATCTCGCTTCGCATAACTATTAATTTCAGCTTTCTTAGAAGTTGGAGGACATAAAAATGAAGAAAAATAAATAGGACTATAAGTAGCATAATAACAAGCCATAACAAAATCATCTGTAAAAGAGACATAATCATGTCTAAAATCTATATCCTTTAAAAAAGAAGAATATTTTTCTTGTAATTGTTCAAAACGAGAGTACAAATTACGATATTTTTGTGGGACAAAACCATTTTGCTTAATATCTTCAACATAAGAACTAGAAACCCCATGGTATAAATAACCTTCTACAATATATTTTTGATAAATATACTCTAAAATTTCTTTCCGATATTCTTCTATCTTGTTCTTATATCCTAGCTTTTTAGCACAAAATTTAACCAATATCTTACAAATTCCATCATGAATATCATGAAAATTATCTATTTTATACCACAACAAATCCAAATGATGAACAAAATCAGCTAAATATTCCTCTTCCCCAATAATAATTTGATACTTAATAAGCGCATCAAAAAGCAAAAAGAACGGTTGCTCTAGCCCAGAAAACTTCTCATAATTAATAGAATCTTTCTTCTTCTTATCATTATACCTAGGATTTTCTGAAACCTTCTCCAACAAATCTCTAACTTCCTTTCTTGAAAAAACAGAAGAAAACATCTACATCACACCCCTAATTAACGGAACCACATTACAAAATAATATCCAGCTCCTAATACAATAATAATAAATAAAATAATTAAAATAATACGAATTACCGGATTATTAATATCCCAATAATCATCATAAGTTTTTTTACTATGATCCATCAAATTTTGAAATTCTTGACTATTCTTTTGATTAACACTGTTCTCATGATTCTCTTGTTGTATTTCGTTATCAGTTGGTAAAAATCGATTTGCCATAACCATCACCTCTATCATTAACATAAGAATAACATATTTTGACATGTTATGCTACTGAAATTTCTAACTAATATAGCATTTATAACTGTTTATTTCGTTGATTAATAACATAAAAATCTTTAAAATCAGAAAATTTTACTTTAACCGCATCAATTGGCTTAATATCTTTATGACATTTATATTGGATAGAATTACCATAATGCTCATAACTATCATCATAATCAAAAACATAAATATAACCATATAAATCATCTTGAACACGTACATTATTAAAATCTATATTAACTTCACCAGTAACCTCCCCACCAATTTCAAAGCTCCAATCAAGGTCCCTACTTAATTCTTTAACCTTATCTTTAAATGCATAAGCAGACGCAATAATAAATGAAGACGTTAAAAAGACAGCAAAATCTTCATTTTCTAGATTAGAGTTAGAATCATGAGCTTGTCTTGGCACAATAACATCTACTGCTTTAGGACTTCCATGAAATAAAAACTTAGGTTTTTCTAAATTATTATTTAGATATTTTTCAAGCATTTTTTACCTTCTTTCACCAATGTATTAAAAATGACTAGGATTAAAGTCTATATCCACTCTAAGTTTATGATTGCTTTTATAATGATTCTGAACCTTTATCAAAATATCATATAAAGCTTCTTCTCTTTTATATTTTAAAATAATACCATACCGGTAAATATTATTAACTTTAAATACTGCTAAGGTCGTTGGTCCAAGTATTGTAGTGTGGCCTAAATTACGTTCTAATGAACGCTTTATTTTTAAAGATTCTTGAAATAAATAATCAGCCTCTTTTCCACTAATTTTCAAATAACATAAGAAATAAAATGGTGGATATCCTAATCTCCTACGAATCTTCATTTCTTCTCTATAAAAACCTAAATAATCATGTTCTTTTACAAAAGAAATAGCATAATGATCCGGGTTAAATGTCTGAATATAAACTTTACCAGTCTTTTGACTTCTACCACTTCTACCAGCAACTTGTGAAAGTAGTGAATAAGTATTTTCACTACTACGAAAATCAGGAATATTTAGACTAGTATCTGCATTAATAACACCAACTAAAGTAACATCACTAAAATCCAAGCCTTTCGCAACAATCTGTGTACCAAGTAAAATATCATACTCATGGTTACGGAATGCATCTATCATTTTTTTATGAGCTCCTTTTCTACTAGTGGTATCAACATCCATTCTAAGCACCCTAGCATTAGGTAATAACCCATGAAGCTCTTCCTCTATTTTTTCTGTACCAACGCCTAAGTCAGATAGTGCTTCTTCGTTACAATTAGGACACACTTTAGGAAGTGGTGTAGCATATCCACAATAATGACATCGTAACATCCGATTACTTTTATGATAAGTCAATGTAATATCACAATTAGGACACTTTATAGTCTCACTACAATTTTTACACGTAACAAAAGTAGAAAAACCACGGCGATTTAAAAATAGAATAGCCTGCTCCCCACGATCAATACAAGAAGAAAGCTCACCTAATAAACGGTTAGTAATATGAGATGTTCCATTCTTAGCCTCTTTATTCATATCAATAATTTCTACATTTGGTAAACTTTTCCCATTTACTCTCTCCTTGAGTACAAGAAGTTGATAAACTCCTTTTTCTGCTCTAGCCATAGACTCTAAAGAAGGGGTAGCACTGCCCAATAAGACGGGACAAGAATGATACTTTGCTCTCCAAATAGCAACATCTCTAGCATGATATCTAGGACTTTTATCTCCTTGCTTATAAGAATCACTATGTTCTTCATCCATAATAATAATCCCTATATTTTTTAGTGGTGCAAAAATAGCACTACGAGCACCAATAACAATGGACGCCTCCCCTCTAGCAATTCTTCGCCATTCGTCATATTTTTCACCTTCAGATAATGCCGAGTGTAAAGCAGCAATCTGATTCCCAAAACGATTAGAAAATTGTTCTACCATCTGAGGAGTCAGACTAATTTCTGGAACCAACATAATTGCTGTTTCTCCACGCTTTAAAACTTTTTCTATAATTTGCATATAAACTTCAGTTTTACCACTACCCGTTACACCAAAAAGTAAAAAAGGAACGTTTTGCTGGTTTTCCAAAACAGAATTAACCACTTTTTGTTGAGAAGGAGTTAAAACCTTTTTTTTATCTTTATTCACTTCATATTTTATTCGATAATCTTCCTTTTTAATCTCTGATAAAACTTTTTTCTCTATCAGAGTAGAAAGAGCAGAGCTAGAAATAGCTAACAGTTCTTTACGAGAAATAGTCTTTTTATCAGAAAACAACTTCAAAATCTTCTCTTGGGCAGATGAACTGGCCAAATAACTTTTATCTGTTAACTCATAAAATGTCTGATATTTTTTAGAAACTAAAACTCCTGCCTTAGCCTTCAAAGCTTTTGGTAACATCACTTGATAAGCACTAATCAATGTAGATAAGGTGGATTTCTGTATCTGTTTTCCTAACAATAACAATTCATCATTTAATACGATGTCACGGTCAAGAATAGAATAAATCTCTTTTAAATCTCTATCACTATTATCTTTAATTTCTAATACAAAACCTTCTAAAGTTTGTCTACCGAAAGGTACTAAAACACGTATTCCAACTTTAATAGAACTTTCTAAATCATTGGGAACAATATAATCAAAAATTTTATCTATATTTTGACTAGACAATTGTACTAAAACACCAACAACCATGATATTACCTCCTTTTCTATATTATAGCACAAAATAAAAGGCCACTATGGTGACCTAAATAATTTCTACATCGTCATTTTTCTTTTCATGAGAAATTTCATCAAATAAAACTTGAGGATCATCTACTAAATTCTTAATTGGACTATTGTTATTTTTTACACTCTTTTTCTCTTCAGAATATGCGATAAAAAACGCAATAAAAGCAATAACCAATAAACATATAATAATAATTACTGGATTCATAGCATCCCCTCTTACTCTAGAACAATCTTAAAATATCATTAAATGTAATCACAATCATCAATAACATTAATAAAAATAAACCTATAGTATGAATCATATTTTCAGTTTCCGGTTTTACTGGAGAACCTTTGATTTTTTCAATAACAATAAATAAAATATGCCCTCCATCAAAAGCTGGTAGCGGAAGTAAATTAATAAATCCCACATTGATACTCAAGAAAGCAATTAAATAAATAATATTCATCGCTCCTGCAGAACTTTGATCACCAACTATAGAAAATATTCCAACTGGTCCGCTAAGTTGTGAAAGACTAATACCACCAGTAAATAGATACCCAACAGTAACTGCCATCTGTTTAAAAATAGAAATAGTTTTTTTACCAGTAAAAGATAATGCTGGAAGTATTCCTTTTTCTACTTCTTGTTGCATACCAATACCATATTGATATGTCGTCTCACCATCTACCTTTTTCTTTTTGGGCTGTACAGAATAAGTTTCAACTTTTTTATTTTCTTTTTCTACTTTAATATCACTAGCCTCTTCAGGATTGGCAACTGCTAAATACAAACTAATATCATCAGTAGTAGAAATAGAATGACCATTAATCTCTAAAATACGGTCTCCTGCTTCAATTCCAGAAGTTGCTGCTGCTGAATTCTTAAGAACAGAAGTAACGACAGGTTCCATGGAACTGCCTCCCCAAATAAGACCAATCAAAAAGAGTAATAAAATAGCACAAATAAAATTATTCCCCGCTCCAAAAAACATAATCAAGAATCTTTGCCATGGCTTTTTAGCTTGCAATCTTTTATTTTTAGGAACTTTCTTTAAATCATCATCTTCTACATCTTCTCCAGCCATCATACAAAATCCACCAATAGGAATAGCTCTTAAAGTGTATTCAGTTTCTTTGCCTTTTTTACTCCATATTTTAGGCCCCATACCTATAGCGAACTCATAAACATACACCCCATTAAGCTTTGCCATCATAAAATGACCAAACTCATGAACAAAAACAATAATACCTAAAATTAAAACAAATAATATTAAAGTAATAATAAAATTCATTGGTTGCCTCCTTATAATACACTAGAAAAAATAATAAAAGCTAAAACAACAAAAATCAAACTATCAAATCTATCTAAAATACCCCCGTGTTCTGGAATTAAATTAGAAAAATCTTTTTTATCATAATATCTCTTAATTGAAGAAAATACCAAATCGCCTAACTGTCCAACTAAAGATAAAATTATTGTTACAACAATAACAAAAGCCAAAGACATAGATGGATTAATAACAGTAATGTAAAATGCTGTTGCAACAAAGGTTCCAACAAAAACTCCACCAACTAAACCCTCAATTGTTTTCTTCGGAGATACAGTAGGACATAATTTATGTTTTCCAACAAGCATACCAGTAAACAATGCAAAAGTATCAGTAATTGTCGTAATAAGTAATAAGTAAATAATATACATAATATCATAATTACGGCAAATAATAAGTAAATTAAAACTCAATCCAATAAACAATACAGAGCCTATCAAAAACAAAGCATCATTTAAATTATATTTCTTAAAGTCATGAATAAATACCATAGGAGATAAGAATGCAAAAATCATAAATGCTACAACTCTATAATCCATAGTATAAATAAAATCAATAGATTTAAAATGGGATAGTGAAAAGAAAACTACCATAACATAAGCAAATACTTTCATTAAGAATGGAAATTCTTTTTTGCTCTCACGAATATGAATCAATTCATATAATCCCATAATAGCAAGTAAAGACATAAAAATAGCAAATACTTTTCCACCAATAATTAATAACGGAACAAAAATAGCTATCATCAAAATGGCACTTAATATTCTTTTTTTCATGACGCATTACCTCCAAATCTACGATTTCTTTTATTAAATTCTACGATTGCATCCTTAAAATCATTCGTTGTAAAATCTGGAAAATAAGTTTTAGGGAAATAAAACTCCGCATAACTAGCTTGATATAACATAAAGTTACTAAGTCTTAGCTCACCACTAGTACGAATAACATAATCTAACGGTGGTAAATTCTGATATAAATTATCATGCAAAGTATCCAATGTAATATCTTCAATGGCCAATTTACCATCAACAACTTGCTGGGCAATTTTTTTAGTCATATCTAACATTTCAGTCTGACCACCATAATTAAGACAAAAATTAACAACTGCTTCTGTATTATTTTTAGACTCTTCAACAATTCTATCCATAGCATCTAATACTTTAGGTGGAAGAGGTTCCCGTCTTCCGGAAAAAACAACTCTAATTCCATTCTTCATAAGATCCTGAAATTCATCTTTATAAAGTCTAACAAATAAATTCATTAAATAATCAACTTCTTTTTTTTCACGTTTAAAATTTTCTGTAGAAAAAACATAAAGAGATAAATATTTTAGTCCCATTTCTTTAGCATAAATACAAATTTCCTTTAAACGATGAAAACCAGCCTTATGACCTTCACTTCTAGACAGTCCCCTTTGTTGAGCCCATCTACCATTGCCATCAACAATAATTCCTACATGTGTAGGGATAATTAATTCTTCATTCATTATTCTTCTACCTCAAAATTATTATATAACAAGAAGAAAGAAAAAGAAAGCAAAAATGCTTTCTAAAACTTATCAATATCAATTTTTATATACTTGTTATCCTTCAAAGCACTGCTTGCTTGAACTAAGGTACGAATGGCATTAGCGCATCTTCCACCTTTACCAATAACACGTCCCATGTCATCCTCTGCAACAATAACTTGAATTAACATAACATTATCTTCTTCGGTAGGAAATTCTTTTACACTAACAGCATCAACATCTACTACTAATGATTTAACAATTTCCTCTGTTAACTGAACTAAATCCATAATTACTTATCCTTCTTTTCTTTAGATTCAGTAAATTTCTTCATAATACCAGCTTTAGAAAATAAATTCTTAACTGTATCAGTAGGAACAGCTCCATTATTAAGCCATTTTAAAGCTACTTCTTCATTGATATTAACTTTAGCTTCTCCAACAGGTGCATAAGTACCGATTAATTCGATATATTGACCATCTCTAGGACGTCTAGAGTCAGTAGCAACGATTCTATAAGTAGGTTTCTTTTTAGCACCCATTCTTGTTAATCTAATTTTAACTGCCATATTATCCCTCCGTTTCTTAAATACAGATATAGTATAATAAAAAAAAAGACTGCTGTCAACCTTTTTTTGATAACAGATAAAATTTTACTATAAATAATGAATAAAAATAAAAACAATAAAAAATAGCACTAAAAAGTGCTAAATAAACTAAATTGGATTATCTTGAATAAAGTCATCACTTAACTCTTCATCAAGTGTATCATTCGAAGTTTCATCAACAATTTCGTCCCATGGGTCTTCTTCCTCATTTGCTTCAATCTTTACCTTAACATCCCCAACTAATTCTATACCAAGTTCTTTTTCAATAGTATAGTGTATTTCATGATTATTAATAGTAATATCAGAACAAGTAGGTTGCTTTAAACTCCTAACAATGATTTGTTCACCAGTAACATCTTCATCTCGATTACGCATATGTACCATTTCACGATAAGTTTGCGTCTCTTTAATAACATCTGTCTTAGTATCACCATCATAAGAGTACCAAATATTAACATCATAACTACCAGAAATAATAATTTGATCTCCTTGTTTTTCCCCATGGAAATTATGATTAATAACCCAACAACCTAAAATTGTAGATGCTTCTTCTTTTAGTGGTACAACATGATCTGTAGTAAATAACTTTTTACCCTTACCGATAACCGCCTTTGTAACAATTTCTTTATAACTAGACATATCTACCCCTCCTAACTTAATGTATGCAAGAACTAATATATGTTTGACTAATATTTTGTTTTTTAAAAAATTATGTTACACTATTACAGGAGGTAAAATATGGCATCAGCAGTAATTCATTTAGCAGTAGCAAAAGTGCTAGAACCCTATTTTAATATAAAAAACAGAAAAGATTATTATTTAGGAGCAATCGCACCAGATATTGCAAAACAGATAGGAAGAACAAAACAAGAATCACATTTTCTATATAACGAGAAAGAAGATGTACCAAATATAAAAATGTTTACAGATAAATATCCCCTATTTTATAAAAAAGATTTTGATTTAGGGTATTATATACATTTATTTACAGATAAATTATGGTTTGACAAATTTTTAAATACTTTAGTACAAAGTAATTCTATTCGTTTAATAGATGGAACGATTGTAAACATAGATCCGGACGAATTATCAAAATTAATTTATTCAGACTATACCAATCTGAATGTTAAAGTAATAGAAGAATATAATATGGATTTATCACTTTTCTATGAAGAATTTGAAAAACCAGAAACTACAATCGATGAAGTTCCTATAGAACAGTTAAATATATTAATAGATAAAATGGGAATCATAATTGAGAACTCTACAAATGAAAAAAATTACATTTTTGATATATATTTAATAAAAGAATTTATCGAAACAACAAAAGAAAGAATATTAAAAGAAATAAAAGACTATGAACAAAATTCATAGTCTTTTTAATTAAATAATTGATAAAAATAATCGTTTAAGTCATCTTCAACATAAGAAATCATCTGATTTACTTTTTCTAAATGTTCCATATAAGTAACATAAATTGGTATTTCATACAATTTATGCTCTACTTCTTCCAATTTCTCTTTATCTTGATAACCATTCTTAACATATTCTTTTTGAAGAGTTTTTAATGTATCAACCAACTGCATTAGCTCTGCATTTTTTTTCATCTTTTCTTTTAACTTAATACACTCTTGATAATCTTCGCTTTCTTTAATAACAGTAATAACTTCTTCTAGCTTTTTATTCAACAGCTTCACCATCCAAACTCCAAGTTTTAGCATCATTTATCTTAACCATAACTAAATCTCCAGGAGTAAGTTCTTTTTCACTAGAAAAATTAATTAATTTATTAGTATCACTATATCCATAATACATATGTTTTTTATCAGAAATACCCTCTACTAGAACTTCAACTTCACGACCTTCTAATTTTTTATTATTCTCTAAAAAGTAGTGATTAACAACTTCATTTAATCGTTGAAGACGTTCTTCTTTTTCTTTTTGAGAAACTGGATCAGCCAATCTACAAGCAGGTGTTCCTTCTCTCTTAGAAAAGATAAAAGTAAAAGCATTATCATATTGACATTCACGAACTAAATCTAAAGTCTCTAAAAAATCCTCTTCAGTCTCACCTGGAAAACCTACAATAATATCTGTAGAAATAGTAACACCAGGAACTCTATCCTTAATTTTATGAAATAACTCTAAATAACTTTCTTTAGTATATCTACGTCCCATAAGTTTTAAAATACGACTAGAACCGCTTTGTACTGGCAAATGAACACTAGGCATAATATTAGGATATTTAGCAATAACATCAATCATACGATCTGTAAAATCCCATGGATGAGAAGTAGTAAAACGAATTCTAGGAATTCCCATTTTCGCAACATCTTCTAATAAATTAGCCATAGTATAGTCATCATATAAATCTTTACCATAAGCATTCACATTTTGACCAAGTAAAGTTACTTCCTTATATCCATCATCTACTAATTTTTGGACTTCTGCTAAGACATCTTCTTTCAAACGGCTTCTCTCACGTCCTCTTGTATAAGGAACAATACAATAAGTACAGAATTTATTACAACCATAAATGATATTAACATATGCTTTATAATCGTTAACACGAAGTACAGGTAATCCCTCAATCAAATCCCCTTCTCGAGAGAAAACCTCAATTTGTTGCTGATTCTCTTCAATTGCCTTATCTATAATTTCAGGTAATTGATACATATTATGAGTACCAAAAACAAAGTTAACCCATTTATAATCTTTAAGAATAGTCTCAACAACACTTGCTTCCTGTGCCATACAGCCGCATAATCCAACGATTAAATCTTTCTTCTCTTGCTTTAAATGTTTAAGTCTACCAAGCATTCCAAATGCTTTATTATGGGCATTTTCACGAATAGAACAAGTATTTAACAATACTAAATCAGCATCCATATAATCATCAACTTTAGAAAATCCTAAAAAAGTAAGTAATGCTTCTATATTCTCACTATCATGCTCATTCATCTGACATCCATAAGTCTTTAAATAAAATGTTTTTCCTTGATATTTATTTTTAACTTTATCATCTTCCTGAAATACCACTCTTTGATATGGTCTAATATCTCTTTTCCTAGCTTCTTTATAATCAGGTAAATGCATAATACCACCTCACAAGTCACCAAAAATTATAACACAAAAATAAAAAACAAAAAAGAGGAAATATTCCTCTTATATCACACTTTCTCTTAATGAAGTATTAATCATTTGATCTAATAAAGAAAATTTACCTCTCATTAAATCATATTTAATAACTTCCATATTTTCGACAATTTTATCTAACAATTCACTCATACTAGGAACCAAACCATCTTTTTTCTCTAAACTATCAACAATATTTTCTAAATTTGTTAATTTAGAGTACTTACCATAATAATTATTTTTAATACACAATTGATATAATTGTTTAAATGACAATACATCAATATTATTAAACCGCTTTTCTTCTAATATTTTTAATGCTTGAAAAGCACTTTGATTATGAATAGCTAAATCTAAAACAGTCTCACCATTCTTATTCTTAATATTTAATAAATATCTTTTACTTTTAGTAAGATGTTCTAAAACCTTTAAAGCAAAAACTGATGTATCTTTTACAAGTAAATGACCAATGGTATTTCCATCTAAATTTTGATGATTTAAATTCCAACTACGTTTACGAATAAACTTTAAAACCAAGTCATATTGTTTTGCTTTAAGTAAACGAGCAACAACGTCATTACCAGCAACATCTACTGTATTAATATCTACTTTGTTTTTAGAAATAAGTTCATCTACTAAATGATAGTACCCTTCCTTAATTAATTCGAAAATCAGGGACGGTTCCTCTTCGCAAGCACGTAATGCTTGTTTCTCATCATAAAACATGTATAACACCTCTCTGTTTATGTGACAGTTATATATTTTACCAGAAGAATCTATTTTTGTCAAATTATCATTCCTTTTCACCACACTATTAGTATGGAATAAAAGAAAAAAATTATGCGGATTTATTAGAAAGTGATATAATAAATTCAATTTAAGAAATGAGGAGTATTATGAAAGAATATATAGACCTAGACGAAGTATTAAAATCTATCATTCAATATTCTAGCAATATAAGTGTTTTATATCAAAATGCAGCTACAGCCAAAATAAATGAAGAGGAAGAAGAATATCAAACACAACTAGACTATATTGCTTTAGCAGAAGAATACGAAGAAAAAGAATATCAAAAAATAGACTTTGAAAATAACCTAAATGAAAGATTATATAGAAGATTTTCCTATTTATTAAGACGCAGTGATACCCCTCAAGAAATACACAACGTAATATATCAAAGATTTCAAAATCATATTAATAAACTATTAATTAGAAATCCTTTTTTATCAAGAAATCCATTTCTCTTAGAAAGAAAAGAAGAAAATGATGCATCAATTATATGGCAAGCAATGAGAGACTACTCTATCACAGCCCTATATTTTATGAATAAAGATATAAATATCATAAAAAATGAAGCCGTAAGACAAGATCTAATAGATTTTTACTATGAATTTATCTTTAAACAAAAAATATTAAATCAATATCTGAAAACCCCTCCCCAAGAAATAGAAATTACAGGAAGAAATCGCTGCCTAGTGTTTAGACAAAATGAAAAACAAGTAAATGAATGTTATAACGGAATAATTATGGAAGCATTAAATACAAGTATACCAATAATACTAAGCTATACAGATAATCTTATAATAAATTATCCCGATCAATTAGCAGAACACAGAATGCTTTTAAATCTATTAAAAGCGGCAATTGCAATCGCAACAGATGAAGATAAAAAGGGAGTACGTATAAACTATCCGGAAATAGCAAAAGAAAACTCAAAAATTAGCATATACAAAATAAACAGTGCAATCGAAGAAGCAAATTTAACTGTTCAGGATAAAATAGCACAAAAAAAGAAGTCTATGGACAAACCAAATTAGACTTCTTTTGTTTTATTTTAATTTAGTACCACAGTTAGTACAGAAATTACCACCATTCGTAGGAGTACCACAATTAGGGCAGAAACTTGCTCCTTGAGTAGCTGGAGATTGTTGCTGTGGTTGTGATTGTTGTGGAGATACAGTTTGACCAGCAGCCACTGCACGAGCTTGATTTAATTGTTCTGCAGCTTGATTGGCATAAGGATCATATGCTTGCGTATTACCAGGAGTAGCTTGTGGATTAACTGCATTAGTAGCTACGCCTCCCATCATACCACCAGAAGCCATATTCATCATACCAACACCTAAGAAACCATTCATAGCACCAGCTTCATTTTTAGCTGCATCTTGAACAGCATTTGCATAAGCACCAGTAAGTGTTCCTTGTTGCATAAATTGATTAGATGATAATTCATAATTATCAATTTTTTGATTAGATTCATCATCTAATGTAACAGATTCAACAACAAATCCTACAATACTTAATCCTCTATCGCGAATTGGTTGATCAAATACTTTTTCATCCATGACCTTTTTAATTTCATCAGTACTACTAGGTAACTCTAGTACTGGAGTTTTATGAAGAGAGTTTCCTAATTCATTTAAGACATTTTGAAATGCTCCAATAACTTCTGAACGCATTTGTTCACATAATTCATCTTTACGATACTCTTCAGCAGTACCAGCAACACGTGACATAAATACTGCTGGATCACTAATCTTAAAAGTATACTTACCAAAACATTTTACTTCTACACGAAGTGGACTCATAGAACCAGTCATTTGATTTGGAATTGGATGTGACCAATCTTGAAAAGGAATTGGTGCTGGTGTTCCAAACTTATTATCCATAATCTCTTTAGCATTAATATAAAATACTGCTTGTTCTTTAAAAGTTCCACCATTATAAGTGAATCTTCCCCACATTTCTTTAAATACTGCACCAAATTGGCCAGCAAAGAATGATGGAGATGTAGACTGATCAAAAGTAAAAATACCCTCTTCTGCAGTTGCATCTAAAATTTGTCCATTTTGAAATACTACTGCAATTTGTCCAGGAGCAACCTGAATAGCACTATCTTTAGAGATAACACCATTAGGAGTAGATACTCTCTTCATCAAAATATCTTGTCCTAAATCATCACAACGAATATACTCTTTCCATTGATCATGTAATGTACTTCCAATTGCAGCTGCTGCTGCCTTAATTAAACCCATAAAAATACCTCTCTTTCATTATTAAAAACGATGTCCACCACCGCCATGGCTCCTACCACTACTTCCAGAATGTCGAGAACTTCCTCCTCCACCACTGCTGCTACCAGAAGACCTTGGAACAGCTATAGTATTAGTAGAAACTAATCGATCACTCACAGTCTTAATTTGTAAAGAATCTTTATCTAAGTACTCCCTAGATGAAGTAGCCACCCTAACTAATTTATTTTTAGAAATTAAAATTCCTATAACGATAGCAGTAATTACAGAAGGAATACCGAAAACAATAAGCCAAGGAAACTTTCGATAAACTTCTCCCTCATTATTAATTGCATACTTGCTATCTTTATTACTAGGTAATCCCATTGTATCATAATTTTCAATGATTGTCACAAACTTTGTAATACCATTCAAATAATTTTCATTACTAAAATCTTGATAAATTGCATCTAACGTCATATCAATACGATAATCACTATACATGGAAATTGCTTTACCAGTAGTTGACATATAAATCTCTCTTGTATCCATATCTACAAGAAACAAAACTCCACTATATTCTGAATCCGTACCAAAATCATTATAATCGTAAAAATCATCAGCATATTCCATAGCACTAAACTTATTATTATCATTAATTGTAACAACTGCTAAATCTAAATTTGTTTTGTTAATAAATTTTTGTACACGATTATAAATTTGTTCTTCTTCAGAAGGAGTTAACAACTCTGCAAAATCATACACCTTTTCACTAGCATCAACTGCTGGAGTACCCAAAATATTATCCAAATTCTGACTAGTTACTGTAATATCCGGTGAAACTAGTAAATTATCTTCTGTCCTAGTAAAAGTATTTGTGCTAGCAGAAACTGGTATAATACAAAAACCAAATAAAATAACAATTAGGAGTAAATACTTAAACTTTTTCATATAATACCTCCTAAATACAATAGGATACAAACAATAAAGCAAAGTAAGAAAATAAGAATGCCCCAAAGAACTGTTTCTTTAACACCAAGAGGTAATTCTCCAACTATCTTTCCTGTTTGACCATTCATAGCAAAAGTATACATTTTATCATGATACTTAATATTAACCATAAAAACAGGTAACAAAATATAATTAGATTTTTCTTTCTTAATAGCAAGATTATGTTTAATTAATGTACTCTGTTGATGCCTAACCGTCTCTTGTAATAAAGAAATTGATGTTTTTTCTGTTCTAGTCTTGGCCCTAAGTTCTGCTTCATCTTCTAAAACATCATATTTTTCAGATAAAAACCCAGATAAAAAAGCATGATTATAAGAGGTTAAATCTTTATATTCAAATGGTTCTAAAGAATCCATCAAATCATCTGGAAACCTAGAAGAACCATCAGCCAACACTTTATCATAGTGCATCGCACCATCACAAACAACTGCAAAACGATCTGTCTTCGTATAACGATTTCTAAAATCACTCCATGTATGAATATCAGTGCCACTAAACTCTGCTGTTCCATGAACATCAAAATCATAAGCCCAAAAAGGAATGTAAACACCTGTAATTTTTTCTATATTTTTCTTACTTTTAAAAGATTTAGGAACTAATGGTTTATGTTTCACTAACTTTTCAAAAGCATTCATAGCATCTTCTTTAACTTTTTGAAAAGGAATAATAAAATCTGGAACTCTACTATCTTGAATTTTTTCTTTTAAAATAGCGGTATTACCACAATAAACACAAAACGTCGCTGTTGTGTTAGCATCAGCAATAATTTCAGCACCACAACTTTTACAACGATAAACATCTGCTTCTTCGACTTTTCTCTTCTTCTTTTCTGAAGATTTTTGATTTGCTTCTTCACTACTGGCATTTTTATGTTGTTGCATTTCTTCTAATGTAAACTCACTACCACAATATTCACATACCCATTTCTGCTCTTTAGGAGAAAACTTAATTACCGCTCCACAAGAAGGACATTTATTATCTAATGCCTCCATGACACCACCTCTATCATATTAATAATATCATAAATAAAATTAATAAGAAACTAAATCATTACAATACCATACTCTTTTAACAATATCTTTTACATAAGTCCCACAATAACTACATCTATGATTCTTTAAATCAATCATAATTGCTCCACAATTAGGACAAGAAACTTCAAAAACTTTATCTTTTTTAGAAACAATAGAACTATCCAATATATAGATATATTCAATACGAAAGCGATCCTGTACTTTTTTCTTTAATTTTCCATCTACAGATAATAAATATTCTAGACTACTACCAAAAGTAATTGTCGAAACCTTTTGATTATTCTCATATTTACTAACTACAGTCTTATGAAACCGTATTTTTTTAAAACTAATATTATGACTTCCATACTCTTTCAATACTTTATCTATTGATACCTTAATTTTGTCATTCATAATATCTTTAGTATTCTTATTTTCTATTGCCTGTAAATATAATAAAATATTTTTCTCACATTCTCTTTTTAATTCATTAAGATTAAGTTCTGGAAAATCCTCTTTAATTTTATCTAAATATAATGAATCCAGATTAGATAAAGATTTAGGAATCTCTTCATCTTCTACCCTAGCATGTTTTACAAGGGAAGAAATACTAGAAACACCTAAAATTTTCTTTAATTTATGTAATAACACAAGTCCTAATACAATAACAACTAAGATTAATACTAAAATAATAATTAAAGATATACTAAAAAACATATAATCACCTTAAATAAATTTTATCATTAAAACATAAAAAAAAGAAGATTATTCATCTTCTAATCTTTGTAAAGTAGACTCTTTATCTACAACTTCAATCAGTAATTTTCCCTCTTTTGAATTACTATCAATATGTATATTTTTCATAGCAGACTCATGTCCAACTACTTCACATCTTTTATCTTCTTCCATTCTATCACCATTAAATAATATATCCAAAGAAAAAAGAAATATGTAACATATTTCTTATTAATCTATTTTAATTACTTCTTTACCACCCATATAAGGTTGTAATGGTTTAGGAATTTTAATACTTCCATCTTCTTGATAATTATTTTCAATGAAAGCAATAAGTCCACGAGGAGTTGCAACAACAGTATTATTTAAGGTATGTAAGAAATAAGTACCCTTTTCTCCTTTTTTACGAATACCAAGACGTCTAGCTTGAGCATCTCCTAAGTTAGAGCAACTTCCAACTTCAAAATATTTCTTTTGTCTAGGACTCCAAGCTTCAATATCGCAAGATTTAACTTTTAAATCAGCTAAATCCCCACTACAACATTCAAGTTGTCTTACTGGGATATCCAAACTTCTAAAGAAATCTACTGTTAACTTCCACATCTTCTCATACCAATCCATAGATTCTTCAGGTTCACAAATAACAATCATCTCTTGCTTCTCAAATTGATGAACACGATAAAGCCCTCTCTCTTCTAATCCATGAGAACCACCTTCTTTACGGAAACAAGGAGAATAACTTGTCATATGAATAGGAAGTTCACTATCTTTAATTATCTGATCTTTAAACTTACCAATCATAGAATGTTCTGAAGTTCCAATTAAATATAAATCTTCTCCTTCGATTTTATACATCATAGCCTCCATCTCAGGGAATGACATAACACCAGTAACAACATCACTATGAATCATAAACGGTGGAATTGCATAAGTAAATCCAGCATCTATCATAAAGTCTCTAGCATAAGCAAGCATTGCTTCATGAAGACGAGCAATATCTCCAAGTAAATAATAAAATCCTTGTCCACTAGTTCTACCAGCCGCATCTTTATCCATACCATGAAGTCTTTCAATAATATCAGCATGATATGGTATTTCATACTCTGGTACAACAGGATCTCCAAATTTTTGTACTTCTACATTTTCACTATCATCTTTACCAATAGGTACAGTTGGATCCATAATTTGTGGAATTACCATCATACGATCTTTTATTTCACGAGAAAGTTCTTCTTGTTCTTTCTCTAAGGCACTAATTTCATCAGCAGTTTTCGCAATATCTGCTTTAATCTTTTCAGCCTCGTCTCTTTTACCTTCCTTCATTAACTTTCCAATTTCGCCACTCATACGATTCTTATCAGCTTTTAACCCGTCAGCTTTAACTTGTACTTCACGTACTCTCTTATCCATTTCATAAACTTCATCTACCAAAGGAAGTTTTTCATCTTGAAACTTTTTCTTAATATTTTCCTTTACTAAATCCTTATTTTCTCTAATTAATTTAATATCTATCATATTTATACCTCTTTTCTAAATAATTGATTATAACTATTTTCATATAATACTTTATTAATCTCTTCTGTACTTAAATATTTTTCTAGTAATTCCTTGATTTCATTATAAACATTTGCATATCTAAATACTTGAATATCTTCACCAGACTCAAGCAAAACAGTATCTGATTTAAACAAAACAAGATCAAACTTCATATCATCAGTAGATACTCCAACAGCATCAATTCCAAGTAAATCTTTAACATGTAAAATATGTTTTACATAGGAGTCTTTTAACTCTTCTAAATTCTCACTCGAGGAGACAAATGGCCCATAAGAAACAAGACCTACAACAGGATTCAATTCCTTAAGAGATAACAATTGTTCATCTGTTAAATTTCTTGGATGAGAATACAAATCATAACAATTAGAATGACTGACAACAACTCTAACATCTCTACCTTTAGCTTTTTCTTCCTTTAGTAAAGAAACTGTATCAGAAAAAGTATTTAAATTCATATGAGATAAATCAATACTAATACCAAGCTCAATAGCTTTTCTTAAGAAGTCCTTACCATCTTCACTAAGTCCATTACTACTACGATTACCAGAACCATACTTATTCTTATTATTCCAGACAAGTAAAACATTACGAAGACCTAATTGAGAAAGTTCCTCTAATTGAGAAAGATTATCAATATAATCACAGCCTTCTATACTATAAACAACATCTAACTCTGGAAAATATTTACGAAATAAAGTTGTTGCAATACGAAACATTTCTACTACATCAATCGGTTCATACAACTCACCTAATTCTTCTTTCATTTCTTCTTCGTTCATAAAATAAAGATTAGCAACTACTCCTAGAACCCCGTTATTTTGATAATACTTCTGAATAGTTTCTATATAACTAAAATCATTCTTTTTATAACAATAATATAAAATGGACAATAAGTCATAATGTAAATCAATCATAAAATCATCTCCCAAAAACAAAAAAAGAATAGTACAAGGAGTGCACATAGGCACGGTACCATCCTTTTCTTTAACTCAAAGTATAACGGACTTCTCCGGAAATAATTCATCTATAGAGTAGATAAATAAGCCTTTAATATCGTTTTCACCAACCACGATTTCTCTACAATTAAAGATTCTTATTATTAGTTCTAATCACCGATTTGTTAATAGTATATTACTTTTTTTTGATTTTATCAACCATTTTAATAGAATTAAGTTGTAATTAATACTTTTTCTAGTCGGAGTGCTTCCTCCTGATACTTCTTAACAAAATAGCAACGCTTCTCTTCATCTAATCTATTTAAACGTTCTAAATTTAAATGATCCATAATATCAGCATATTTAACCTTCACTGCATCTAGATTATTAGTCTCAATAATTTCAGTAATCCAATCATGATAGCTCTTCTTTCTAGTTTTATCTTTCGTTACAATTCTAACGATTTCAACAATATCATTAGAAAAACCTAAAGCTCGCAAGTCATCCAGTGTAAAATCAGAAATATCTTCAACAATATCATGAAGCAACCCTGCAATTCTAGTATTAGCAGAATCCAACATTTTACTAACACAAATTAAATGATCAATATAAGGTACTCCAGCCTTATCTTTTTTATCACGAAATAAATAAGAAACCAGTTGATAAGCCCTATCATAATCATCACTAATCTTTTTAAATTTTAAAACTTCACTTGCTATCATAATACACCTACTCACTAAAATATAATAATCTAATCTTATTTTTTACAGATAATTGCCCCTTCTGGAAGAGAAATCTCATCAGGACTCATATTATTATCACGAGAAGAAAAAACATGTTCTCCATCAGTAAGATTATAAGATACAACTATTTTATCTCTTGAACTCTGAATATAAAAATAACCAGAAATTTTCTTTCCATTTAAAGAAGAACGAATAGGAATAGGATAACTTTGAATATCAGAAAGGTTAGCAACAGAAACATAATATTCTCCTTCTGGAGAAGAAAAATCATTATCACCACAAGAATAAATACCATCATAAACATCTTGTTTTACTGTATCAGCAACTCTTTCTATATCTTTTATAACAAAATAATTAGCTACATCACGAGAAATAGGTAGTTGAGTAAAGCCTAAAAATAATAGAAAGATAGCAATAGAGCAAATAAACGCAGGAATTTTAGTATTTCTTTTCTTCCCCTTTTCCATATACTTTTTATATTTTTTTCCAGGACCATTGTAAATAGCCCTATCACTAAAAGCAATCACTGGTAACATAATAAATGGAAAAAATAAAGTAAGCCATCCACTTTTTCCAAAAACCTTTCCTGTTTTATAAGTAGCATAAAGAGCATAAACAAATCCAACAATAGGAATCAAAGTAATTAAAAATAGCCACCCATTGCCAAGGACAATATCAAAATACGCATACTGACCATAGAAAGGAAGAAACGAAGCAAACGCAGAATACCCTCCTTTCATATAAATAGATATATTAGTTAAAATAACAAAAACCCAAATAAAAAATAGGAAACACAACCCAAAAACCATATTAAAAGAATATGGAAAAGCAAAATAATAAATAGCGCCTAAGCAAAGAGTAAAAATAAAAAGTAGCCCTACCATAACTCTAGTATCCACATATGTAGTTTTTTTATCAGCAACAGGAACATCTGCATAAACTTTACCCGCAATTTCTATTGTTCGAGCTGGTCCATTAGCTGCTTTTTGATATTCTTCATTTGCTTGCTCAAATTCCTGCGCGGTAATATAGTTTCTCATTTTTTGGTTATCAGGATGTTCATAATTTAGAGCACCACATTTCATACAATAACGCTGTTTAGGATTCAACTCAGCACCACAACGAGGACAAACCATAGAACCAACCTCCTATCATTATTAAGTTTACCATGACAACTTCAAAAAAAAAAGACCTATTTGGTCTCGATTATTAATTTAATAGCAGTACGCTCTTCTCCATCAATTGCAATATCTTGAAAAGCAGGAATGCATACTAAATTCTTCCCAGAAGGAGCAACAAATCCTCTAGCAATTGCTACCGCTTTAATCGCTTGATTTAATGCACCGGCTCCAACAGCCTGAATTTCTGCAGACCCTTTTTCACGAAATACATTAGCAAGAGCACCTGCTACACTATTTGGATTAGACTTACTACTGACTTTTAATGTTTCCATAGATATTAATTCCTCTCTTTCTATACATTAATATATGAATGAGAAGAAAAAATATGATATCATTTTATTTTTTCCAAAGCCTCTTTAATAACATCTATACTATGTTGTAATTGTAAAGACTCTTCCTCAGTTAAATCAACAAAAACACGCCCCTTGGCACCTCTTTTATTAACAATAGTAGGAAGCCCGATAAACACATCATTTTCTTTATCGTAAGTAGATACAGTAATGATTCTATTTTCATCACCTAAAATAGCATTCGTAATAGATACCAAGCACATTCCAATACCATAATAGGTTGCTCCTTTCCGCTCAATAATTTTATAAGCTGCATTCTTCACTTCATCAGCAATCTCCTGTTTTTCCTCTACAGACAAAAATTTTCCAACATTTTGTAATCCAACAGTCGCATTACTCCAAGGAACAAATTCGCTATCGCCATGTTCACCAATGACATAAGCATGAATATTTTTAGGGCCAATACCAAGTTTGTCACCAATCAAATAACGAAGTCTAGAAGTATCTAAACTAGTACCACTTCCTAGCACTCGATGATAATCAAATCCAGAATATTTCCAGGTAAGATAAGTCATAACATCCAAAGGATTGGTTGCTACCAGAAAGATTCCTTTAAATCCACTTTTTACAACATCACCAACAATAGATTTAAAGATTTTACTATTCTTATAAATTAAATCCATCCGAGACTCACCCTTATTTTGATTAGCTCCAGCAGCAATCACAACAATTTTAGCATCACTACAATCTGTATAATCGCCACAACGAATATCTATTTTCGATGGTGCAAAAGCTAAACAATGATTTAAATCCATTGCTTCTCCTAAAGCTCTATCTTTATTCAAATCAATTAAAATCAACTCATTAACATTAGTACGCTGATTTAATAATGCATAAGCATAACTCATACCAACATTTCCACATCCAACAATAACTACTTTATTATGCATCTAATCCCTCCTATGATTAGTATAACACTAAAAAAGAAAAAAATAGATATAATATCTATTTTATATATTTCATAAGTTCCTCAGTAATAACTTCATACCCTTCATCACTAATATGTAAACCATCCTTAGAATAATCCTCAAACAATCTATCTTTATCACTTTCAGGATCAAGTAATAAATCATACATATCAATAAAAGTAATATCATTTTTCTTACAATAATCTTCTAAACTTGCGTTGATAGATTGAATCTCTTTATTAGTTCTATCCTGTGCTCCACTACTTCCCTCATCAACAGGATAAATAGCCTCTAAATAAAGTTTAGCATAAGGACGATTTTCATGAATATCTTCCAATATTTTCTTAATATTATTTATAATTACATCATCTTCTACTTTAGACTGAATATCATTCGTTCCGATAAGTAAAAAAACTTTAGATGGATTATATTGATAAACTCGATTATTCAAATCATTTAATAAATCTTTCGTTTTATTTCCACTAATTCCACTATTAACAACAGGTAAATCATTATAATATTCATCTAAATCATATTGCTCCGTAATAGAATCTCCTAAAAACAAATAATTATCATCCATTACAACAACTTCTTCTCTTTTAGTAATGACTTTCGTTTTCTCAGGTTTCATTAAAAGGAAAACACAAGTACCTAATAAAGCTAAAATACAAAGAATTGTCACAAAACGCTCAACACGAATCTTAGAATGATGTTTCTTTTCTCTTTTTTGTTGGTGGACTTTTCCCTTTTCATAAGACTGAGTTAGTTCATCAACAATCTGTTCTTTTTTCTTTCTTTTATTTTCAACAAAACTAGTATCAATCTCATCAGAAAATTTCATTTCGTCAAAATCAAACACTTGTTGCTTCGTAATATTAAAATCCATATTATCTTCTGAATTTTTTTGATAATTTTCATTTCTATGCTTATTATTATTTTTATAATTACTATAATTCTTTTTACTAGAGCCCTTATAATTCTTATTATATCTAGAACTACGTCTCTTATAATTATTATTGTTATTATTAGAATTATGACGATTATCGTTATCCATAAGATTCCTCCCAATGATAAAGAAAAAGGTAATACTTACCTTTTAAACTACAAAACGATTATACATCATAAGAAATAAAATAGTCAATTTTTATTCAAAAGAAAACGTAAAATTTCCAGAAACTAAATCACTAATACTTTTACCTAAAAGTTGTAAAAAAGAAAGTTGGGATATAGATTCTGAAGATGTAAGTGGTACTGTAGCCACCTGCTTATCCTTATCTTTAACAATAACACTTCCAAGAACATCACCTTTTTTTACTGGTAAATTAAATTTTTTTATCTTAACAGAATAAGTATAATTCTTTTTAGAATTAGACTTTTCAGTTAACACACCAATATCAGAAACAGGCACAAAAGAGATACTACTCTTCGTTGCTTTATCCAAAGGAAGAGTTTTAAGAACTTCATCCTTTGACTTAATCAAATCCATTTGATAATGATTAAAACCATAATCTAACAAACTCATTACTTCTTGATTTCGAACATTACTATTTTCTTCTCCTAAAACAATTGCAATAAAGCGAAGATTATTCTTTTTAGCAGTAGCAGCCAAACAATATTTAGCAGCATCTGTATGCCCCGTTTTTAATCCATCAGCGCCTTCGTAAAAACGTACTAATTTATTAGTGTTAACTAGCCAAAATTTATTAGCTGTATCTTCTCTTAAATAGTCTTCGTAAACAGAAGAAAATTCCAAAATTTCTGGATAATTAACTACTAATTCTCGAGCAATCATCGCCATATCATATGCACTAGAATAATGTCCCTCTTCATCAAGACCAGTACAGTTTTTAAAAACAGTATGTTTTAGTCCTAGTTCTTTTACTTTTTGATTCATCTCTTTAACAAAAGCTTCCTCACTACCAGCTAACACCTCAGCCATTTGGACTGTTGCATCATTAGCACTAGCCATAGAAATTCCTTTAAATAAATCTCGAATACTGATTTTTTCTCCTACACTTAAATATATCTGAGATCCACTCATATCGCTAGCATTCTGACTAACAGTAACCACATCATCCCATGAAATTTTATCATTGCGGATGGCTTCCAAAATTAATATCTGTGCAACCATCTTAGTCATAGAAGCTACTGCAACTTCTTTATCAGGCTCTTTAGAAAAAACAATCTTACCACTACTCGCCTCCATTAAAACACCACTGATAGCTCCAGGAATCAATTCAGTTTCCACACTCTCTTCTGCCGAAACCGGAATAATAAATAAACTACTAAGAACAAAAGAAAGTGAAAATATAAACACTAAATATTTCATATATACCTCCATTATTTTCTATGTAAAGTTTAAAAAAAATATACATAAATATAAAAAAGAATGGTATGATGAAAATAGGTGATAAGATGAAAAAAAGAAAAATCAAAAAAGGCCCTAAAATAGTTTTGATTTTACTGATTGTTTTCTTAGCTATAGGGGGTCTAATCATAAATCAAAAGAACCAAGAAACAGAAGAAAAACCAAAAAAGCAAACAAAAGAAGAACAAAAAATAGAAAAATTAAAATCTATTCCATATTATAAAAAAGAATATCAAAAGCGATATTTAGAATACCAAAAAGAAAATCCTAACTTATCAGTGGAAAACATAGTAACTTATGTAAACATAGGAATAGATAAACCATATTACACAAATACTAAAAAAGCAGAAAACCTTAATACAAATTTAATATTAGTAAATAAATACAACTATTTAACAGAAGATTACATACCAGAAAATTTAGAACCAATCGACATAGCATATGCCAGAAGTGGTATGCAATTAGTTAGAGAAGCAAAAGAAGCATTCGAAACACTTTCAGAAGACGCTAAAAAAGAAGGGATGAATATTATTGCTATGTCTAGTTATAGAAGTTATGATTACCAAGTGAATCTATACAATAATTATGTAGCAACTGACGGAAAAGAAGCTGCAGATACATATTCTGCTAGAGCAGGATATTCAGAACATCAAACTGGATTAGCAGTAGATGTCTATAATAAGGTTTTGCCTTACACATCTTTTGAAGAAACTGAAGAATTTAATTGGATGCAAGAAAATGCCTATAAATATGGATTCATTTTAAGATTTCCAAAAGATAAAGTAAATATCACAGGTTATCAATATGAATCATGGCATTATCGTTATGTAGGTAAAGAAGCTGCAAAATATATTCACAATCATGATTTAACACTAGAAGAATACTACGTAAAAAAGGTTGAGAAAAATTAATTCTCAACCTTTTTTTCATCAAATTTTTTCTTAAAAAACAAATACAAATAATAAAAACAACTGACAACAAACCAAAATAAGACAATCAAATTACTAACCTGAACTAGTGTCAAAATTTGATTATTTTGATATAAAGCAACTGTATCAGCAAAATCTATCTTACTATAAACAGCCAGTACAATAAACATTGAAAAAAGCAAAAAAACAATAATACTACAACAATAATTAAATACTTTTTTCATTGGTTTCATTTTCTTACTAAACATAGTAATGAAACACACTGAGACCATAAAAAGAAAAATAAAGAAATAAACAATAGTAGAAGGAAAATAATAATAATCCATAATTTTCATAATAAAAGAATCAAGACAGGTAATAGCATAAGAAGAAAAAACAAAACAAAATACAATTATACCAATAACCAAAAAAATAGATAAAATAATAGGAACAAGTTTATTTTTAATCTTAACATTAAATACTAACAATAAAAATAATAGAAGGAAGAATAAAACTATCTCAATAGACATAAAAGATGAAAATAATAATTGAAATATTATTTTCATCTTATCAAAAAGTCCTAAATCCATAGCCCACACCTCCTATTATACTAATTCTGCAATATAAATAGTTTGTGTAGTATCATCATTTTTAGTGCATGTAATCAGTGTCAAAGTTGTCTTATTATAATTTCTATAAATAGCAACTTTGCCTGTTTTAGGAACCGTATATATATTCACAATATTATATCTATATCTTTGTCCTTGATATGTAATATAAGCAGAATCACCAACATTTAATCGATATAGATATGCAAAAAACGAAATATAAGCATCTCCAGAATGTGCCATTAACATCAAATTACCATTAGAAATATCAGGCATGGTAGATCCAGCAACAACAGATACGTTATATTCGATACTATTATACTTAGAATCAGTATTATAAAAACCTCTTTTTAATCCTATTTTGGGGATTTCAAGTACCCCAACATATTTACTATAATCAATCTCTTTAACAGATTGCTGATAAACAGTACCATCAGATACATTATCAGCAACAGGGACATCTATTTCCTCTTCTTCATCACTTGGTAAATTCAATCCGGCAATGGCAATTTTCATATTAGAAAACACTTGCTCTTTCAAAAAAGCCAAATGATTATAAGAAAGAACAAAAAGACCTATAAATACAAGGAAAGAGCCGATTAATAATAACTGACTCTTTCGCAACCACTTTCTTTTTTTATTGTTGTTTTTGTCTTGGTTTGGCATTTGCATAAATAATACCTACTCCGCATAACAATACGACAAGACCAATAAAGTAAACTGATTGTGCAATACTCATACTAGTATCAGGTACTTCAGGAGTATAGTTAATAGGAATATCAAGATCATCAAAAGCTTTAACGTCAGTAGTAAATACAGTACTTACAGTTTGAGCTCCATCGGCTTTATAATAATAACCATCATATCCTCTAAAAGTTCCTTCAGCATGAAGCAAAACACTTTTATTTTCTTCTGTTACAGACTCAACAGGAATTCTTACATAAAACTTAGTAACATTATCATAATTTTCAATCTCTTGACCATTCTCATCAATTAGAATTGTTCCATCTGGAGCAGATTGAATTTCAACTTTCAACGAATCAGAAACAAAGTTACCAGGATCACTATTAGTAATAGTAACTAAAGAAGTCTGATAATATTTTTCATCTTCTGTAATTGACATCTCTTGATTAGCAAGACTAATATCAATTGTTCCATTTGCAGTAACATTAGATTGTCTAGCATTAGCTACAATTGGAGCAATATAAGTATCATAGAAAGTTGCTTGACTAGTAGCACCAGCACCACAACCATCTACACGACACCCAACAACTTCATCATCCCATGAAAGACTAACAGCTGTCTTAATATTTTCTATATTAGCAACATTTCCAGAACCAGTAGCATTATTAGCTGCACCTGTTTCATATAAATATTGCCAAATAGTAGCTTGTGTAATCCAAGTTTGAACTTCATCTGGAAATTCTGTTCCCTTAGAATCTTTAAACTTTACATGTGGAAAAGTATGAGCCATTACATATAATAATCCTTGATCTGTAATTTGCTCTTTCTTACTCATAGTAATTCCACCACGATAATTAATATCACGCTCTAAACAGAAAATTGGAATTCCATTACTTGTAGAATACATAAACACAGGGAATCCAGTATTACTATTAATTTGAGTACCAGCGGGAGCAGTAGTAAAACTATCACCCAATCCTGTATCTTCGGGAATCTCAGTAACTGCCGCATAAGAAACATTAGTAACTCCTATTAATAAAAATGAAAAGAAAGATACTAATACCATAAATACTGATAATTTTTTTGATAACTGCGATTTAAAAACTTGTTGAAATGTAGACTGATTTTTTTTGTTTTGGTTATTTTCCATATATATCTTCTCCATAATACACCACCTTTATAAATATAATTATAACATAGTTTTTTATTTTTCAATATGTTTTTTCATCTTATTACAAAAATATCTTCAAAATCTTGTAAACGAGGAGCTTTCCTATAGTAGACTTTCGCCAAAGGTTCTCCTTTTTTTACTTTATCACCAACTTGTTTCAATAATTCTATACCAACATCATAATAAATAGAATCCTCTTTAGAAATACGTCCAGCTCCCAAAGAAACAGATAGCTCTCCCACTTTAATAGCAGAAATACTTTCGATAATACCAGCTTTATTAGCTTTAATTTCTTTATACTTTTTACTAACAGATAATCCATTTAAATTCCCATGCTGGGCTTTTACCAAATCTAAAAACTTTTGATAAGCAGCACCGGAATGAATGGCCTGTAATACCATATCCTGAGCATCCTGTGGTAAAACCCCTTTAGCCATACATACAAGCTCAGCCGATAAATCGATACACAACTTAGTTAAATTATTGCCTACCTCTTCCCCTTTTAAAATACGAATAGCTTCCATAACTTCCAAACTATTACCGATACAAAAACCAAGCGGAGTATTCATATCACTAATCATAGTATGTACTTCTTTTTGATAAACTTTACCTATTTTTTTAACTAAAGAAGAAAGTTCCTGAGCATCTTCCTTAGTTTGCAACAAAGCTCCATTACCAACCTTAATATCAATTAAAATTTTATCAGCACCACCAGCAATTTTCTTACTCATAATACTAGTGGCAATCAAAGGAACTGAAGAAACAGTAGCAGTAACATCTCGTAAAGCATAAATTTTCTTATCCATAGGTGCTAAACTAGCAGTTTGACCTGTAATAACAATTCCAATATCCTGAATTTGTTGAACTACCTCTTCGTCAGACAAATCCACATGATATCCAGGAATACTCTCTAATTTATCAATCGTACCTCCTGTATATCCAAGCCCACGACCACTCATTTTCAAAATTGGAATACCAAGACTAGCTACAATAGGAGCAATAACCAAAGTGGTTTTATCACCTATTCCTCCTGTAGAATGTTTATCAACAACAACACCAGGAATAAAGCTTAAATCTAATGCATCCCCACTATCAATAAATATCTTTGTCAAAGAAAATATTTCCTCTTCACTCATCCCATTAATACAAATAGCCATAAGCAAACTGGACATTTGATAATCCTTAACAGTACCATCTAAATAACCATTGAAAAAAACATCTAATTCATGATAACTCAATTCTTGACCCAATCTTTTTTTATTTATAATATCAGTAATCATACTATCTCCTTTCGAAATACATCTGTCTCACGAACCTGAAATCCCAACTTATGATATAAATGATGCGCAGCAACTCTCTTTGGATTAGAAGTTAATTCTAAATATGCAACTCCTGTTTCCTTACAAAGAGAGAATACTTTTTCAAACATTTTAGTAGCAATATGCTGATTACGAAAATTAGGATGAGTACAAACATAATTAACATAAAAATAGTTAACTCCTCGAATTCCATCTATCAAACGGTTCAAAACAAGATACCCAACCACTTTGTCATCCACAACAGCAATAAGTTCTATATCTTGATCAGCTACCTTTCCAACCTTTTTTAACTGAAATGATAAATTTAAAAGTTCATTAAGCGAATCCAAATACTTATCATCATAATTTATAATATCCATAAACATCCCACCCTAGTATTATTATCATATCAAAAAAAAAACACTAATTCTAGTGTTTTTAAAATTATCTCTTTTTCTCTAAAACTTTAATACATCGATCTGGCATATTAGGTACAGGATAAGCATGCATACGATAAGTATCAGCAATACGAAACACATCATCACCCAAATACTCATTAGAACTATTACCATACATAACCTTATAAACTTTATCCATAATATCCCAATCATCTAAGTGAATACAATTAAAAAAATCATCTAAAGTAACACGATTATTAGTGCCTGGATAAAATTGACCTACTTTAGTTAAATCCATATGGAATGTTGTTAAAAAATATAGATGAATTAAACTTTTTATATCAAGTTCTTTTTTAAAAGACATATCAGAATTTATATACTTACTTCTCATAACCTGACTATAATCACCAAGCGCAGTAGAAACGCAAAAACTTTTATATTTTCCAATTTGCAATCCATCATAATCGATAAATTGAACATCATATCCGCCTTGACTAGATTGAATAAAAATATTATCACAAGTACAAAGATCAGGAAAAACAACATCACTAGCTTCACGAACCGGCTTTTCGATAGCAGCATACATTTCAGCAAATTTATATAAATCTTCCTGTTCTGTGATAGATAAACTCTTATTATAATCTACAAAACTTTTCCCATTTGCACAATCCATAAAGTACCCAACAAAATTGTTTCCAATATAAGCAGCCCCTTTAGGTACTATAATCTCAGGAACATTGGAAATTTCTTTAGCATTTAAAATTTTATCTTCCATACTCTGACCAGTAAACAAATAAAATGTAGAAAGATAAGAAGGTGATAAAATTTTAAGAATATCACCAGACTCAGTTTGAAACAAAGCATTTTCATTAGATGAAATACACCTCAACTCGTTAAGCGCATTTTTTGTTATTTGTATTTTTTTCATATATCCCCCTAAAAGCAAACATATTATATCAAAAAAACAGAAGAAAATCAATTTTTTTCTTCTGTTCCTGCTTGTTCTGTACTTTTAGAAGTCAAAAAAGTAACCTTCTCTCCTACCACCTCCATAATAGTTTCTTTTTTATTCTTTTTCTCTACAATTCTAGACTGCAATCTTCCCTTCACTCCAACAATATCACCTTTATGACAATATAAACTAGTATTCTCTGCAATATTATCCCAAACAATACATTTAATAAAATCAGTATCGTAATTGCCTTCCATATTTTTAAAACTCCTAGGAATAGCTAGAGTAAAAACTAAGTATTTTTTTAAAGAATCGCTTTTCTTAAGTTCTATATCATAGACAATTCTTCCAACCAAAACCACCTGATTTAACATATTTCACCTCCTTTCAAAAACATCATAATGAATCAAAAAAGAATTGACAAACAAGCAAAAAATAAAATTCAAAAAAAAAGTACAACGAAAAAAGAGAAATCATCATCAAATTTCTCTTTTTAAAATACATACAAAAGAACAAAAATCAATATTCAACAATTTTAAAAATATTCTGACATTTTTTTAATGCCAAAACTAAAGCATCAATTTCTTCCGTTGTATTATAAAAGTATAGACTTACTCTAACTGTAGATAAAACATTAAGATCTTCTTTTAACATTTTACTACAATGGCTCCCAGAACGAACACAAATATGATACATATTTAAATATTTAGAAACATCCATACTGGAAACCCCTTCTACATTAAAAGCCAAAATACCACTATTACTATCTTTATTATAAATAGTAACCGAAGGAACTTCACTTAATTTCTCTACTAAATATCTTTTTAAATAAATTTCATAAATATGAATATTATCAAGACCTATTTTCATCAAATATAAAATAGCACTCCTTAACCCCAGAACCTCAGCGATTGGTGGCGTTCCCGCTTCAAATCGAACAGGAATATCCTTAAGTTGATACCCTCCTTCGCTATGAAAAGACTCATTCATACCTCCACCATAAAAAACAGGAGTCATCTTTTTCAATAGATTTTCTCTTACAACTAACACCCCAACACCAGTAGGCCCACACATTTTATGACCAGAAAAACTTAAAAAATCAATATTATCATGAATAAAATCAATACTTAAGTGAGGTACACTTTGAGCACCATCAACATGAAATAAAATATTATGATTCCTACAATAATTACCAATTACGCGAATATTACGAACATCTCCAATCACATTAGTAACATGAGCCAAAGACACAACTTTCGTTTTTGGTGTAATAGAAGACAAAAAGTTTTCATAAGTAACAGCATAATTTTCATCAAGTGGAATAAAACGGATAACTATGCCTATTTCTTCTGCCAAACGAATCCAGGGTAAAATATTAGAAGCATGTTCTGCTTTAGACAATAAAACCTCATCTCCTGCTTCTAAATAATTCTTCATAAATCCAAATACCATTAAATTAATAGAATGTGTAGTACCACTAGTAAAAACAACTTCTTTAGCACTAGAGCAATGAATAAAATCTCTAACTACAAACCTTGTAGAATCATACAAGTAATCTGCTAAAATAGAACTTTCATAAAGGCCACGATGAATATTAGCAGTATAATAATTATAATAATCATTCATAGCATCAATAACACACCGCGGCTTTAAAGTGGTAGCCGCATTATCAAAATAAATAATGTTTTTATTAGATAATATTGGAAAATCTTCTCGTCTCATAGTATCACCCCATACATATGATATTTTATGAGAAAAAAGAAGAAAGCTCCATAATATTAAACCAAAAGAAAAAGTATCTTTCGATACTTTTAAGCAACTTTTTGATATTCATAACTCGCTGTCTCTGTAGAAACAGAATTAATTCCCAATTCTTGTCTAATCTGATTCATAGTATTTTGTAATCCGCCATTAATGACAGTAAGTTTTCTATTTTCTTCTAACAATCTAGAATTTTCATCCCTTAATTGAGATGTTTCTTGTGTTTGTATTTGATAATTTTGATTTTCTTTCTCCAATTCTGAAATTCTAGCTTCTAAGTCTTTATTTTGTTGTTCTAACTGTTTATTTTTTTGAACAATATCACTAACTGCATGAACAACATCACCCATATCTTTAGTTTCCGTAGAATTATCGTTGCTATTTTCACTTATAGAAGTACTGTCAGCATCTACAGAATCTTTCTTTTCTTCTACAGGAGTCTCTTCCTCCCCAGATAACTGAAAAGGCTCATTAGTGATATTAAAAGGTTCAACATCTTCATCTTTTACTTCATTATTTTCTTGTGTTTCTGCAATAGGTGGAATTTCTACATCTTTAGGTTTATCAATAGAAATAGGTGGAATTAAAATACCAAGAGAATCTTTTGATTCTTCATCTTTCTTTTCTCCTAAAGATTCAGAGTTTTCGACAATAGAAGTTTTCTCATCATCAGAAACAGAAGCATTTAAAGCTGCATCAATTTTATCTTTTGAAACAGAAACACCTGTAACATCTAAAGTATCCTCTTTCTTTTCTTCTGTTGGTTTGATTTCTGGAAGCACTGGGTCAACAACTACTTTATCATTAGATGGCTTGTCTTCTGCCAAAATTCCATTTGGCTTTACCGCAAATAAATCAGTACGTGGAAATTGAGCAATAGAGGATTCAGGAACATTAGTACTACAATAGAAGGAATCATCGGTCATTCCAATAAAACTATAATATTGATTATCAAATATATTTTTTCCATCTAAAGTATAAACTGTACCTTCAGATAGCAAATCATTTAAAATAAACTTACCCATTAACCTCATCCCCTTGACCATTCATTATTCTATTTAACTTATCTTTAATACTAGCATTAGCATTAACCATCTTTTCGGCAGAAGCAGGATCATTTCTAGAAGCAATAGCATCCAAAACACTTTTTGTTTTAGCTTCACTTCTAACAACTAATAAATACTTATCTTCTATTGTTTTTATAGATTTGTTTTCAAAAGGAATAATTATATCACCTTTTTGATTGATAACCCCGAGATGAGTACGAAGAATCTGAGGATCAATTGCTTCTTTTAACACAGTAGAAGCGATATAAAAACCATTATCCAATTTTTTATCATTTAAAAGATAGTACACATCCTGTTTTGAACCTTCAGTGACTGTTACAAAATCACAATAGATATCCTGTTGACCATTATATTCAGAAACTTTACCTTTTTCAAACTTTACTTGTTTTTCTTCCTGCATCGTCTGAACACCACCTTCTATCATACTCTAATCATATAAAATTATAATACCACAAATCACTATCGAAAACAACTCTTTTCCATAGATTTTTAACAAATAAAATTGCCAAAAAAAGAAAAAAAAGTTACAATAAAAATGGTGATAAAATGAAACAAGATAAAAAATTAATATTAGGAATGGCACTTCTTTTTTTCATAACTTTTGTATCACTTGGAACATTAGTAGTAACTGAAAAATTAGCTCCTTATTATACAGATAAAATAAAAATAAAGATGGAAAAATATTTAAACGAAAACTATAAAGAAGAAATAGAAAATTTAAAACTAGGAAAAATTACTTACAAAACACAAACATATACAGCAAAAGTGACAAACAAAAAAAATAAAGATTTATACTTTAACATTACTTATAAAAACAAAAAAATAACGGATACTTATAAAAAAGATTATCTAGAGGGAAAAACAATTCTTTCAAAATTAGAAACAACTATGGAAAATGAAATAAAAGACAATTTAAATATAAATACAACCATTACCTTTCCTCTAACATTAAATAAATATACAAAAAATATACAGCAAAATATAATTAATAACAATATAGAGCAATTGAATATCTATAACATTAAATTCAATATAAATAGTTCCTTACAAACAGAAGAAATTTCTACTCTAGTTGCTCAAATAATAAATCAAATTCAAAATATCAATACATTAAATATCAATCCAAATTACTATACAATAAAAATAAATAGTAAAAAAGAGAATAAAAGTCTCACCATCAAGAATTTAACAGAAAAAAACTTAAATCAAGAAAACTTGACACAAATAATCTACTACATTATGATAGAAGATGAAAACAGTATTGGAAACAATATCATTAAAGATAATAATATCAAATATGAATATAAAAGATATGGAGATGAATAAAATGAAAGATTGTATTTTTTGTAAAATCATCAACAACGAACTACCATCAAAAACAGTATATGAAGATAGTAAGGTCAAAGTAATTATGAACATTAATCCAATTAGTAATGGACATTTGTTAATATTACCAAAAAAGCATTATGAAAATATCTTAGATATTCCAGAAGAAATATTAATGCACGCTATGAAAACATTACGAGAAAAAGTATATCCTATACTAAAAGAAAAATTAAAATGTGAAGGTTTTACTATTTGTGAAAATAACTTTTTAGGACAAGATATTAGACATTTTCATATACACGTAATACCAAGATATCAAAATGACAAAATAGATTTTAATTACAATAAAGAACAATTAAAAGATTTAGATAACATATTTAAAGTCTTACAAGACAAGTAAGAATAGCATCAATTATAATTAAAACTAATGCCAAGATACTAAACCATCTTGGTATTTTTTTTATTATTTTTTCCTCAATAGGTAAAATAACATAAACTAACAATATAGATATAAATCCCCATAATAAACTCATCCCTAATGAAATATATGGACCTAGATTATATTTTTGATTGCGATAACTCCAAAACTCTTTATGAAAAACAGCCTCGATTACGACTCCTCCCAACCATTCTAATAGAGACAGTAACAAAAAAACCGTAAAAAACAAAATAACTGTTTTCCAAAGCTTAGATAATTTTAGTTTACGAAAAACAACTTTGCTAACCGCTACAATAATGACCGATCCAAATCCATATACAGGAATCCAAGGACCAAATAAAATTCCATTATTCATTCCATGAAAAACAAAAACTTTTAATCCTGTTTCTAATAAAAATCCCAAAAAAGAATTAATAAAAAATAAATTTAAATAATAATACATACTATCACCACTATTAGTATTCCACAAAAAATAAAAAAGATAAGAATTAAATTCTTACCTTAATTAATAACACATTGTGCCACCTAAAATAATAGCTAATAAGATGTATAAAACAATAATAATAACAAAACTATTATTTCTTCTTGGAGCAACATTTTCAGAACAAGACATTAAAACACCTCCTTAAATATAAGCACCTAAGATAATAACCAAAAGAATGAACAAAACTAATAAGATTGCTGAAGACGAAATACAATTACTCATATCTTTTCCTCCTTTTTTTATGCTTTCATGATATTCTATGGCAAAATTGAAATTTGTGTGATTATATCTAGTATATTTATTGCACGAATTTATTTTTTTTGTTATGATATGTGTGTTTAGGAGGAATAACATGAATAAAAAAATCGGAATAGGATTATGTTCACTATTAGCTATTACTGCAATCACTACAGGATGTGGTAAAGAAGCAAAATTAGATGATAATAAAACAGCAGTATCACTAAAAGGTGCTAAAATTACTGCTACAGACTACTACAATGAAATCAAAACAAGCAATATTTCTAAGTTAGTAGATATGATCGATCATGAATTATTTGATGAAAAATATCCAACAACAGATGAAGAAGATGAATCAGTAAAAAATCAAATTAATCAAATTAAGGAAAGCTATGGCTCAAATGATACAATGTTTCTAAGTGCTATTCAACAATATTTCGGAGTAAACTCCGAAGATGAGCTTGAAGATATGCTACGTCTAGAATATAAAAGAAATGAAGCAGTAGTAGATTATTTAAAAGATGAATTAACAGATAAAGAAATTGAAGATTACTATGACAAAAACATTATTGGAGATATTAAAGCCAGTCATATTTTAATTACTCCAGATGTAGATAGCGATGCAAGTGATGAAGAAAAAGAAAAGGCAGAAAACAAAGCACAAAAAGAAGCTGAAAAAATTATAAGAAAACTAAATAATGGAGAAGATTTTGCAGATCTTGCGAAAGAGTATTCTGACGATAATGCAACTGCAAAAGATGGTGGAGACCTAGGATATTTCAATACAGATGACATGGACGAAAACTTCATGGAAGCTGTAAAAGAATTAGATAATGATGAATATACAAAAGAACCAGTAAAAACACAATATGGATATCACATCATCTTAAAAGTAGACCAAAAAGAAAAACCTAAATTAAAAAAGGTCAGAGATGATATTAAAACAACCTTAGCAAACAATAAATTAGATAACAACTCTACCCTACACTATCAAACATTAATAGATATTAGAGAAAAAAATAATATAAAGTGGCAAGATGATAAATTAGAAAAGCAATACGAAGAGTTGATGGATCAATTATTAGATGCTGTATCAGGCTCAACATCCAATTAAAAAAGTACCATTAGGTACTTTTATTTTGTTTAAAAATTACGCAAGTATCATCAGAATAAATCATATGATACACATGACTATTTTTCAAATAACTAAAGATACCGCTTTTTTTAGGAACAATAAAATAATCGAATTGGTATTTAGATAACAAGTTTGTAAAACGATAACGAAGTCTAGAAATATCTTGATAATCCCGATATATCTTCCCAGAATACAAATCAGCTCGACCGTCAATAAAAACCGGAATATCTCGATAAATTAAATAAGCTCCATAATCATAATAATTAAATAGCCTTTTAGGTTTTTCTTTTTCTAAAACTGTAATTGCTTCATCTGACAAAGTTTTTGCAGTAATAATACTAGAATAAGAAAAACTATGAACAAAAAACAAAAACAACAAAAATGAAAACATAAGAATTAGGAAACAAGAATAACAATCTTGTTTTCTTTCTGAAATATAATAAAATATAAAAAAACTAAATACAATATAACTAAAAAACCAAAAACGAATACTCTTTAATCCAAGATACAAAAATACTATATAAAACAATGCATCAATAAAACGTATCTTTTTTTTACTAAATATCATAACAACAAGAACAAAAAAAACAAATATAAAATAAACATAATGAGACAATTCATTTAAATTACTTGGTTGCCATTCTGCGATCGTAGAAAGCATCAGAGAATCTCCCATATTTTGGTATGGATAAAACAACATTGTAATACCATGAGGATTAAATAAAATACCAAGCATACATAACAAAGCAACTACAAGATAAGTAATAATTTGACTCCTAGTTAACCGCACTGCCTCAATCTTCCTACAAGAAAATTGAAATAATCCAGCAAAAATAGCGAAAAAACATAATAAGTATGGCAAATTAGAAGACCCACCATGAATATTAGCCCAAAACAAACTAACTAAAGGTAAAAAATATATTTTTTTTGAATTAGGGTGATAGAAGAAATCAAATACAAGCCAAACACTAATAGCAAGAAACAAAAAACTAAGTAACTGCGGTCTCCCACTTAAGCCTGTAAAAATCAAAGAAAAAAAGATAGTCCATAATAAAGCAAAAGGAACATTTTTTAAATACTCTCGTTTTTGTATAAAAAATAAAAATAATAACAAACCAAAAGAAACAGAAAAAACATAAATAAACAAATGAAAATCTCCAAACAAATAATCAAGACCATACAGTAATATTTCAAAAAGCCATTCATGAGAAACCCATGGAGAATGAAAGAGACTCCATGAAAAAACATCTTGAGTCAAAATAGTAGAATGTTGAACCATATACTCCCCAGCTTTATAATGCCAAAAGTAATCAATATCCATTCGTAAAAACAACATTAAAAATAACGAAAAAGAAAATAAAAAAACAAAGAAGGAAAGCTCTAACTTATGACACTTTATAAACCGCCTAATCTTCATAATATAAACCTTTCTGATACAATTTTTCTTTTATTTTAAATTCCAACTCTTTTCCTGAATACTTTTTACTAAGTCTACGATATAGTTTCTCTGCTTCCTTCTTAGCAATATCTTTTGTATTACCAAAATCTAAACGTGATAACACTTCATCAATCAAAGAAACACTATAACCTAAATTCTGTAAATCGTGAATAATCTTTTTACGCAACACAACTCCTCCACGAGTTCTATTGCTTTTAATTAGTCTACCAGCAACCTTCTCAATCCTTAAGACCTGTTCTTCTTTAGTAAAGATTTCTAGTTCTTCTAATACAATATCTAAGGATACTCCTTTATCCAACAATTCTCTTTCTAACTTTTTAGGTCCTTTAGAAGTAGTAATCATCTGCGTATTAATATATGCCTTAGCAAAACTTCTATCATTTAAATACCCTTGATCCAATAATTTTTGGATGGCTTTGTCCACATACTCCTGTGGATATTCTTTTTGTAACAAAGAAAGACGCAAATCCTTTACTGATTTGAAGCGACTTTTTAAAGATTTTAAAGCCACATAATAAACATCATACTCCTGATTAGAAAGTAATATTTTTTCTAACTCATAATCACTAATATCCTTTTTTAATAATAATTCAAACTGTAAAATGACCTCTTCATATAAATCTAAACTTTTTTGAGACTCCAACTGCAGTTCATATTGTCCATTTCGTTTTTTCTTATATTTTAAAATTTTCATGTCATCACCTGATAATAGTATAACATGAAAAAAAGAGAAAAGTATTACTTCTCTCCTTTTTTCACTTCTATCAGTCCTTCTGTGACTTCTTCTAAAGCCCTTCCAATATTTTTCGTACTCTTATACTCATTAGCAGGCATTTGCAAATAACCTGTTTTTGATATCTCTTTACTACGACGTGCAGCAATATGAACTAATTCGTACTTTGAGTCAACAATATTTAATAGTTTATCAATTGAAGGATAAATCATTCGTATCACACTCCCTATCATTAGAATAAAACACTCTAAAAAAATAATCAAGCAAGCTGACATAATTAGACACAATGATTTACAATTAAACTAAATCAACGGAGAACCAACAAAAGATTTTTCGTAAAGCTGAAAATATAAAAGACAAAGCACACCTGAAATAAAAAAAGCACTTCCTAATAATTTAATTGAATACAATCTTTTTTCTCTCTCACTAGCTAGCTCATAAGCCTTATAATTCCTAATAAAAAAATAAAGATATATAAATAAAGTTATCATAATAGTAAAGGTAAAAATAGCATGAGATTCTCTCTTATAATAAACATTATGCTTTTCTAAAAATAATTCCTCATCATAATCGCCATAAATATTTAAACAGGAAAGA
>USGV01000004.1 GCA_900554305.1 uncultured Mycoplasmatota bacterium | reverse complement strand
GAATGCTGGCATATAGAGTGAAAATTACATATGGTATTAGCCATTTAGCAGAACTTTCCTTTAAATCTTTCGTTTCTTTATATAAAAATAAAGAAGTAATAAATGTTATAATACAGGAAATAAAACCTAAAAAATTATTTTTAAAATAAAAGAATAGTGGTTGAAAACTTTGATTTGCTATATAATTTAGTAGTAGGGTATACTTATATGAATTAGGTATATCCTTTTTATTATGATTATTTATTATTTGATATATACTAATTGCAATACAGATATATAGGAAAGTCCATATTATTCCAAATACGATTCCAGGTGGAGCAAACCATGGAAGATTTAGATTGTTATAATAATTTTTGTCTATAGGAATTAGGGAAGATAAGAACCAGGGTAGTAAAATTATGATAAACTTTACAAATCTCTTCATAAAACACCTCTTTCTTTATTTTATGTTTTAGTATATAATATTATTAGTATTTTGGAGGGATTAGATGGAAAATGAGATTTTAATGGATGACAAGAATATTCTTGTGATGAAATTACTTCATTATTTTATTATAGACAAAAATTATAATCCTATTATTTTACAAGGGGTTGAAAACGAGATTTGGTTAGAAAATCTTGATGAAGATTATAAAGTAGTACGAATTGTTTCTGGTTATATACATAATGATGAACAGTTTAATTTTGATGTTTTTAAGACAAAAAGAATTGTTAAAAAGATAAAAAAGAAAACTTTATCTTTTCGTATGAATACTTTGAGTATTTTTTTAGATTTAGGTGATAATGTAAGTCAAGATATTCATGCTATTCCTAATGTGGAATGTGTAAAGATTGATACAGAAGCAGATTTTAAGAAGAGTGATGTTATTAGAAAAGAGTTTCCTGATTTAACTAAGAAGTTAAAGTTCAATGAAAAAGGAATTGCTTTATTTGCTAAAATTACAAGTGATATTAATGAACATAATAAAAAAGATGCTAAGAAAATTAATGCTGTTTTTAAGAATAATTTTCCAATGATTACTTATTGGTTGATAGCTGTTAATGTTATTCTATATGTGATTCCTGTTTTGTTTGGATTGTATGATGATTTAATTGCTAATTTCTCTGTTTGGGGACCAGCTATTCGAGAAGGACAAACTTATCGTTTGCTTACAGGAATATTCTTACATGGTGGAATTATGCATTTATTGTTTAACTGTTATGCATTATATGTTATTGGGTCTCAGGTAGAGAACTTTTTAGGTCGATTTAAATTTTTGATTATTTATTTAGTTGCTGGTATTAGTGGTGCTTTGTTTTCTATGATTTTTGGAAATTATGCATCTGTAGGTGCCAGTGGAGCTATTTTCGGGCTTATGGGAGCACTTGTTTATTTTGGATATCATTATCGAGTTTATTTGGGAAATGTTGTTAAAAGTCAGATTATACCTTTGATTCTTTTGAATTTAGCTTTGGGATTCTTTATGTCAGGTGTAGATAATTTTGCTCATATCGGTGGACTTATCGGTGGTACTTTAATGTCTATTGCTTTAGGGGTAAAAGATAAGAGCAGTTGGTTTGAAAGACTTAATGGGTGGATTATTACTGGTATTTTTATTGCATTTGCTATCTATATGGCTTTTGTTTATACTGTTTAGAAGAATATTCCTTTTTAGAATATTCTTTTTTTGGTTGTAATAGTTTTTAATCAATGCTAAAATAGAATTATATTATAGTGAGGTGATATTATGTCACAAGATAAGACAAGTCTATTTAATATTAAGGATATTGATAATCGTTTTATTAGTGATATTCTTGAAGAGGTATGGGATTCTTTAGAAGAAAGAGGATATAATCCTAGCAATCAGATTGTTGGTTATTTAATTAGCGGAGATCCTGGGTATATTTCTAGTTATCAGGATGCTCGCACTAAAATCCAGCAAGTAGATCGAGCAAAAATTATAGAAGTGTTATTGCAGGAATTTTATAAAAATCATAGATGAAATATTTAGGATTAGATTTAGGAAGTCGTACCTTAGGTATTGCAACGAGTGATTCTACTGGGATGATTGCGTCTAGTTATGGTGTTATTCGTCATCAAGAGGAATATGCGAGACTGGTTAAGGAAGTTGTTTCTTTAGTTGATGAATTGAAAATTGGTGCCATTGTTTTGGGATTTCCTAAGAATATGAACAATTCTATTGGACCTAAAGGGGAACTTAGCTTAAAATTTCAGAAAGAATTAGAGAAAGTTTTATCTATTCCTGTATATTTACAAGATGAAAGATTATCTACCAAGAGTGCTACAGATATGCTTATTTATGCTGATGTTTCTAGAAAAAGTAGAAAAAAAGTAGTAGATAGTGTGGCTGCAACTATAATATTGCAAAGTTTTTTAGATAAGGAGAGGAAGCAAAATGAAGAAAAATAGTTTTACAATGATTGATGAAAATGGTAATGAAATAGTTTATGATGTGTTATTTACTTTTGAAAGTGAAGAAACACATAAAAACTATATCGTATATACAGATAATACTAAAGATGCAGAGGGAAATGTAGAAGTTTATGCTTCTATTTATGATCCTAATGATCCTCATAGTAAATTGGAAGCAATTGAAACAGATAAAGAGTGGAAGGTTATTGAAACAATTCTTGAAACATTACAAGAAGAAGTTAGAAAACAAGCAAATAATAATCAAGATAATGAGCAATAATAGCTCTTTATTTTTCTGGAGGGGTATTTATGGCAGTGAGGAGAAGACCGAAACCGTTACTAATTTTTTTAATTTTAATGGGATCTTTTTTAATTTTATTAGCGGCGGTTTATTTGTTTTTAGCAAGTCCTGTAGATAAAAATGATCATGATGATATAGAAATCGTTGTTCCTAGTGGTACTGGTGTTACGGGAATTGCTAAAATATTAAAAGAGAATGATTTGATTCGTAGTGAAATGTTATTTACTATTACTGTAAAAAGTAAAGGCGACTTGTATTTACAAGCCTCTACTTATTTGTTTCGTAGGGATATGTCTATGGAAGATATTATTTCTGAACTTGTGTCTGGTAGTAAGTATAATCCAGATGCTATTACGATTACTTTTAAAGAGGGAATGCGGATTACGGATTATGCTTCTGAAATTGCAAAGGCTACAAATCATTCAGAAACAGAAGTGTTAAATACACTAAATGATAGTACATTTTTAGAAACATTAAGACAAAAATATTGGTTTTTGACAGATTCAATTTTACAGGAAGGAATTTACTACCCTTTAGAGGGATATTTAGCTCCTGATACTTATCAGTTTGATGGCAAAGATGTTAGTGTTTCTACTATTGTTGAGACTATGTTAGATGAAATGGAAAAAGAACTTGAACCATATAGAAGTCAGATTCAGAATAATGTGCACTATTATATGACTATGGCATCTTTGGTGGAACTTGAAGGTACTAATACTGAGAATCGTAAGATGATTGCTGGTATTTTTGAAAATAGGATTGCTGCTAATATGAATTTGGGTAGTGATGTTACTACTTATTATGCATTACAACTTCCTATGACTAGTGATTTAACGACTGCTCAGTTTGCAACCGTTAATCCTTATAATACAAGGGCTGCTAATATGAGAGGACAGATGCCTATAGGTCCTATTTGCAATCCTAGTTTATCTAGTTTGAAAGCTAGTATTGAGCCTACGGATAGTGATTATTTATACTTTGTTGCGGATAAAAATGGAAATATTTTCTATACTAATACATTAGCGGAGCATGAAGCTATGGTACAGGAGATTAAAGATAAAGGTGATTGGATATGGTAGATAAGTATGCTTTGATTCGGGAGATGAAGCAGTACGCAGAAGTTAATAATGTTCCTATTATGATGGATGAGGGAATTGATTTTTTGACTACATTTATTTTAAAAAATCATGTTAAGAATATTTTAGAGATAGGTACAGCAATTGGTTATTCTGCTATTATGATGGCTCTTGTTGATCCTAATCTTAAAATTACAACGATAGAAAGAGATGAGATTCGTTATTTAGAGGCTTTAAAGAATGTAAAAGCTTTTGGTTTGGAAAATAGGATTACATTAATTTATAATGATGCCTTTAACGTTAAATTGGATGAAAAGTTTGATTTAATATTTATCGATGCTGCGAAAGCACAAAATATTAAGTTTTTTGAGATGTTTGAACGTAATTTGGAGTATCGTGGAGTAATTATTACTGATAATTTGAAGTTTCATGGTTTAGTCGATAAAAAAGAAGAAGAAATAAAAAGTAAAAATTTGAGAGCATTAGTTCGTAAGATTAAAGATTATGTTGATTATTTAAAAACAAATGAAAAATATAATACGGAGTTTTTTGAAGTGGGAGATGGAATTTCGGTTAGTACGAGAAAATAATGGGAGTGAAGCCTGTGTTTAATGTGTCAGAAGTAGAGACTAAAATATCTAAGAAGAAGCCTAAGTGGATTGTATTTTGTGTGCTTATTGTAGTTATTGTCTCTTCTTCTGTTTTTTTTCTTTTTCCTAGAAAATTTAATTATCAAGATTTGTTGAAAAATAAAGAGAAAGAAATTGTTTATTCTTCTAATTCTCTCGATGTATTAGCAACAGATAAGGTTCCTGTTATTAATATTGATTCTTCTGTTATTGATGATATTAATTCTGATATTATGGATTATTATCAAGATTATTTAACGAAGTTTACACAGGGCTTTTTATATGAATATTCTGTTTCTGATCATCTGCTGTCTATTTTAATTATTTCACAGCAGCGATATGCTGATGCAGATCATTCTGATATTTATTATCGTAGTTATAATATTGATTTAAAAAATATGACTTTGCTTTCCGATAAGGATATTTTTGATATGTATAAAATCGATGAAGATACTTTGCGTTATTTTATTACTTATAAATTTGTTGAGTTTTATAATGATTTGATAAAGCAAGGATATTTTACGAAAGAGGAGTGCGACTTTTCTTGTTTTATGGAGTCTAAAAATATTGTTAATGTAATGAATGACAATACGTATTATATTGAAAATGGGAAATTAATTCTTTATAAACCATTTAATATTTATACTACTTATGGTGAGGAAAAGTATTTTTCTTTGGATTCTTTTCGTTTTGTAGTAAAAGATTAAAGAGGTGATGGTATGCCTTATTTATATATTTTGGATTGTTCTGGGGATATTGATACTTGTTGTGCTGATTTTGGTTTGGCTAATATTTTAGGGGCTATACAGAGAATTTTAAATATTATACATATTATTGTTCCTATTATCTTAATTGTTGGGTTAATTATACAATTTACACAGATGGTTGTTAATCCTGAAGATGAGCAAAATAAAAAGTCAAAGAGTTTAATCAATAAAGTAATGGCTACGGTTGTTGTTTTTCTATTGCCAACAATCGTGAATGTTGTTGTTAATTTGGTATTTTCTGAGTTTAGTTTTGCTTCTTGTTGGCATTCTGCAGAGATTAGTGAAGAAATGACGTTAGCTATGGAAAATACTTTTGTGTCTACTACTGATAAAAAAACTAAGAGTTTTATTGTAATGCCAGAAGATTATGATGATCCCGAGGTTACTGCGAAACCTGAAAATGGTAGTGGTGGAGATGGAACCATTTTACTTATTGCAGGGCATTCTTATCCTCCTTACTGTGCTAGTTCTCCTAATGATTGTCGTGGTATGATTTCCTCTGGTTATGATGAAACTGATCAAACCCGTATCTTAGTTAAGTTAATTCAATCTGAACTTAGTTCTTTAGGAGTTTCTTCTGATATTGCGAATGCTTTGATGGCAGGAAATTCTAATGATATGAATACCTCTTTTTATCGTGAGTGTAGAAACAATACCAGTTTATGTAATCAATTTGATTGGGGAAAATATAAATATGTTTTAGAAATTCACTTTAATGCTTCTGGTAGTGGTCGTGCTGCTGGTACTCAACTAGTAAAGAGAACGAGTAGTTATAGTACTGCTGCGGACCAAGCTATTGTTAATGCGGTAATATCTAATACTGGTCATCGCCAGTTCTCAGATTATATTTATAGTGCTTTTGATATTGGATATTTTATGAACCTAGGTGTTCCTATTACTTATTTGGAAACGGAGTTTTATGATAATAAGCAGGCAATGGATACTTATAGTAGTAAAAAAGAACAAATTGCTAAAGATATAGCAAAGGCCATTCAACAGTATTATGGTTAATTTTCTTTTCTTTTTTTTCAATTTATAATAAAATAATGTTAGTTGTTACTTAGTAGAAAAAATGAGGCGGTGGTATTATGAGCGACTTTGTACAGATTCTTAATTGTAGTGAAGCATTGGGAACATGTTGTACAGACTATGGTTTATTGACCATATTAGATATTTTGAGGCAAGTTTTAGATTTGATACAGATGGTTGCTCCTATTTTATTAATGACAGCTTTAGCGATTCAGTTTACTCAATTATTAATTAATCCCGATGATGATAAGAAGAAAAAAAGTTTGTTAAATAAATTTATTGCTGCATTATTATGTTTTTTTGTTCCTTTTTTAGTGAATTTAGCAATCGGCTTAGTCCCTGATGATATTGGCTCTTTTCAGTTGGGTGCTTGTTGGGATACTGCTCGTATTTCTAGAGAGGTTTTGAAAAAGGAAAATAGCACTTATGTGTCTACTACTGATAAGAAACCACAGAGTTTTATTTTACAATCTGATGATTATGATCAACCTGATGTTACGGCAGAGGAAGGTGGTACTGTTGGTGAAGGAAGTGCCACTGGTAAAGCTATTGTTGAGTATGCTAAATCTTTTGTTGGTGGTAGATATTGTTGGGGTGGTAAAGATCCTAATGTATGTGCCGATTGTTCTGGTTTTGTTTCTTATGTTTTTGCACATTTTGGTATCAATTTAATTTCACAAACAGATTCTATGTGGAATCAAACAGATATGTATACTTTGGTAACTGATGGTAATATTAAAGCAGGGGATGTTGTTATGTATTATGGCCATGTTGGAATTCTTACTGGTAATGGAGAAGAAATGGTTCATGCTGCCAGTACTCGTTCTGGTATAAAAATCTCTCCTTCTTATAATTATAGAACTGTACGTGGCATTATGAGAATAAAAGGTGTTAATTAGGAGGAATTATGTTTGATGTCGTTCAAAACCAGGGGGAAAAAAGAAATAGAAATTTAAAGCCTAGGAAAAATAATTTTTCTTTTCACATTTCTTTTAATGTAAAAAAAGTACTTATCTGGGGCGGTGTTATTCTTTTAGCGATATTTTTAATTGGATATTATTTATATAAAAATTATTATAGTAATTATAATTATATTAAAGAGGATTCTTCACAGTATTTAGTTTATACTGTGGATACTTCTACGAATAATCAGAATATGCATAATGAGATTCCTTATATTAATATTGATAGTGATGATGCAAGATTAGTTAATCAGACGATTCAGCAATATGCAGAGTCATTTTTAAAGAATAAGAATAATTTAATGGTTTATGATTCTCAGCTAAATGGAGAAGTTTTATCTATTTTACTTCGTATGTCTGATTATAGTGCTGGTTATTCGTTTCCTGATGTTTCTTTTCATACATATAATTTTGATTTAAATGATCAGACTTTGATGACAGATGAGGAGCTATTATCCCTATTTGATGTAACAGAAGATGAAGTAAAACAGAAAATTGAATCGCAGTTTCAAAAATATTATCAGCAGGAAGTAAAAAAAGGTTTTTTTGCATCTCAAGAATGCAATTATGATTGTTTTCTAAATTGGAGAGGAATTCAAAATTATAATTATATGGACTCAGTTTATTATTATGTGGAAAATGGTAGATTAGTTGCTTATCGTCCATTTACAATATATTCTGTTTATGGTGAAGAAGAGTTTTTTGATGAAGAAAGTTATGCATTTAGTATTACTAAATAAGTAACTTTTTTTATTTTTGCTTGTATTTCTTTTTTTTTTCATTTATTATATTATTGTATGATTATAATAGGACGTGATAGTAATGAGGTTAAATAAAAAAGGTTTTACATTAGTAGAAATACTTGCAGCTATTGTTATTTTAGGAATTTTAATGGGCCTTGCGATAGTTTCTGTTTCTTCTATTTTATCTAATTCTAAAGAAGGGTTTTATGATAATTTGGAAGATCAATTGATATTAGCGGCAAAAAGTTATTATGGTGATCATAGAACTTTATTACCACAAAACATTGGTCAGGAGCGGCAAGTTACTGTTGAGACATTAATTAAAAATAATTATCTTAAACGCGGATCTGTTGTTGATTATGGTAAAGCAGAATGTAATACTACTGCAAGTTATGTTAGTGTTATTAAATCTTCAAAAAGTGATTATATATATAGCGTATATTTAAAATGCCCTGCTTATTCTATTGATCATAAAGCTGAAATAAAAACAGATTTAACTGTAAAAGTAACTCTTACTAAGGTTAGTCCTATTGAAGATTCTAAAGCTAAGATTGATGTTTCTGTTAATGGTAATGAGCTTAGTAAAATAGGAAGTTATCAATATACTATTTATAAAGATGGTCAAGTTGTTTATACTTCTAATAATATTTCTGGGGATAATCAAAGTAAAATTACTAAAACTGTTAAGCTTAAGAAATATGTTCCTGGTGTTGTTAAAGTTGTAGCAACAGCTTATGATATTTATGGAAATGTTAAGAGTGATTCTAAATCAGAAAGTTTTTATGATGAAGGATTACCTGAATGTGGTAGTCAAAGTCCATCACTTGATTTAAAAAATAATAATCAATGGATTAATGCTTCTTCGTCTACTAAGAGTCGCAAGGTTACGGTTAAATGTATTAATAGCAAAACTAAATGTTTATCTCCTAGTTTTTCAAGGACATTTTCTTCTGATGTAGATGAATCTTATGTTACTATATTAGGTAAAAATAATGAAGAAGTTAATTGTCCAGTTACTGTTATGATTGATACAACTAAACCGTCTTGCGGTACTAAGAGTCATAGTACTACTTGGACAAACTCTAATAGAACGGTTTCTGTTAAGTGTAGTGATGCTACTAGTGGTTGTAAACAAGCATCTTATTCTGAATCTTATAATGATAGTAATACTAAGAACAAAGTAGTAAAAACTGCTAATATTACTATAAAAGATAAAGCAGGAAATAGTAATAGTTGTTCTATGAATGTATATGTAGATAAACAAAAACCAACTTGTACAGTTAGTGGTGGAAGTACTAGTTGGACTGCTGGAAATAGAACTGTTACTATCAATTGTAATGATGGTAGTGGTAGTGGTTGTAAAGTATCTTCCTTTAAGGATACTGTTACTACAACTACGAAAACGAAAACTTATACAGTAGAAGATAATGCAGGGAATACTGGAACTTGTACAGCGAATATCTATGTTGATAAAACAGCTCCTACGACACCTACTGGTGGTAATATTGGTGCTGTTAGTGGAAGCAATGCTAGTGCTAGTATTAAAACAGCTGCTTCTGGTTCTAAGGATAGTCATTCAGGATTTAGTCATTATTTATATTTAGTAACTAATTCTAGTTCTACTCCAAGTAAGAATGATTCTAGATTTACAACTTCTAGAGCATATACACGTGCTTGTGGTAAGAGTTATTATGCTTGGGCTGTTGCGGTAGATAAAGTAGGAAATCGTTCAGCAGTTAAATCTTTAGGAAGTACAAAAGATGGAGCTAATAAATATAGTAATTGGAGTAGTTGTAGTAAGAAGTGTGGAGGAGGAACACAAACACGTACAAATTCATGTGCATTAATTACTACAGGAAAGAGTCAAAGCTGTAATACTATGGACTGTTGTAGTTCAACGACAAATTCTTATGGTAGCTGGGGAAGTTGTCAAGGAGCATGTGGTACAGGAACAAAATATAGAACAGTTACGAAAAAAGGAATTGATGGTAGAAACTGTGGTACTTGGACAGACTCTACTACTTGTAATACAGGAATAGATTGTTGTAGTTCAACATGGACTAGTTGGGGTTCATGGGGTGGTTGTAGCGCTTCATGTGGAGGAGGAACACAAACTAAATATGGAACTAAATATTCTAATTATAATGGTCAAAGTTGTGGTTCGACTTCTGCAAGTCAACGATGTAATACACATTCTTGTTGTACTATAGAGTATTATGGTGGTAGATATTGTTATAATTACTTTGGTGCTAGTTGTTATGGAAATGGGTGTGCTAACACTTGGGTATGTAAAGGTTATGATACTGGTTGTGTAGCAGCGACTAATTCTGCTTGTGGTAAAATGGGTGGTACTTACTTCTACTTTAAACGTTGTTAAGGAGGATTTATATGAAAAAATTTTCTATAGTTATTATTGTAATTGCATTATTATGTTTAGGGGGTGGAGTTGCATATACAATATTGTCATCTAAAGATAATTCTTCTTCTGAAAATAAAAAAGTAAACTATGTTGAGAATCGTAATTATTCTGTTGTTCAACAAGCAACCACTAATAGTTTTACGACAGTAATTAATCCTACTAATTTTAAAGATATTGCTACGCAGATGGGGTTAACTGCTGCTGTTTGTGAGGTGGTTGATAACGATGTTAATTCACAGTTTTGTAGTGCTTCCTATACAGGTTATAAAGGACTTGATTATTTTGATACCATAGCGGCATCTTATAAGAATTCTATGTTAGATCAGTTTAGTATGGTGTTATATTTTAATACTGATGATTTTACTTCTAGTAAGATTATTGATATTAGTAATAAACTTTTGAATAATTTCTTTGGCACTTCAGTAGATGAAAATAATATTTCTGAAGTTATGCAGGAGTTAGATAAACATATGAATGAAAAAGAACCTGTAGCGACTAAAGAATTTACCGTTGGTGACTTTACTGAACAGATTAATATGCAATATGTTAAAGATAAGCAAATCTATGTAGTTCGTTATTTTCTAATTTTAACATCAGAATATACAATCAGTTAATTATAGGTTGAGATTTCTCAACCTTTTCTTTTTTTTTATTTTATTATATAATATAGACAGAGGTGGATAAATGAAAGTATTAGTGGAAGTTACAAGCAAAGAAATTTCTAATTATATTGATTCTTGTGATGCATTATTATTAGGGTTAGAAAATTTTTCTGTTTTGAACTCTGTTACTTTCTCTTTAACTGAAATTAGGGAAATTATAAATAAATATCCAAAGATAGAAATCTTCGTTAAGATGGATAAAAATATATTTAATAAAGAAATAGTTTGGAAACTTAATATAATGAGTATTCAGGAATCAAATTTAATTAGTGATGTGCTTTTAGAATTAGAGCAGATGTCTATTTGTGGTGTATTCTTTTATGATTTAGCCATTTTAGAATTAAAGCAGGAGCTTTCTTTGTCCTTAGATTTGGTATGGAGTCAAACTCATATGGTTACGAATACTCGTACTTGTGATTATTATTTTCATCAAGGTGTTCATTATGCTTTGCTTTCTAAAGAGATTACATTAGATGAAATTGTATCTATTGCTATAGAGTCGTCTATTAGTACTATTGTTGAAGTAGTCAGTTTGCCAAGTGTTGGATATAGTAGAAGAAGATTAGTTCATAATTATTATGAAGACTTAGGGGAAAATGGTAGTTCTACACTTTCGGTTTTGGAAAAGATTACAAATAAAAATTACTTAGTTAAAGAAGAGGAGAACGGTACCGGATTTTTACTTGATGAAGTGTTAAATGGAACTTCAGTTATTTCTTCTTTATATCAGGCTGACGTTGATTATGTATTGTTTAGAGAAGAAGGTATTCCTTCTTTCTTAGAACTTCTCCATGATACTAAAAAATATATTGTAGATGGATGTAGCGATGCTTCTTATGTGGAAAAATATAAAAAGTTAGGGGATAGTACCGGATTCTTTTTTAAGAAAACTATCTATAGGGTGAAAAAATGAAAAGAATAGAATTACTTTCTCCGGCGGGAGATATTGAACGATTAAAAGTTACTTTGTTATATGGTGCTGATGCTGTCTATATTGGTGGAGAAAAATATGGATTACGTGCTAATGCAACTAATTTTACAATTGATCAGATTCAAGAAGGCTGTCGTTTTGCTCACAATCTTGGAAAAAAAGTATATTTAACTTTAAATATTGTTTTTCATAACGAAGATATGGATGGTGTGGAAGACTATATTAAATCTGTTGTTGATGCTGGAATTGATGCTTTTATTGTGAGTGATCCATTTATTATTTCTTATATTAAAAAGAATTTTCCACAAGTGGAAGTACATTTATCAACACAGGATTCTACAACGAATTATAAAAGTGTTAAATATTTTCAAAAACAAGGTGTCGATAGAGTAGTACTTGCTCGTGAGGTTTCTCTTGATGAGATAAAAGAGATTATAGATAAGACTGGAATTGATATTGAAGTATTTATTCATGGCGCTATGTGTACTTGTTATAGTGGTAGATGTGCTTTGTCTAATTATGTTACTAATCGTGATGCTAATCGTGGTGGTTGTGCACAGGTATGTAGATTTGCTTTCGCAGTAGATGGTAAAAAGGATTTTACTTTTGCGACGAAAGATAATAATTTGGCTAAATATATTGGTAATCTTATAGATATTGGTGTTACTAGTTTAAAAGTAGAAGGCAGAATGCGTTCGTTGTATTATCTAGCAACTGTCATTGGTACTTATCGTGAAATTATTGATAGATATTACGATAATACTTTGACTAGAGATGTATTAGAAGTTTTAGAAGAGAGACTTTCTAGAGTGGCTAATAGAGCTGTCTCTACTCATTATTTACTTCGTGAAGCTGATGCTACTGATCAATACTATACTGGCAGAAATGAAGCTAGTAATCAAGATTATTTAGGTCAAGTTATCTCTTATGATAGAAAGCAAAAGTTGATTAAAATCTATGAAAGAAATTATTTTGAAGTTGGGGATACAGTAGAGTTATTTACTCCTCAAGGAGAAAGAATTTCTTTTGTAATAGAAAAATTGTATGATGAAGATATGAATCAGTTGGATGTAGCAAGACACCCTGATAATATCTATTATATATATTTAGATACTGACATCGAGATAGTTGCATATTCTATGATACGATTACTTCATCATTAGTAGGAGGGAGATACTATGGAGAAAAATTTTGTAGAAGAAATGGAAAGGGAAGCAGTTAGAGTTAAGGAATATATACCACCTATCGCAATTTTAATTACTGCTAATCGTGGTGCTGGTAAATTTGAACTGGCTAGAAAACTTTCAAGAGAATTATCTATTTATCTACTTAGTAATGATTATGTTCGTAATTATTATTATCGAGAAGTGGCAGATGCTGATGATTCTACGTTACAAAAGAAGGTAGCTGAAATTAATGATGAACGTCTCTCATTTTTAATTTCTCACAGGATTTCATTTGTTTATGATCATAATATTCATAATATGGATTGTTATGAAGAAGTTCATAAAAAACTCCATAATAATTCTTTTAAAGTATTTAAAATTCGTATTCATTCTAATGATAATTACAATATTAAAGCAATTAGAGATAGAAAAATGGATTATGATAAAAAGGATTTGTCTGTTATAGGAGATTATGTTTATTATTCTAGAGGATATAGTGAAGACTTATATTGGAAAATTAAACAAGATAAAAAAATTACTATTGAAGATGATTGGTTTGATTATGTTATTCATAGAACCGATGATGAAGAACAGTTTAATAAGGATATAGAAGAGGTTGCTATTAAAATTAAACATTTAATGGAGAGTTAATATGAAACAGTTGGCAATAATAAAAAATAATTTTTTAAAAATAGAAGATACTTATTCTCCTAATGCTACTAAAAGTAGTGAGGCAGTTCGTTTTCATCCTATAGACGATGATATACGAGCTCCTTTTTTTAGAGATGTGGATCGTATTATTCATGCACTTAGTTATACAAGATATGCAGATAAAACGCAGGTATATTCATTTAAACAAAATGATCATATTAGTGAGAGAATGTTGCATGTTCAACTTGTTAGTAAAGTAGCTAGAACTATTGGTAGGGCACTTAATTTAAATTGTGATTTGATTGAAGCGATTGCTTTAGGCCATGATGTTGGGCATACCCCTTTGGGACATACTGGAGAAGCATTACTTAATGAAATTTCTTTACGAGAGTTAGGAGAATATTTTGCTCATAATATTCAAGGTGTTCGTCATTATATGGAAGTAGAAAATCATGGTGAAGGTCTTAATCTTTCTGTTCAGGTGTTGGATGGGATTATGTGTCATAATGGAGAAATGCTATCTAATGTTTATACGCCTGTTGCTAAGACTAAAGAAGAGTTTTTAAGAGAATATCAGGAAGCTTATCATGATTTAAAGGCTTCTAGTCATAATCATCCTATGACTTTAGAGGGGTGTGTGGTTCGTATTAGTGATATTATTGGTTATATTGGACGTGATATTGAAGATGCGATAGAGCTTGGTCTGTTTGAAAGAAGTGAATTACCTAAGGAAATTACGGAAGTTTTGGGTAATACGAATAGTGACATTATGAATACAATAATTTTGGATATTATAGAAAACAGTTTGGATAAACCTTATATCGCTTTAAGTGAGAGAGTTTATCGTGCGTTATTTGCTCTTAAAAAATTTAATGGTGAAAATATTTATAGTAAAAGTATGACTAAAGAGGATATCGAATATTATCGTAGCGGAATGAATCAGTTGTATCATATTTATTTAGATGATATTAAAGCTAATCGTATTGAGAGTGTTATTTATACTGTCTTTTTGAATTCTCAGAGTCCTCGTTATTTAAAGGTTACTGATGCAAGGCGAAAAGTAATTGATTTTATTGCCGGAATGACTGATGATATGTTTATTAGAGAAGTTAAGCGGGTATTGCGATAGTACTTGCTTTTTTTTGTATTTTGTGGTATACTTTTCCTACTTTATAAATGAGGGGGATTATTATGAAGGATTATACGAATATTACAGGTTTAGATAAGGAAACATTTATGACTGGTGTTTCTGTTTTAAATACTGATGATGGAAAAAGATATCAAGTTTCTTATGCAAATGGCGATGTTGAATCTAATGTTGAATATTCTATAGGGAATGAGACTGCTATTAATAAGAGACTAGAAGAACAAGCAGATGCCACTATTTCATCTAAAGAAGTGCTTGTAAGAAGACAAAAGCAAGGCTTTATTGGTTCTATCGTAGCAGGGACTCTTGGTGGGGTTGCTTCTTTAGCTAGTTCGTTTTATGTTCCAGAAGAGGTTCAACCTGTTGTATTGGCTATTGGAGCAGGTCTATTATGTGTAGGTGGAATACTTGGCTATGCCTATAAAAGACATATGCAGCCTTATATTGATGAGGTTTCTGATTTAGAATTACGTGCTGATAAACAGGATGATGTTAAGAAATATTTAATTTCTTCTCCTAATGCTTATTTAGCACTTGATGGACAAAGCGATGATGAGAAAATAGCTCGTGCTGGACAGATTGCTGATATGATAGCCGCTGGTAAAGATCCTTTGAGTCTTATTTCTTTAGAAACAGGTGAGGGTTTGTCTGATACAGAAGTAAAACAATTGATTAAACGTGATGTAAGAGAACAACAATTAGGCTTAACTTATACTGATGGTTATAGTATTGGGCAAGCTGCTTCTCATAAATAATAATTTTATTGTTTGCACTTGCATATATTTTTTTAATGTGATATACTATCGCAAGTTGAGTTTAAAAATAAACATAATGAGGTGAAATTATTATGAAGAATAAAAATACAGTTTATTTAACACAAGAGGGTTTGGATAATTTAAAGAAAGAGTTGGATGATTTAATTAATGTTAGACGTCCTGAAAATGTTCAAGCTATTAAGGAAGCTCGTGCGTTAGGTGATTTATCAGAAAATGCAGAATATGATGCAGCTCGTAATGAGCAAGCGGTTATCGAGGCTAGAATTAAACAATTAGAAAAGATGCTTGAAAATGTTTCTATTATTTCTGATGTTTCTACTGATTCTGTTAGTATTGGAAATACTGTAACTATCAAATATGTCGATGATGACGAAGAGGACGAATATAAAATTGTTGGTAGTCAAGAAGCAGATCCTTTTGAAAGTAGAATTTCTAATGAAAGCCCTATTGCTCAAGCTTTATTTGATCATAAAGTAGGCGATATTGTAACTGTAGAAAGTCCAAATGGATCTTATCAAGTAGAAATTACAGCAATACAATAAGCGAAGAAATATCTTCGCTTTTTTTTGTTTAAAAAACTATTTAAAAAACTTATAAAATAAGTTATACTTGTATAGAGTAGAAGAATAGGGGTGCTCATATGATTATTAGAAAACCGTATGCCTTTTTGATTAAGAACTTTAGAAAAATTCATATCTTTTTGTTAATTTTATGTGGTTTTATCTATTATAAGTGCATGCAAACACGTTCTTTTGTTACTGAGTTTTTGCAACTTGAAACCTATGATGCTTATTATGAACCTATTACTAAATATGCCAGTGTTATAGCTTTGCTAGTATTGCTTATTATTATCGGATTATCTGCTGTTTTGGTTGTTTTGTTACGTCATAAGAAGAAACCTTGGAAATTATACATCATCCCTTTAGTTACGTATGCTTTTTTGTTTTTGACTTTTGTTTTGACTATTTCACTTTTTTCTGGTTATGATTCCTCTTCTGGAACAACCGGTATTCGCGCTATTGGTGATTTACTGTTTATTGGAACATTGCCTCAGTATGCAGTTATCATTATTTTGTTGATGCGTATTTTCGGGGTTGATTTAAACAAATTTGATTTTAAATCTGATCAAGAATATTTAGAATTAAGTAATGATGATAGAGAAGAAATTGAAATTAGTGTAAATATTGATAAAGATAGTTTTAAGAGAGTGTTTAAACGCTTAAAGAGAAATATTGGTTACTTTTATCAGGAACATCGTTTTCTTATGAATATTCTCGCTTCTATTTTAGTTGTTGTTTGTGTTGTAGGTATTTATAGATTTGTCTTTATTGTGCATAAGTCTTACAAACAAGGTGATGCGATTGAGACAAATGGTTATATAATAAGTATTAATCATAGTTATTTTACGAATAAGGATTATCGAGGAGAAGTGATTTCTAAAGCCAGTGATTTTGTTGTTTTGGATATTACTATTAAAAATAATGCTAACGAACGTGAGGTTAATTTTAATCGTTTTCATGTTATGAATGGTACTGGTAATTATACACAAACTTATGAAACTTATGCTAATGATTTTAGGGATTTGGGAGATACAGTTGATAAACTTACACTTGGAAATCAGGATTCTAAAAGACTTCTTTTAGTTTTTAAAGTGGATAAAGATTTAAATCCTGATAAATTTGTTCTTTATTATCAGGAGTTGGATAATAATAAACCATATTTAAGAAAAATAAAACTAGATATGGAAGATTATAGTAAAATAGAAAAACAAAAAACTAAAGTTTTGCGAGAAGAAGAAACCATACAATTTGGAGAAGAAGAACTATCTTTTTCGATTGAAGATGTTAGTTTAGTTAGTCAAACAATTTATAATACTTGGGTATGTTCTAGCCGTAATAGTTGTCATTCTGCTTCTACAGATTTAGTTGCGAGACAGGGAAAATTAATATTGCAAATTTTCTTTGCTTCGCCATCTTTTACAGGGAAAGATTTCGTTGACTTTTCTATGGAATATGGTAAAATTGTTTATATAGATAATAAAGGTAAACGACGGGAAGCTTCAGTAGTTGATGCTCTTGATAAAGACTATAATGGTAATTATATGTATTTGGAAGTGCCACAGAGTTTACAAGAAGCCAGTGAGATTCGGTTGGTATATACGGTGAGAAATAAAAAATATGTGTATAGGTTGAAATAGGAGAATAGATATGGATAATCAAAAAATTATTGATAAGAATTTTATTAAATATCTTAAAATTGCTGTTGTAGTAATCGTTATTGCATTATTTTTATGGTTCTTAGTTATTCATCCTTTGATTACATTTCGTGGATACGAAAAGGATATAGAGGCAGCTGCTAAAAGATATTATGAAATTAATGCAGGGGAATTACCTACTGGAACACGTGTAAAGACATTAAGTATTCAAAAATTATTTGATCAATCTTATTTAAAAGAAGACTTTTATGTTCCTTTCTCTAAAAAACCATGTTCTATTACAGATAGCTGGGTTAAAGTTAGACAAGAGGATGGTGAGTATAGATATTATACTTATTTAAAATGTGGTATTATTTCTTCGAATGTTGATCATAAAGGTCCTGAGATTACTTTAAATGGTGACGATGAAGTTACTATTAATTTAGGTTCTAAATATGATGAAGAAGGCGTTAAAAGTGTTGTTGATAATACCGATGGTAAGATGGATGTTGAAGATGTAGAAATTGATTCTAGTGATGTTAATACAAATAGAGCTGGCACTTATAAAGTAACATACAGTGCTACTGATAGTTTGAATAATACGAATGAAGTTGTTAGAACTGTTAAAGTGGTAGAAAGATTAAAAAACACTGTAAATAAAGCTACCAATAAAACTGGAGTGTATACTGGTTCTAATCCAAATAACTATATTTATTTTTCAGGAATGTTATTTAGAATTGTGGATGTAGACGGCGATAATGTAAGAATTGTTGCAGAACAAGATGTTAGTAATGTTAACTATACTGCTATTGATGAATGGTTAGAGTATTATTATGATCATATTGCTGATGAGTCTAAAAAATTTGTTGTAAAAAATAAATATTGTGATATGAAGACTAATGATAATAATATTTCTAGTATAGATAAATGTGATTCTTATACGAAAGAGAAAGAAGTATCTATTCTATCTGCTGCTGATATTAATCAAGCAACAACGGAAGAAGGAAATTGGTTACGACCAGACAGTATTTCATGGGTTCGTAATGAAAAGGATAATAAGAATGCTTATACAGTTAGAAATAGATTTTATAATACTGATGCACGTTATATGTCATTTGATCAAAACTATAACTTTGGTGTTCGTCCAGTTTTAACTATTAAAGGTTCTACATTAATAGAAGATGGTGATGGAACGAAAGAGAATCCTTATTCTATCGGAGATATGGAAAGCGCTAAAGCCGGAGATAAATTAAATACAAGACATTCTGGTGAGTTTGTTTCTTATTCTGGAATGTTGTGGAGAATTATAGATATAGATTCTGATAATACTACAAAAGTAATTGCTAATACGACTGTTTATAACGGTGGTGAACGTGTTCTTACTTCTTATGATACAGATTCTAAAGCAAAAATTTATAATCCGAAAGAACGTGGTAATGTAGGTTACTTTATTAGTAATGAAGCTGTACAATATTTTGATACTGATTATTTTGTAAGCAAAGAGATTGAAGTACCTATTTATAAGAATATGATTCGATATGGTAAAGAGAGTACTACTAAAAAATATAAAGTAAAAATTTCTGCTCCTAATATGTATGAGATGTTTAGTGCTTTTGATTATAATTCTGTTACAATGAAATCTTATTGGTTAATCAATTCTTCTAAAGCTCAATATACAAAAGCATTGATTTCTGATATTGGTGTTGCTATGTATGGTGCTTTATATGATAATGTAGAATATGGTGTTAGACCGGTAGGTTATTTAAATAAAGATTGTTCTATTGTAAGTGGTACTGGTACTTATGAAGATCCTTATATCATTACAGAGTAGGTAGGAGATGGTAGTATGAGGAAAAAAACTAAACTGCTGATTTCGAAAAAAAAGAAAGTATTTCTAATCATTGGAATTCTATCTTTTTTGTGTTTACTGGCAGCAATTATTTTCTTATTATTTTATGATTATTATCCAATAGAATCTCGGATAGATAAAGTTGAAGAGTATGCAAAAAAAGATAGTGATGATTATACTACGATAGGATGGCTTAGAGTTCAGGGAACAAATATAGATTATCCTGTAATTTATGCTCCTTCCTATGATTTTAGTGGAATGACACATGACTTTCTTTGGAATGAAGTTAAAAGTGATGAACTTTTAAATCAGGTAACTGTTAGTGGCCATAATATTTTGAATTTATCTACGAATCCTTTGATTACTAATAAGAATCATAAAAGGTTCGAACAATTAATGAGTTTTGTTTATTTGGATTTTGTAAAAGATAATAAATATGTTCAGTATACCGTTAATGGTAAAGATTATTTGTATAAAATATTTTCCGTTTCTTTTCCTGAACGTTCTGATATAGAAAAGTTTACAAGGGAAAATCTTAGTAAAAAAGAAATGAGAGAGTATTTAGATAAGTCTATAGATGAAAGTATTTTTGATTTTGATATAGATGTTAATGAGGGTGATAAAATTCTTTCTTTGGTTACCTGTACAAGGATGTTTGGTCATTACAATGATATTGAGTTTAGGGTAGATGCAAGATTAGTTCGAAATGGTGAGTTGAAATCGAGCTATGATGTTCAGAAAAGTAAGAATTATCATGAGATAGAAGAAATCATGAAAGGTGGAGAAAATGATGAAAAAGTATAGTAGAGGAATAATAGGGGTTTTTATACTTTTCATTGTCGCAGTTGTTGCGTTTTGTAGTTATAATATTTTAAGTTCTCGTCAATCGGCTAACGTTAGTAAAAATGAGAATTTAGCTAAGACTACAGATGGCGCTACTTGTAATAATGATGAAGAAATGAATAGTGAATATGAGCCTAAAGTTTCATTTTCACAAGGCAAAGCGACGATTACTGTTAAAAAGGGTAGTTTTCGTGTTACTAATGTTACGAATGGGCAGTATTTAACAAATAACCCTATGGAATTAGGTATTGTTACTCCTAATAAACCTATGGAGGTTACTTTTAATGCTAATGCTTCTGCTGATGTAGAGTTACATTTTGTTTTAGCAGAGACTGATGATACTTGTCTTTCTTATGATGAAGCACCATTAAATAGTAGTGGTCAAAAAGCAGGTACTTATGAGTTTGATATGACATTACAGTTGAAACCTCAACTAGAAACACCATTAAAAGACAATCAAAATTATAATGGTATTTGTAGTGTTTTTAGAACTGGTACTGGTTATGAAAATTATAAGGATGTCTTTAAAAAGGCAGGAGTTAGTAAGGGTGATATTGAAAAATATAATTATAATGCTGTAAGTGAGAATCAAAAAGTTACTTATAATAGCATTATTCCTTACTGTTTATCTTCTGGTCAAGTTACATTTAATTATACTGAAGAACAAACAGCTTCTTTAATCGCTTCAGCAATTCTTATTGTTAGAAATCAGGCATCTGTTAGTGGAGGAACTGAAGTTTCAGAGTCATTTATGACAGCATTTAATGATGCTAAAAGCAAAGCTTTGGCTTTGGGTCATAATTATACTAATTTAGTTCAAAATGGTAGTATTGATGATACTCGTTTTGGAATGACTTGTGATTGGAAATTAGAAGAGTCTGATAGTGATTATTATGTAAATAAAGATTATTATTATGCTCAAGAAGTTGATACTAAGAATATCAAATATACTTACCATTATACGTCTGGTAAGACTGAAGAAGTATCTGGTGGTTCTTGTACTAGAACTTGTGAGGAATCAGTTGTTGTTGAATACGGTCCTCCAGTTGCTTCTAAAGCAGGACTTTGTTTTGAATATAAAGTTAGAGTAACAAGTAGAGTAGTTTGTAATTCTTCTTTAAAATTACAACCACCTACTACACCTGGTATTTGTACACCTACACCATATTGTAACCAAATTTCTGGTCATACACATCAAGGTGGACCAAATGAAGACTTTGAAAAATGTATTCAAGAATGTGACGGTGGAAAATATAGCCAAAGCTGTAGTAATAAATGTTATAGTGAAGTTTATGAATCTGAGGAAAGTGATATTGACTTATTAGCTATTCGTTATGGAGATCAGTCTATTGCGCAAAAAATGTGGAGTGCTTCTTTCCCTGGTTATAGTGGTTATTACGCATGGCAAAATGGTAGTATTGTTTGGGTAGGAAGTGGTTACGGTCGTTGGTATCAAGAATTCGAAGATGCTAGAACTCGTAGTGATCATGGTAATTACAATGTTTATTCTGGATTTAAGAAGAATGATTATGGTAATGGAAACCATTGTCAAGATAATTGTTATTGGTCTGGTTGCTCAGACACGACTTATTTAAATGAGTCTGATGCTGCTCAAGATACAATTAATAATATGAAAATATACAATCAAGCTATTGCTACTTGTAGTGCTGCTGCTAGTTGTACTACTAAGACTGCTCACTTTACTATTGGTGTTGATTATACTGATACTGATGGTGAAGAGCATACAGTTGATTTCCCATTAGCTAGTTCAAAAGTTGATACTGCTAAATTACCAAGTCATGGTGAAGGATTTAGTGGAACTACTTCAGGAACTGAAATCTTTATTCCTGAGTTAACTATTACTCCTGAAGATGAAGATGGTTATGCTGGATGTTATGATGATGCTAGTGCTCAAAACTGGTATCAAGTAGCTTGGAGTTTCCCTGGTACATGGATTAATAATAAGACTGGTGAAATTTCTTATGTTAATAAAGGTAATGATACAGCATGGCATAAACAAGAAGATAAATTCTGTATACCATTAAATGCTGCTAATGCTAATCGAACTTGGTGGAGATGGAAATTAATTGATAAAAACACTTCAGTAAATGAAAGTGATATTGATTACAATATTCATGCTGCTACTACAGATTTTGGATATTTTGGATGGAATTTTGATTTTGAATGTTTCTATGCATTAGAGAATGATGAAATAGTATGTACTGGTGATGATTGTGATCCTGATCCTACATGTACAGGTGATAATTGTGATCCTGGTACTACAATTTCAACAGAGGATTATGTATTTAGAATCGTTGATTTAAATGATTTATTCCCTGAGTCTGAAGAGACAACTGAGAAGAATGAAAGTAAATTAGAGATTACAGGACGTCAACCAGGTTATAACTGGACTTTGGATGCTGATAATGTTGGAGATCAGACTACATCTTTAGCATTAACTGCTAAGAATACAAGCTACCCTGTAAATCCAATTGAATTAATTCAAGATATTCAATCTAAAGGTAATAGTATTTATTCTGATGAGTATCTTGATTATCGAATTACTTTAGATAGTGATGCTCTTAAATATTTAAGAAATTACAATAAACAATATAAATATACTGATTATCAAGGTTCTACCGCTATTAAAAATGGAGTTACTTCTTACAGAAGTTCAGTTATTACACATCTTAATCCATCTAAGCGTGCTGGATATGGTAATAATACTGGAAAGGGGGCATAATCATTTATGAATAAAGCGATGTTAACTGTTGGTATTATCATTTTGAGTTTAGCTACTTTATTAATGATTAATATTATTTCCAATTATTCATCAGGTAGTGAGTTAGATTACTACCTGGTGAAGGAAACATCAGAAGCAGCTATGGTTGATGCTATTGATGTAAAGTATTATCGTGAGAATGGATTGCTTCGTATTGATAAAGAAAAATTTGTTGAGAGTTTTGTTAGAAGATTTGCAGATTCTGTAGATACAACTAGAAATTATCAACTTTCTTTCTATGATTTAAATGAAGTTCCACCAAAAGTAAGTGTCAAGGTAGATTCTTCTACAGTACTAAGTTTTAAGGGCTCTGATTTGGAGATGTCTACAAAGTTGGATGCTATTTTAGAAAATACTTATAAAACCGATCCATTAGTTACTACAGAGATTAATGATCCAGATAGTGATTTTGGTAAACCAGTAGAAGAATAAAAAGGAAGGAGAGGATAAAATGGGAAATCTCGGTGTTGGAATAAAAAAGTTTTTATCCAATAAAAATACAGTTACCGTTGTTGGTGTGGTTGTTGCTGTTTTGGTATTATATATAGCATATAATATGCGTGTTCAAGCAGCTGTAAATCCTATTAGTGTTCCATATGCTACAGAACAAATTGAACCAGGAACACAAATTACAGAAGATATGGTAGGGACAATGGAAGTCCCTCCTTCAATGCTTGAAGGTGAGGTTATTAGAAATCAAGCAGATGTTATAGATAAATATTCTAATGCAGATACCTTAATACCACAGGGAAGTTTATTTTATACTAGACAAGTGGTTGAAAAAGAACAATTACCTGCTAATATTATTTTAGATTATCCTAAGGGTTATGTTTTATATAATATGCCTGTTAATACAGAATCTACTTATGGTAATTCTATTTATCCAGGAAATTATATTGATATTTATTTAAAAATAACTAGAAAGACTACTGGAGATCAACAGGCTGTTACTAATGAAGATAGTGAGTTGATGCAGTATGGTAAATTTATTCAGAATGTTAAAGTTTTAGCTGTTAAAGATTCTTCTGGTCAACCTGTATTTTCGAATTTGGATGAGCAAAGAACTCCAGCTATGTTAGTATTTGCTTTACCTGAAGAGTATTATATTTTATTAAAGAAGGCAAGTTATTTAACTTTATATGATTCTGAACTTGTTCCAGTTCCAACTAATGAAAGTTTACAAGATAAACCTGATGACTTGGAAATGAGTAGTGAAAGTCTTCGTGACTGGATTGAAACAGTTACTTACTGGGACGAAAGTATGGGGTAGGATTTAACGAATAAAAAGGAGTGGGGCATATGAACGAAAACATATTTGATAAGTTGGATTTTGGGCCTTTACGCCCTTTACTTGATAATGATGATATTACAGATATCTCATTTGATAATAATGGTCAAACCTGGGTACGATCTCTAACACAAGGATCTTTAAGAGTAGAAGTTCAAGGATTAACTCCTGAATTTATTGAAAAGTTAGCTTTTCAATGTTCTAATGTTATGGGAACTACGTTTAATAATGCTAAACCATTTTTGGATGCTGAATCAGCAGAGTTGCGTTTGAATTTCGTTCATCCTTCTATCGCTACTAATGGGATTGCGATGGTTATTCGTAAAACTCCTGCCAAAATTCGTTTGGAAAAGGATAAGTTACTTAAAGATGATTATTTTACACAAGATATTCATGATATTTTGATTAAATGTGTAGAAGGTCACTGTAATATTATTGTCTGTGGAGAAACTGGTTCTGGTAAGACAGAGTTTGTTAAGTATTTGGCGAGTCATACTCGTACTAATGAAAAGATTATTACTATAGAAGATACTTTGGAACTTCATTTGGATAAAATTTTCCCTCAAAGAGATATTGTTGCGATGAAGACAAATAATGTTGCTAGTTATACAGATGTGCTTGTTACTTGTATGCGTCAGAATCCTAAATGGATATTGCTATCCGAGGTTCGTAGTGCAGAAGCTGTTTCTGCGGTTCGTAACTCTATTTCTTCTGGACATAATATTTTATCAACTATTCATGCTGATAAGGCTTCTGCTATTCCTTATCGTATGTATAGTTTGATGGAAACAGATTTGGATGTTAATCAATTTTTAAATACTATTTATCGATATATTCAAATTGGTGTTCATATTAAAGCTTATTATAGTAAGGAATTGGGAAAATTTCATCGTGAGGTTGATGAGGTTGCTGAATTCTATGTTGATGAGGAAAATAAACCACAATGTAGAATTATATATCAAAAATTGTTTGGACAGGAACCTGTATTACGTAAACCTAGTCCTCATTTAATTGAGTATTTAGAAAATCAAAATATTGATATTAATTCTATCACTGAACATTTGAGTGATGATTTACCATTTAAAGATGATGAAGAAAGAGAAGAATATATGGAAAATCATAAAGTAGAGGATGACGCTACTAGTGGTACTACTGATACTACTACTGGCGGTGAGGTTCCTCAGGTTGCAAATATTGCTCCTGTAGTGCAACCAACAGTACAAAGCGCTCCTGTTGTTAATTCAACAGTCCCTAATTCGGGTGCTGTACTACCTGTAACACCGACGGTTCAAGTTCCGGCAGCTACGAGTGTAGCGCAGCCTATGCAACCGGCTTCTACTGTTGAGACATCTCCTAGTCCTCCTACTATGGTTACTTCTAACGTAGCGCAAAATATTACGCCATCTGTAGATTTTTCTTCTTTAGGTAATTTAGAATAGAGAGGGGTGTAAATTTATGTATATAGAAGAGTTGATTTTTTTACTTGTTTTAGTTGTTGTTATTGTTCTTTATCGTAACTATAAGGGACAAAATGTTGGTAAATTTATTACTTCTCAAGTACAAGGAGTGTATGATAAATTTGCACCTTATTCTTTTAAAGTAGTACGTGAAAAGACAAAGGAGTTAGGACAGGAATATACTCCTAGACAATATTTAATTCAAGTTATTATTATGGGAGCTTTTGCTGCCGTAGTTAGTTATCTATATTTCTATAATTTATTTATTTCATTGGTTTATATGATTGTTGTAATCATGTTTATACCATATTTATCTTATTTACGTTGTAAACGTGTTTATAGTGAATTTATTTTTGAACAAATTCAAGTTTATACTTCTAATACTATTATGGAATTTGCTACTACGCAGTCTTTTGTTAAAGCTTTGGAAGGAGTTCGTAATTCTGGTATTCTAGAAGATCCAGTAAAAAGTGATGTTGATCATATGATTGAACTTGCTTATCAGAATGGTAGTATTGAAGAATCTCTTACTTATATGAGTCAATTGTATCCTTATTATATAGTAAAGAATATGCATCAATTATTTTTACAAATTACTAAAGAAGGTGCTAGAAATTCGATGGATTCTTTGGATAATATGCAGCTTGATATTGATATGCTTGTTGAAAGTGTCTATCGTGACCGTATTGAGAGAGCATCTTTCCATAAATCTTTTTTACAATTTGGTGTTATGCTTTATTTATTGGTTATGTTAACTCAATATTTGTTAGGACGCGAAACATATTTAATTATGTTAGAGCGGTGGTATGTAAAACTTCTACTACACGGGGTTTTGATTATTAATACGTACTTCTTATTAAAGGGTGAAAAATATTATAATGAGAATGTAGGTGCTGAATAATGGTAGAGGTTGTTATAGTTGGTGCTATTATTATATTTGTTTTGATATATAATAATACGATTGATAAGAGTAAATTTATAGCTGATAATGAAAAGTATTTTGATATTTTAAGAGAAGAAGATTATAACTTTTTAGTATATGCTAGATACGGTGAAGAAGTTGATCCTAATATATTATTTAGAAAAAGAATTTATTATGCTGTTTTAGTAGCTATTGTGTTCTTATTTATATTTTTAAATCAATTATCTTTTCTTAATGTTGTTTTTTGTATTGTTGTAGCAGCTCTTGTTTTTAAGATGCCGTATACACAATTAAAACAGTTTTATAAAGCACATTTGCATGATATTGATGTTATGTTGCCATACTATTTAAAGAGTTTGGAAATTTTAATTCAGCATTATACAGTTCCGGTTGCTTTAGGTAAATCTATTGATGATGCACCTGATATTTTTAAACCAGGTCTTCGTCGTTTGATTGAACGTATTAACTCTGGAGATTCTACTATTGATCCATATATGGAGTTTGCTAATACTTATCCAGTACGAGATTCTATGCGTATGATGCGTTTATTGTATCGTTTAGGTCTTGGTTCTCAGGAAAGAAAACAAGAACGTTTGATGATGTTTTCTAGAACAGTTTCAAATTTACAGAATAAAGCACGTGAAACTAAATATAAAGAACGTCTTAATCATATGGAAAGTCAAACTATGGTTATGCTTGTAGTTACTGGTATGGGTACTATGGTTGTAATTTTGATTTCTATGATGATGATGTTTAACATGTAAAGTAAGTAAATTTTATTGTAAAAGTAAAATTATGTTGGTATAATATATAATGTATATAGAATAGGAAAGGATGTGTATGTTTTAATGAAAGCAGCTACAGGTGAATTAAACTTAACAGTAATTACTCTTATTGCTATTGCAGCAGTAATTGGTTTTTTCTGGATTATGTGGCCTAATATTCAAAAATCTATCAATAGTCAATGGGAAAACATTTCTAGTGATTATAAAAAATCAGGTTATATTGTTATTGAACATAATAGATAAAAGGTGGTGTAGATAATGCGGGATGCTTTAGGTGGAGTTGTCAATTTAGCAATGATTGTTGTATTCCTAGTTTTGGTATGTGGATATTTAGCATTTAATGTTAATTATACTAAGGCATTCCGCGTTAAAAACTACATTATTACATCATTGGAACAGTATGAAGGTAATTGTAAGAGTGGTACGGCTTGTTCTAATAAAATACAGGCTTATATTAAACAGGTAGGTTATAGTGCTCCGGATTTTCATTTAGATGATTATATTTGTAACTATGGATATTGTTATAAAGAATTTAAAGCCTCTAAAGAAACTGGTGATGCTGTTTCCGAGTCTAAAGAGCAAGTTTACTACCGAGTTGTTACTCAGATTAATATTGATATACCAATTATCAACAAGATTATGCCTGGTTTAAAAATTTTTCAGATTTCTGGTAATACAAAGTTGATAACACCGTTTAAATAGAAGAGGTGACTCTTATGAATGTTATTGTTAGTAATCAGCAACGTAATGTTTTATCAGGATTAGATATTGATATAATAAAAAGTATCTCTGGTGAATATGATGCAACTGAGCTAGTAGAAATGTTTAAAAACTTTTTTTACAATAAAATGGTTTTGGATGTGACTGCAATCAAAGATTATCATAGTGTTAAAAGTTTTCAAACTATAGCAATGGGGTTAGATGTAGAAAAAATTGTTTTCTTTTTGCCAGAAGGAAGTGATGTTTGTACTTCTAATTTTTTGTCTAAATTAGTTTCTATGGGAATTTATAATTTTACTACGAATATAGAGGGAGTAAAATATTTATTAGAACATCCAAATACTTATAAACAGGTTGCTCATATTCAGCAATTAAATGATGTTCCTAATGTAAATTCAGTTATGACAAATGTTGATAGTGGTTCTAGTGTCTCTGATAGTTCTACTAGTTTTCGTGGCTCTAGGGTGATAGGGGTACGAAATGTTACAGAGCATGCTGGTGCAACCACTTTTATTTATATATTGAAAAAAGAGTTAAGAACTCATTTTGGAGATACTATTGTTGCTTTAGAACTTAATAAAAATGATTTTCAGTTTTTTGGTGACAAAAATATGATATCTATTTCTTCTGATCAATTGCAGGGTGCTTTGACACGTTATTCTGGTGCCTCTGTTCTTTTGGTTGATTTAAATGAATATCCTGATGATTCTTTCTGTGGAGAAGTTTTGTATTTATTGGAACCATCCACGATTAAACTTAATAAGTTGATGCGGAGAAATCGTAATATTTTTTCAAAACTTCAACATCAAAAAATTGTTTTAAACAAAAGTTTGCTTTCCAATAAAGATATTATGGATTTTGAATATGAAGCGAAAGCAAGGGTGTTTTATAATATGCCTCCGCTAGATGAAAGAAAGAAAAACCCTATTTTGGAAGATTTCTTATCTCGATTAGGTATTGTTGCTAAAAAAGAAGAGAAGAAAGAAACAGGTAAAATTTTTGGTTTATTTCGTAGGTAATGTTGACAAACATTTTATTTTAAGATAAGATTAATTTATTGAAGGAGAGTTGTTTATGTTAGATTTATTTCAATTAGGAGTAGTTGGAAATGTAGATGACAACTGCGGAGGATTAGAGCCTATTGTTAGAATTATTAAGAAAGGTGTATTTCCTATTGTTCAAATCGGTATTCCAATTTTATTAATTGTATTTGGTACTATCGATTTAGGTAAAGCTGTTATTTCTAGTGATGAAAAAGAAGTAAAACAAGCACAAAGCCGTTTAATTAAAAGATGTATTTATGCAGTTGCAATCTTCTTTATTACTACTTTAGTAAGTTTGATTATGTCTTTAGTTTCTACTGGTACTGAAGGTGGAGACGGTGAAGCTGATACTGCTGGATGGGCTCACTGCTGGAATAGTATTAAATAGTAAAAATGATATAAAATTAAATAGCAAAGTAATTGCTATTTTTTTTTTATTTTGATATACTTATTCTGTATGATTGTATATATGGAGTGGTGACAGTGAAACAGTTAAAACTTTTCTTATTTATCTTTGTCTTTGGTATACTATTTTTTGTTCCATATAATACGAAAGCCTTAGAAAATAAAGTGGTTAGTTGTGATTATCAATTTACTAATATTAATGGAGAGAAAGTTGAATTAGAATATAAAGTGTACTCTGATGGTACTGTGAAGAAACCTTTTACTGATGGTACTTTATACGCAAACGATGGTATTTCTTGGTATCATGCTGATCGTTTTTCTTCAATTTATTATAATGCGGCAAAACTTAATAGTTCTACAGTGACTTGTCCTTCTATTTATGTTCAAGAGACTGAATATGGTGTTACGGTTTATCCTTATCCACTTAATAGTAATTCTTGTACTGGGCGTTGCTATAATATTACGTCAGCAACTCCTAAATTGTCTAGCTGGGCTAAAGATGTAGGAATAGAATCAAAAAAGGTTTTATCTACTTGTACTGGTTCTAGTATGGGATTTTATAATCGTAAGAGTTATGTTTTACCATATTTTAGACTTTATTCTGATGGTGAAAAAGAATGGAGTGTAGATGGGGAGACATATGTTCCTATTACTAATGCTATTACTGGTAAAGTAGGGGATGATAAGTTTTCTATTACGGTAAATGATTCTTTGATTAATTCTATTTTTTCTTCGTCTAAGACTACTTGTCCTACGCAGATTTATCGTTGTGTTACAAAGACTAAAAATGGTTATTCTTATGAGTTGTCTTTAGGTGCAAATCATTGTGCTAAGGATGATTTGGGTAATAGTGATGGCCAAGGATTTGGTTCTGGATATTTTGGAGGAGCTTTTGGAGATCCTACTGATGATACTAGTGGTTCTGATAGTTCTAGTTCTGATCATAGTAGTGGTGATTATTATAGTAAACCTGGGTCTGTCACTCTTGATGATTTGAAAGATGATGTTAATTCTTACAACGATGACTCTGATTGTAATTCTCTTTTAGGAAGTACTTCGGATGAAGAGTCAGTTGCTTGGTTATTACAACAAATTTTAAATTATGTTAAAATTCTAGGACCAATTTTGGTTGTTATTCTTAGTAGTTTAGATTTTGCTAAAGCTATTATCGCAAGTGATGATGAAAATATGAAAAAGGCAGAACGTAAATTAGTGATTCGTTTAATTTTGGCTGTTGCATTATTCTTAATCCCTACATTGGTTAGTGTATTACTTAATATTTTTGGAATTACGACAGATCAAATTTGCGGTTTAAAATAAAGGTAGGTGATATAGATGACAGATAATTCTACTGCGAATACCTTGGGAGATTTAGGGCGTCTTATTCAACAACTTATGAACTGGGGTGTTTATGTTTTATTGGCAGGAATGTACCAGGTGTTTTTTAACGTAGCAAGTGCACAGTTATTTGAATCTGAAACCATTAAGAATTTTTATGGTAGAGTTCAATTAATTATTGGTGTATTTATGGTATTTAAATTGGCTGTTTCTATCTTGCAAGGAATTATGGATCCTGATAAGTTTATGAATCCTAAAGAAGGATTCGGTAATTTTATTACTAGGGTAGTTGTTGCTTTAGCATTACTAACAGTCATTGTTCCAATTAATATTCCAGATGTAGAAAATGCGAATTCTTTTGAAAAATATCTTAATAATAATGGACTTTTGTTTGGTACCTTGTATTCGTTACAAGATAGAATTTTATCTAATAATACACTCGGTAGATTGATATTGGGAACAACGGATAATGCTACGAATACAGAGTCCCCTGATACAACGGGAATGACTGAAGCAGAGATTCAACAACAAAAGTTGACTAGGTCTTCTAGAATTTTCACTTCTACTATTTTGAAGGCATTTTTGAAAATAAATTTACTTCCTCCTGAAGTTCGTGAAAATGATGATGAGACTAATAAAGAGAACTGGTACTGTGGTTCCAATTTGGATGATGATGGAAAAAATGCTATTGCATCTTATCAGGAATTAGATGTTGATCCTACTACTTTACTTAGTATGGAAGTTCTTACTGCAGATTGTAAGGTTAATGATAGTATTTTTGATCATTTACGTAATGCTGTTTCATGGATACCTATTCTTGGAGGATTTGTTGAAAATACACGTTATGTTTTTGCTTTTAACTGGTTAGCTTCTGCTATTGTCGGAATTGTATTTTTGATTATTTTAATTGGATTTACCATTGATATTGCAGTACGTTCTATAAAGCTTGCTGTATTACGTTTATTGGCACCTATTCCAATTATTAGTTATATTGAACCGAAATCATCCAAGGATGGTGGAATGTTCTCTTCTTGGGTAAAAGCATTGACTTCTACTTATTTAGACTTATTCTTACGACTTGCGATTGTATATTTTGTAATTTTCTTAATTCAAGATATGATTGCTAACGGTATCATAATTAATGAAACTGGTGGTTTAGTCGGAGGATTCTCTATTATCTTTATTATGTTAGGTTTATTCTTCTTTGCTAAGATGGCTCCTAAGTTTATTAAAGATGCCCTTGGATTAAAAGGATCTATGTCTAATATTGGTCTTAGCGGTATTCTTGCTGGAGCAGGAGCTATTCGTCAAGGTGGTACTATTTTTGAGGCTGGAGAGGCCATGAATGATGCTACTCGCGCTCAAGTGCAAGCATATAATCATGGTAAACAGGCTCCGGAATTAGGAGAATCTTGGAATTCTGGACGTGATTATGCTGCTAAGATACTTACTGGTGATCAAAATATGTCTGGACGTAGAATGAGTAGGGGAGCTCATCATTTGAAACGAATGGGAATTACTACTCCTTATGCGGAAGGCTTAAAGAATCAGATGTATGATGCACAAGATTTTGCGGCACAAACTAAAGATCAATATGATAGATATAATGAAGGTAAATTAACAGGTAATGAACGTGCTATATTACAAAATGAATTAGATGGTGCAATTACCAATTATGAAAATCAGGGATATGATCGTCGTGAAGCATTTAGAAGGGCATTGCAAGATAGAATGTTTACTGCTCAGGCCGATGCTGGTAAAGCTAAATCTAAATATGAAAAAGTTGAAGGTATGCAAAAACAATATGGACAAGCTAGATCTTATGAAGCGCAATTTGAAGGCGAAGATGGTCGATATATGGCTCGTAATTTTACAAATCGCGCTTTGGGCGGTTTAGGTCGTGATTCTCAGGCAAGCAGAGTTCAACAATGGAGAACTCAAAAGTATCCGGGGGCTGAAGCTACGTCTTCTACTAATCCAACAGGTGCTGGCGTTGATATGAATCCAGTTGGGGGAATGGGTGAACATACGCATGATAATGAATAAAGAAGAAGGTGATGCATAGTGAATTATTTAATACCTGCTAATACAAAGAAAGGTCAATTAATCTTAGGATTATTTAGACCTTTTGACTTAATTTTATTTTTATCCGGGGTTATGGTTACTGTTATATTACTGGCTTTTTTACCACTTACTAATACGTGGCTTACTATTCTAATAATTAGTCCGGCGGTTATTTGTGGATTTCTTGTAATGCCAGTACCTTATTATCATAATATTTTAAATATTATTGTTGAAATGTATGAGTTTTTTGCTAATACTCAGACGTATCACTGGAAAGGTTGGTGTTTCATGAATGAAAAAGAAAATCGTAGGAAGTAATTTTACAGAAAATTGGTTGCCTGTTAAGGCAATTCAGAATGGTATGATTATTACGTATGACAATTTAAAGGTTTCTGGAGTTAAAATCTCTCCACGAAATATCTTTATTTTGGACCCACAAGCTCAAGACAATGTATTAATTAGTTTAAAGAATTTTTATAATATGATTGATTTTGAGTTTTGGTTAGTAGTTGCGGATAGGCCTGTAGATATTTCTGTTTATATGTCTCAGCTACAACTTTTATATAATGAAACACAGTCTCCTGCTATACGTAAATTGATTATGCAAGATATTGATAAGGGAAATACATTTATTAATAATAATATTGTTGATACTGAGTATTATTTCTTATTTAAAGAGAAAGATCCAGATGCGGTTCAAAAGAAAGTTCGTATGTTAATACAAGGACTTGCTAGTTGTGGACTTAATGCTTCACAAACGACGAATGATGATTTAAGAATTATTTTGGATAATTTCTTAAATGGGGGAAAAACTACTGAGTTTGGGACGGTGATGCCTGTATGAGTACCAGTTTAAGAAGTCAACTAGCTCCTAAGGGGCTTAGTTTCAATCCTAGTGATTTCTTTATTAGTGATAAGTATGCAACTATTCTTACAGTAGTTTCTTATCCTAAATATATTACACCAGGATATTTGTCATCTTTAACTAATATGCCAGGAATTAAAGTTGTTGTTAAACATATTCCAGTTCCTTTTCAGACCATGTCTAAGATGTTAAATAGACAGGTTGCTGACTTAAAGGAAAAATATCAGCATGAAAAAGATCAAACGATGCGCGAAAGATATCGCCAAGATGCAGAGAGTTTGGAGTATTTTACTTCGATGCTTGCTGGTAGTCAGGCTCGTATCTTTGATTTTCAAATGCATATTATGATTACTGCTGATACTAAAGAAGATTTAGAATTAAAGAAAGTAAATGTTAAAAATTATTTAGATGCGATGGAATTAAAAGGAATCTCTTTACGTTTTGAACAAGAAAAAGTTTTGAAGAGTATTTTACCTATTTTTCCACCTCAAGATATAGAACAAAGAATTGGTACACCCATTCCTTCTGTAACTATAGCAGCTATGTATCCATTTATTTTTGACAGTATTAAGGATCCAGGACTTGCTACTTTATTAGGAGTAGATTTCTCTGGTGGTGTTATTTTATTTAATCAGTTCTTATATAAGATTCGTAAGGAAAATAACCGTAATAATGCTAATATGATTATTCTTGGTACTTCTGGATCTGGTAAATCTACAGCTGCTAAAGTTATGCTTCGTACACATATTCGTAATGGGTGTCAGATTGTTGCTATCGATCCAGAGGATGAGTTGCGTGAAATTACGCAAACTTATGGTGGAGATACTATCGATATTGGTAAAGGTGGAGAATTTGGTTTAATTAATCCTTTGGAAGTTGTTATTGATGCAGATGAGGAGGAGATTAAGCAGGGACTTGGTTATACTGTTTTGACTCGTACTTTACAATTTTTAAAGGCTTTTCTAAAGTATTATGATCCATCTATTACAGAAGATGTACTTACTATGTTTAGTGATGTTGTTCAAGATACGTATAAACGTTTTGGAATAGATTTTAATACTGATTTTTCTCAATTTACATCTAAAGATTATCCGACTTTTTCAGATGTTTATGCTACTATTAAAGGACGATTAATGTCTATGACGGAACAAACACAAGAGCGTGATGTTATGGAACGATTGGAGTTAAAGATTCGTCCTATTACTAAAGAACTACGTTTCTATTTTGATGGTCATACTACTATAAGTCGTGATAGTGATTTTATGGTATTTAATATTAAAGAGTTGATGAATACAGACTCTAATATTCGTAATGCTTTGTTCTTTAATGTTTTAAAGTATGCATGGGGACTTTGTTTAGATTTTAATGTTGATACTATTATGATGGTTGATGAAGCGCATGTATTGCTTGGTGCTAATAATGCACTTGGTGCTGAATTCTTAGCTCAGGTACAAAGACGTGCTCGAAAATATAATACTGGGACTATTATTATTACTCAACAACCTAGTGATTTTGCTGATCCTGGTGTTATTATGCATGGTAAAGCAATCTTTGATAATGCCTCTTATTATTTAGTAATGGGATTAAAGAAACAGGCGGTTGAAGATTTGAGTTTACTAATTGATTTAAATGATAGTGAAAAAGAGAGTATAAAACGTTATTCTCAAGGTGAAGCATTATTTGTTTGTGGAAACAGGCGTATGCGTATTAATATTGCAGTTACTAAAGAAGAATTAGATTCCTTTGGTTCTGGTGGAGGTTTTTAGAAGTTTAGAAGGTGGTGATGTTTAGTGCCAGTAATGAATAATAAAAATGATTTACATGGAAATCGTGTAGTACATGGCGATGATCAAGGTCAATCAGCTGGTGCTGAACAACAGCCACAAAGCTATGGAGAAGCTAAGGCAGCTAAAAAGGAGCACGAAAAACAGTCTGCTCAGGAAGGTGTACAAAAAGCTGGTAAAACAGCTGGAGCTGCAGTAGGTGCTTATTTGGGTGGTAGTGCCGGTGCTAAAGTTGGTGCTAAAGTTGGTGATGCTGTTGCTAAATCAAAAATTGGTCAACAACTTGGCAAGAATTTAGCAAAAAATCCGCTTACTCGTAAAGTTTTATCTAAAGCAAATGATAGTGGTGCTTTAGATATTGCTAATAAGGCTACTGATATAGCAACTGCAGATCCTAAAGGTGGAATTTCCTCTGATAAAATCCAGAATGCTAAGCAGGGTGTTGGTGGTGGTGAAAGTGCTTTAGATAAGCCTAGTAAGCCGTCTAAACCGGATTTTTTGGGTGATAATAAGAATGATTCTGGCAAAGAGCAATCTACTGCTTTAGAAGGAATGTTTTCTGGAAGTATTGCTGTAAAAGTTGGTGTTATATCTTTTGCGGCAGGTTTTATTTTTATTGTTGTAATATTAATGGTTATAGCTCAAGGTAGTGGTGTTATTTCTGGGTATGATGATGCTTTTGGTGTTAGTGCTGCTACTGGTGGAATGACAGGGGAAGTGGATTATGAATCTTCCGATCCAGAAGCTCAAGCCTTTTTTGATCGTGTTTCAGATGTCAAAAATTCGTTCCAGTCCCAAGGAAAAACTTTGGATGCTGTTTACATTTCGGCTGTGTTTAGTGTTTTAAATCAGCACGAAGCTAAACTTTCTTATGATGATATGACTACGGCAGTTATTACCGAAATCGCTAATGCTATGTTTTCTGGTAATAGCTTTAGCGAAGAAACTTTTAGACAAAACTTAATAAATAATATTTTTCCTAAATATCTTCCTGGTCAAAGTGAAGATATGTACGAAGCAATGGCTGATGAAGTTTTTGACTATTATGATAGTTATTTTAGTTTGATTGGTGCTACTGCTTCTAATTGTGCTAGTTTAGGATCTTGCGTTTATGAAATTAAGGGATTTTATATTGAAGGTCGTGGGAATGTAGCAAAAGCTATGTCTATTACCGATTTGCAAGTTCGTTTGATGCAATGTGGTGGAGAATTTGGTAGTGGAACCTGGGGAGAACCATTAGAAGGAGAGGAACTAGTTCCTTTTGAACAATATATTCTAGGAGTTGCTTACCAAGAAATTGGTCCTAGTGCTCCAGATGAAGCGATTAAAGCACAGATGGTTGCAGCTAGAAGTTATGCTCTTGCGAGACCTACAGCAATGGGAAATGCACTTGGCAAAAAATTAGAGCAAGAGTCTGACGGAAAATGGATTTTACAAATGGCTTCTTGTGTTGCAGATCAAGTGTATTGTAATCCAAACTTGGGATGTTCTGCGATGAATGATGGGGAACAGTATGGTACTGTTCGCAGTGGAATTGATCACGGAACCAAGTTTAAGGATCCTATGCCTGCGGATCATAAGATGAGAACTTTAGCTAATGAAACTATGGGAGAGGTTTTAGTTAATGATCAGGGATATATTATATCCGCTGGATATGTTTCTACTGAACAGAGAAAGTTTACTGAGTTAGCTAATCAAGGCCTTAATTATAAACAAATACTATTACAAGTATATAATTCTGGTAGCAGAAATTACGGTGCCACTGATATTGATGAAATGAGTTGTAATACTGGTTCTGGTAGTGGTTGTAATAGTACTGGAAGTACAGGTCCTTATGCTGGTTGGAAGCAAGGAGATCCTGCCTGGGCGAGTATAACGATAGGAAATACAAGTTCTACGATTGGTGGAGTTGGGTGTCTAGTTACTTCGATTTCTATGTTAATAGCGAAAAGTGGTGTTGATGTTAACGTGGATGGTGATTTTAATCCAGGTACATTTGTCCAAAAATTGAATCAAGTAGGAGGGTTCCAAGGAGCTAATTTTGTTTGGGGCTCTGTTAGTAGTGTTGCACCTAATTTCCAATTTGTTAATAAAATTTCAGTTGCTGGTCAATCTCAACAACAAAAATTATCTACTCTTCAAAATTTAGTTGATCAAGGATATTATGTAGTTGCTGAAGTAAAAGGTAATACAGGACAACACTGGGTTGCTATTGATGGAATTGATGGTAATACCATTCTTATGATGGATCCAGCTAGTCAATCTACTAGTATGTGGCAACAATATAACTGGGCTAATACTAGTCAATATGCATATTTTAAAGTAGTATAGGAGAAAGATATGAAAAAGGGAAAATTAAAGTATATTATCATTATTGCTGTTTTAATTGTTTATGCGGTTGTGATGTATCTTGCTTTTGGTGTTAGCGAGACTCGAGAGAGAAAAGCAACTACTACTTTATTAGTAGGTAATTCCGCTGTTTGGAATTATTCTTCTAGGAATTGGTTTAATATGAACACCTCATCTTTACTTTCTACTTTAAATTGGCAAAAATTTAATATTTATGTTAATAATCAATATTTTGGTAAGTATTTGGTTTGGCAAGATGATCAATGGTATTTATTTGATAATAATCGAAATGCGATTTCTTACGATGGTAATCTTTTCGCCTACCAAGCAGACTTTGATATGGATATTTTAAATTTTACTACTAATAATATTACAGATTACACTTATGTTAATCAGGTATTACAGGAACATGGTTTTGATACTAATGTGAATTATACATTAGCAACAGTTTCTGATGTGGATTTTGATAAAGATGGTATTGCGGAAGAGTTTTATGTTGTTAGTAATGTTTTTGCTATTGACTTTTTCCCAGATAAATATTTTTCTTTTGTATTTATGGTTGATAACAATAAAATATATATGCTTTATGAAGATGTAGATACAAATGAAGGGGTTAATGGTTGTAAGCCTAGTTTGTATACTGTTGCAGATGTCGATAATGATAAAGAATATGAATTAATCTTAACTTGTGCAAAATATAGTAATCAGACACCTCTTACTATGTTATATGAATTCCGCGATGATGCGTTTGAAATTGAAATTTCTAATCAATAAATAATGACGATATGAAGTTTTGATGTTATAATAGTTGGCGAAAGGGAGTAATCAAATGAAATTTAAGTTTAGAGCAGATCCAGAAGATATTTTAATGTTTGTTTTATTTGCAATATTTTTATTATATATTGTATGTATTGGTGTCTTAAATTTATCTTCTTTTGCCACGGAAGGTTATTTAGTAGGTCTTAACCCATTTCCTGCTTTCGGTTCTAAATATATAGCAGCTACTTTAGTATTTTATTTTCTTGCCTTAGGTGGTTTGCTTGTCAGTGTTAGTTCTTATTTTTTCGAACGTGAGAAAGGTTTTGGTATTACTACTGATAAAAAAGATAAAGGGTATTCTAGATGGGCTAAGGATAAAGAAATTAAATCAGAGTTGGATCGTGTAGAAATTAAACAGGAAAACTCAACCTCTGCTGGAGTACCACTTATTTTAAATGAAAATGAGATGTGGGTAGATAATAGTGAGTACCATTCATTAGTTATTGGTGCTACTGGTTCTGGTAAGACTCAAACTGTTATTTTGCCTCTTGTTCATAGTTTGGCAAAGGCTAAGGAGTCAATGATTATTACTGACCCTAAAGGTGAAATTTATGAAAAGACTAGTAATATGTTACGTTCTCGTGGATATCAGATCTTACTTTTAAATTTCCGTGACCCGCAAAATGGTAATGCTTGGAATCCAATGTCTTTACCATATCAAATGTATAAATCAGGAAATCAAGATAAAGCTATTGAGTTGCTTGATGACTTAGCTTTAAATATTTTGTACGATGAGTCCAATCAGAATGCAGATCCATTCTGGGAAAAAACTTCTGCTGATTATTTTTCAGGAGTTGCTTTAGGTTTATTTGAAGATGCTAAAGAAGAAGAAATTAATATTAATAGTATTTCTTTAGCAACTACTGTTGGTGAAGAAAAGTTTGGTGGTAGTACATATATAAAAGAGTATTTTGCAGCAAAGGATCCTGCTAGTGCAGCAGCTATTAATGCTTCAAGTACAATTATGGCACCTACTGAAACTAAAGGTTCTATTTTATCTGTATTTAAACAAAAAGTTAAATTATTTGCATCTCGTGATAATTTAAGTGAGATGTTATCACATAGTGATATTGATTTAGAGAGTATTGGTCAAAGACCTACTGCTGTATTTATTGTTATTCAAGATGAAAAGAAAACATATCATTCTTTAGTTACAATTTTATTAAAACAAATTTATGAAACATTAATTGGTGTTGCACAAGAACATGGTGGAAAACTTCCTGTTCGTACAAATTTCTTACTTGATGAGTTTGCTAATATGCCACCTTTGAAAGATGTTACAACTATGATTACAGCGGCTCGTTCTAGAGCGATTCGTTTTACTATGATTATTCAGAACTTTGCTCAGCTTGATCAGGTTTATGGAAAAGAAAATGCAGAAACTATTCGTGGTAACTGTGGTAATATTATTTATTTGATTACTACAGAATTAAAGGCTTTGGAAGAAATTTCTAAGATGTGTGGTGAAGTAAAATCTAAGAAAGATGAAAAAACTGCTTCAACACCACTTGTTACAGTTTCTGACTTACAACGTATGAAACAATTTGAGGTTATTATTCTTCGTATGAGAAAGCAACCTTTTAAAACGAAGTTTACACCATATTTTAAGTTGGATTGGGGAAGGACCTATCCTAAAGCTACTTATCCAACTCGTGAAAAAATTCCAGTTCATACATTTGATATTAAGGAATTTGTAAAAGCACAGAAGAAGAAAAAATTACTTGAAATGATGAATTCTGCTGATAATCAAAATCCAGCAGGTGGAAATAATATGTTTGGTGCAGGTATGCCACCTATGGGAGGAGCTAGAAATCCATTTGCACCTAATGCAGGTGGTATGACTGGTCCTAGACCTAATGCTATGCCTAGAGAGAATATGCCTAATGGCATGAATCCATTTGCACCTGTGGGAAATGGGCAATCGTCAGCAATGAATCCGTTTGCACCTATGGGTTCTCCAATGGCAACTAACCATAACTCTAGTAGTAATTCGTTACCTAGAGAGAATTCTGGCGCTCCTTCTATGCGTCCAGCAACTTCTCCAATATCATCAAATCCGGTACCTGCTAAAGATGATGGACTTGGTTTTGATGTAGATGAGCTAATGAAGAAGATTGATGCGAAAATTGCTGAACTTGAAGAAGAAGAAAAGCAAAATGCTGCAAAAGAGAAAGCTGTTTCTCCTAAATCAGAATCTTCTAAAGTTGAACAGAAACCAGTTACTAACAAACCTGCTTCTTCTGATGCAAAAGAGCCAGAGATAAAAGAAGCAGAAAAGAAAGAGTCAGCTAACGTTAATAATAATTTAGTATTAGATGATGAAGATGACGATGAGTTCTTTGATGACTTTTTTGATAATTAGGAGGTATATTTATGGGTACAAATTTTAATGTAGGTAGTTTTAATGCTATTAATACTAATGAGACAAAAGATAAGAAAACTAGTAGTTCTCATAGTGTTAATGATGATTTGAAAAAAAGATTACTTATCTTTGGTGGAGTTATTGTTATTGGTGTTGTGTTAATTGCTGTGGTATTACTTCTTTTTTCGAATAAGACTTATAGTTATGATGATATTGAAAAAATTATGACTAATGCTGCAGAGGCATATTTTGAAGATCATCCTAAGCGTTTACCTGCTACAGAATCACATCGCGTTGAGATTGATGTAGAGACATTGGCTGCTTCTGAGTATATGAAAGAAATGGTTGAATACACAGGTGAAGGGAAGTCTTGCTCTGGTACAGTCACTGTACAAACGAATGGTGATGGATATTTATATATTCCAAGATTAGATTGTGGTGAGGATTACATTACGCAATCTTTAAAGGAAGTAGTTACAAAAGATGTTGTTACTGAAGGATATGGATTATATGAAGTAGGAAATGCTTATGTATATCGTGGTGAGACTGTTAATAACTATTTAGAACTTGATAATGCGGTTTGGCGAATTGTTAAGGTTACTGCCGATGGAAACTTTTTATTGATTTTGGATACTGATATGTCTGAGTCTGTTCCATGGGATGATCGTTATAATTCTCAAGTTGGATATAATATTGGTATTAATACTTTTTCTGCTAGCCGTATTAAAGATTCTATTTTAGAATACTATGATACAACCGATGAATATAAAATTATCTTAAGTGACGATGATAGAAGTAAAACTGTAGCTTTTGATTTATGTACTGGAAAGAGAAGTGTTTCTGATACTGCTACAGATAATTCTATTGAATGTAGTGAAGTTTTGGAAAATCAAAAAATTGGATTGCTTACTGCTTCTGATTTTATGATGGGTAGTGTTGATCCTAATTGTAAAACAATTGTTGATTATTCTTGTCAAAATTATAATTATTTAGCAGCCTCTTATAAATGGTGGTTAGTTACTGCTGTTAAAGACAATACTGATGAGGCTTATGGTGTTAGTTCTAGTGGTGTTGCAGAAGCTACTACAACATCTAGCTATATGTATCCTAGAGTAGTTATTATGTTAGATGGCAATGTATTACTTAAGAGTGGTAAAGGTACAGAGGCAAAACCTTATAAGATAAAATAGGAATCTATTATGATGATAGATTCTTTTTTTTCATAGTTTATATTAGGTGGTAAATATGAATATTACTTTTAGAGATTTTTTTTCTCTTCCTAGTAAGGGAATTTTGATAGATATTAGGGATAAAGAAAGTTATCTTCAAGGTCATGTTCCCGGTGCTCAAAATATTATCAGTTCTGAACTTTTATATCATGCTAATTCTTATTTAAATTATAAAGATATTTATTATTTGTATTGCGATGTTGGTTATATTAGTGCTGATGTTTGTAAAAGGCTGAGAATGCAAGGTTATCATGTGTTTTCTATTATTGGAGGATATCAGAATTACTTGTTAATAGATTAGTTTTGTACTATAATATTAATGGGTGATGCCAGTGGAAGCAATTCAGAATTTTGTTGATTTTTGCACTAATTTTATTAGTCAAGGAGGTTTACTCTTTGGTTTTTTATTGATTCTTTTGGAATCTTTTTTGCCAGTTCTTCCTTTAGGAGTTTTTGTTGCTTTAAATGTAAATGCTTTTGGTGGCATTGTGGGTATTTTTTTATCTTGGATTGCAACATGTCTTGGTTGTTTTATTTCTTTTACCTTTTTTTCTTTTCTTTCTGAAAAGTTTTTGGTAAAGGTACTTTCGAAGAAAACATTGCAAAAGGTTGAAAAATCTATTACTAAGTTTCGTGATATTTCTTTTCCAAACTTGGTATTGGTTGTTGCCTTACCCTTTACTCCAGCTTTTTTAATTAATATTATTTGTGGTATCGTTCGGATGAGTCGCAGGAAGTTTTTGGCAGCAATTATTATAGGAAAGATTTTTATGCTTATTTTTTGGGGATATGTAAGTAAGAGTTTTATTGAAAGTATGACGGATATTAATACAATTATTATTATTTCTTTAATGTTAATTGTTGCTTATGTAATATCTAAGATTGTTAGTAAAAAAGTAGATTTAGATTAGTAGGAGGATTTTTGTGGATTATATTATTGTAGGTTTGTTAGTTGTTATATTGGTTTTAGTTGTAATTTCTCTTTTTAAAAATATTAATGAAAGTAATATTACTGAACGTTTAGGGAGACTTGAAGTTAATATGATGAAGGAAATGGGGGATTTTAAAAATGATTTATCTCATAGCTTGAATGAGGATTTTTCTAAACTGAATGAGCAAGTTGAGAGACGTTTACTTGCGGTTAATGAAAAAGTAAATGAAAGACTTGATCAAAACTTTGAAAAGACAAATAAGACATTTATGAATGTTATTGAGCGGTTATCTAAAATAGATGAGGCACAGAAAAAAATTGAAACATTATCTACTGATATTGTTAGTTTACAAAGTATTTTAACTGATAAAAAGACTCGAGGTATTTTTGGAGAAGTAAACTTAAAGCATATTTTGTCTAGTGTTTTTGGAGAAAAAAACGATTCTATTTATCGATTACAATATACTTTAAGTACTGGAGTTATTGCAGATTGTGTTTTATTTGCTCCAGAACCATTGGGCACAATTGCAATTGATTCTAAATTTCCTTTAGAACATTATCAGATGATGGTAGATAAAAAGCTATCTATTGAGATGCGAGAAAATTATGAGAAGATGTTTAAACAAGATATGAAAAAGCACATTGATGCTATTAGTAATAAATATATTATTCCGGGAGAAACTTCAGATCAGGCTATTCTGTTTTTGCCAGCGGAGGCAATTTTTGCAGAAGTTAATGCCTATCATTCTGATATCATTGAATATGCTTATAAAAAAAGAGTTTGGATTACTAGTCCAACTACCTTGATTTCTACTCTTACTGTTATAGAAATGATTATTAAAAATATGGAAAGGGATAAATATACATCTGTTATCCATGAAGAGTTGAATAAGTTAGGATTGGAATTTGCTCGCTATCGTGAAAGATGGGATAAGCTTGCACGGAGTATTCAAACTGTTAATAAAGATGTAGAAAATGTTTCAATTACTACAGAAAAGATTTCTAAAAAATTTGATAGTATTAATAAAGTAGAAGTTGGTATGATTGAAGACAAGGAGGAATGATTTCTTGTTTTCTTTTTTCGTAGATTGTGGTAAAATAAGGCACTAATTAGGGGGTGCAAGTATGAGGCTTAGCTCTAAAAAAGATTTTATTGATTTATATTTAGCAGTTCGAGCAGAAGCAGGATATTTAGTATTTACACAAAATATTCCTGATGATTTTTTTCCGTGGCTAAGTAACAGAAAGTATAATGATTTGTTTTCTTTTTTTCATACTAAGGAAGATTTTGATTTTATGCCTTCCTTGGAATCTTATTTTGATTCTGGTATGGGAAGTATAGAGCTTATCCATAGAGAAGATAGTGATACTATAAGATTTTTTCCTGATTTTTGTTATTCAAAAGTTCCAAAAATTTTAAGTAGATTTGATGAAATGGCGTTTTCTCAGATGGAGCAGTTAATTTATGATATGGAAAAGACAAAATCTTTGAATTCTAAATTGAAGCATGAAAAGGCTAAGGGAGTCTATCAGATGGCTAATCCTAATGGTTTTTATAAGCTTAATGAAGAAGATATAATTTTTTCTGATGGGGTGATATCTGAATTTGATAACAGAACTTATTTAGTCGAGGATGCTCTGTTTTCTGTTGTTGAGACTTTTTTGGATGGCCAGTTAAATGAGATGAAAGTTTTTTCTTTTTATGAAAATGATGATTATGTTAATCGTGCAATTGAACAGATTTTACTACTTAATTATAATAATTCTTCTAAGACTAATACTTCTTTAAAAGAGGTTCAGACGGGGAAAGTTTATCAATATGGGATGTGATATTAACTATCTATAAAGATAGTTTTTTTGTATATTTTTAATTTTTATTTGTATACTAAAAATAGTTTATTCATAAGGTTTAGTATGAAGAATTTTTTTTATTATGTTTTAGGAATTATATTTATGAGCATTGGTATAACTTTTTTTATTTTATATTTTAATTTATTTGTATTTGGTTATACTTTTTTAGAATATTTAGTATTTTTGTTTTCTAGATGGGAATGCTATTCGTTTTTTGTAGGAGTTATTTTTGTTTGTTGCGGTATTTTTAGAAAGGGGAAAAAGCATGATTTATATTTATGATTTATTACTTAACTATCAGGATAGTGATCGATTAGTAGAATTTTTTGAGTGGGATAGTGCTGATGTTTTAGAACATATCAAAAGAATTCCCTTATTTGTTGTTCCAAGTGTTGATATTGATCATTTTTGTTTTTCTAATATTAAAGTAGATTCCAAGTTTTTAGAATCGATTAAAGGAAAGACATTGCTTTATAAGAAGCGAAAATCTATTTTTTATAGTTGTTTGTTTTGTGATTTGAATAGGGTAGTAGCTATTGAATTTTCTAGGAATGGTGAAGTATTATCAAAAAGTTGTTTATTATTGGATGAGGAAGCTGAAGTAATTGAAATTGCGAAAGGTATTGAAGAAGTATCAGTTGCATATAAAGTTTTGAATTCTAATTATGAAACTTCTTTTTTGACTAGGAAAGAGGAATTTCAAAGACGTTATTTATTATCAGAAATTTCGTCTTTTACTGAGGATAAGGATAGAGATATGTTTAATTATTTATATGAGGAGATATTTGGTAAAGATGATTTATCATTTGATATAAAGCATCAGAAATTGATGGAAGATATGTCATCTCATTTTGATTTTCGCTATCAAAAATTATTTGATATTATTCGTTTAAGTTATTCAAAAAAATAAAAGCATCTGTTGATGCTTTTTTAATAGTCTATTTTCATAGCTTTTCTTACATTTTTCATTTGTTCTTCTGCTTTTTCTTTTGCTTTTTCTGTTCCGTTTTTTAATATTTCCTTTATCACTTCTGGGTGTTCTTCATAATATTTTCTTTTTTCTCTAATAGGGCTTAGGAAGTGGTTCATAGCTTCAATAAGCTCTTTTTTACATTGTACACATCCACGTGTACCTTTTTTACATTCGTTACAAATTTTTTCATTGCTTTCTTTTGTATTTACTAATTTATGATAGTAGTAAACCATACAGACATCTGGATTTGCAGGGTCGTCTTTTTTTATTTTTTCTGGATCAGTAACTGCTCCCATAATTTTTTTCTGAATGGTTTCTTCATTATCGTTTAGGAAAATAGCATTGCCTAAACTTTTTCCCATTTTATCGTTTCCATCTAGACCTTTTACTCTTTTTGTTTCACTTAATATTGCTTGTGGTTCTTTTAAAGTTTCACCGTAAATTGAATTGAATTTTCTGACAATTTCACGACATTGTTCTAATAGGGGAAGTTGATCTTCTCCAACAGGAACTAGTTCTCCATCGAAGGCTGTAATGTCAGCAGCTTGTGATACTGGGTATCCTAAAAATCCATAAGTAATTGATTCTCCATCATTACCAAATAATTCTTTCTTTTGGGTGATTTCTGTTTTTACTGTAGGATTTCTTTCTAGTCTTGCTACTGTAACTAGGTTTGAATAATAGACAGTAAGTTCAGCAATTTCTGGTATTTTAGATTGAATAAAGAAATTTACCTTTTTGGGATCTAGTCCAATGGATAATAAATCTATTGTGATTTCTGTTACATTTTTTCTTACTTTTTCAGGATTATTAAAGTTATCAGTTAATGCTTGTACATCAGCAATCTCTAAATAGAAATCATAATCATCTTGTAATTTAATATAGTTTTGTCCTGCTCCAAAAAGATGGCCTAAGTGTAAGTTTCCAGTGGGTCTTAGTCCTGTTAAAATTGTTTTTTTCATTTTATCACTTTCTTTCTGTTATTTATTTTAGCATATTTTCAATTACAAAAAAAGCGCTTTAGCGCGTTTTCTTTAATGTTACTACAGATGCATTTGGTCCATATAAATTATTTATGAATGGAGTTTCAATTCTTGTATTGATTGGTCCGTTAATAAGAAAGGTTGTATCTTTTAGTTGATATACTCCTTGTGCATATTCTGGTAATAATTGCATTTGAGGAGATATTATTCCTCTGTTAGCCATGAATGGTTGCATAAAGTTAGGTAATAATCCATTATGCATATGTCCTGATATTACTAAATCAGTATTTGGTTGAATACAGCCTTCATTTTCTTTGCTTAATTTAATAATAGATTGTGGTTCATGAGTTAAAAAAATGTTATATGTGTTATCCGAAAATAATCTTTCATCATATGTTTGGTTAAAGATTCTTTGATAGTCTTCTGTACTTTCTCTTTCACTTTTTTTCTTATCTTTATCTTCATAGTAATTGAAGTCTGGAGAACACGCTGAAATATTTAGAAAACTCGTATCACATTTTTTTCCATTTTCTATTAAGTGAAAGTTTGGTATTTCTTTTAATGTTTCTTTTAATAATTCAGTTTGTCCGGGAATCCATGTTCCATTTTTTGCATGTGTCATCTGATCGTGATTTCCTAAACTTATGAATGTTGGCTTGTATTTAGTAATAGATAGTAATTCTTCTTGTAATCTACTTTTGAAATCTTTATCTTCTAGGTCATTTACGTCATTTACAATATCTCCTGGAATGATAACTGAATCAATTTCATCTAAGTTTACTAAATCTTTTATTCTCATTAAGTTTTCTTTTCCCTGTGTTTTACTTCTATGAATGTCAGAAATTACTAAAAAACTAATATCACATGGTATTTTTCCTGAATATATTGTTAATTTATTTATTTTTCCCATAATAACCCTCTTTTCTTTGATTGCATATTATACATCAATATTTTTCTTTTGTCAATTTTTTAGGAAAGTGTTGTGTTAAATAAAATTGTAGGGTATAATATAAGGCGTTGGAGGGATATTATGGCAAAAAAAGAAACTGAAAAAACAGAAGTAAAAAAAGAAACTAAAAAAGAGAATAATAAAAATGTTCATGAAGTAGTTATTAAAATAGATGGTGAAGCATGGTCTAAAGCACTTGACGGAGCTTTTAAGAAAAAACAAAAAACTGCTAAAGTGGATGGTTTTAGAAAAGGTAAAGTACCAAGAGATATTTATGAAAAACATTTTGGTAAAGAATCTTTATTTATTGATGCAGCAGATAGTGTATTACAAGATGCATATACTAAAGCAATGGAAGAGTCTAAATTAGTTCCAGTTGTACAACCTGCTGTTGATTTAAAAAGTTTAAGTGAAGACGGAGTAGAGTTTACTTTTAAAATCATTACAAAACCAGAAGTAAAAGTTAAAAAGTATAAAGGATTAAATATTAAACCTGAAAAAGTTGAAGTTACTGATGAAGAAATAGAACATGAACTTGGACATTTATTAGAAAAATATACTGAACTTGTTACAAAAGAAGATGGTACTGTAGAAGAAGGAAATACTGCAGTTATTGATTTTGAAGGATTTAAAGACGGTGTTGCTTTTGATGGAGGAAAAGGTGAAAACTATTCATTGGAAATTGGTTCTCACACATTTATTCCTGGGTTTGAAGAACAAGTTATTGGTATGAAGGCTGGAGAAGAAAAAGAAATTGAAGTTACTTTCCCAGAAGATTATGGAGCAAAAGATTTAGCTGGAGCTAAAGCTACATTTAAAGTAAAAGTTCATGAAATTAAAGAAAAGCAAGCTAGAGAATTAGATGAAGAATTCTTTGAAGATTTAGGTATTGAAGGAGTTAACTCTGAAGAATCATTAAAAGAAGAAATTAAGAAGAGTATTTCTGCTCAAAAAGAAATGGATGCAGAAAATAAATATATCGATGCAATTTTAGAAGGTGTTTCTAAGAATGTTGAAGTAGATATTCCAGAAGAAATGGTTGAAGAAGAAGTTACTCGTTTAATGAATCGTTTCGAACAACAAATGAGAATGCAAGGGATTTCTTTAGATTTATATTATCAATTTACTCAATCTACTGAGGCTGATTTAAGAAGTCAATTAGAGAAGGAAGCTTATTCTAATGTACTTTATCGTTTAATGTTAGAAGAGATTATGAACTTAGAAAAGATTGAAGTATCTGCAGAAGAAGCTGAAAAAGAAGCAGAAGAATTAGCTAAGAAATATCAAATGGAACAAGAAGAGTTTTTACAACAATTTGGTGGAATCGATATGGTTCAATATGATTTAGAAATGAGAAAAACTATTGAATTATTAAAAGAAGCTAATAAGTAAAATGAAAGGTAGTACAGTGTACTACTTTTTTGTTGGTAAATTTTGAAAAATTTGGGTAATTTCTTGATGTGAAAATACTTTTATTATATAATAGTAAGCAGTATTTAAAATTTGGAGGTGGACTATCTATGGATAATAAAAAACTAGCAGTTTTAGTTTTGAATGATGTAGTGGTCTTTCCAAATAACGAAGTAAGAATCGAATATGATGATTCTTTTGAAAAGGCTAGTATTGATTATACAGATGGGACGGATGATAAATACTTGGTTATCGTGAATCCTATTGATTCTAATTATGTGGAAGATGTGACGTCCTTACCTAGTTATGGTATTTTGGGCCAATTAAAATTAAGGTTAACGGTTCCTAATGGAAAAACAAGGGTTGTGATTCAAGGAATTCGTAGAGTTGTTGTATCGAACTATTTTTATAATAATGGTTTTTATCAGGCTGATGTAAAAGAAATTTCCAATATTTCAACAAAAGATGAAAAAAATTATTTTACTTTGTTAATGAAGTCTCTAGACCGTTATATAGAGAAAGCACCATATATGAGTAATGCAGTTATTAGTCAATTGGATGCGGTAGAGACTTTGGATGAGCTTTGTGATTTGATTGGTTCTTTTTTGCCAGTTGATTATGAAAAAAAGAAAAAATATGTTCTTACCGTATCTCCAATTGAAAGAGCACGTATCATTGTAGAAGATATGAATGAAGAAGTAAAATTTTTAGAGCTTGAACAAAAAATAGAAAGTGAAGTAGAGCAAGAAATTGAAGAGAGTCAAAAAGAGTATTTTTTAAGAGAAAAGCTTCGTGCAATTAAAAGAGAGTTAGGAGATATTAACAGTAAGGAAGATGAAGTAGAGTCTTTAAAGAAAAAGCTTACTAAATTAAAATGTAATTATAAAGTAAAAGAAAAGATTAAAAATGAAATTTCACGATATGAAGCAATTAGTAGTCATTCGCCTGAGCTTGGTATGATTCGTGATTATTTGGATTGGATGCTTCATTTACCTTGGAATGTTTATACCAAAGATACCAATGATTTATCTAAAGTGGAGAATATTTTAAATACTAGTCATCATGCTTTAGAAGAAGTGAAGTCACGTATTTTAGAGTATCTTGCGGTGAAACAAAATACTAATAATTTACGTAGTCCAATTCTTTGTTTGGTGGGTCCTCCAGGAGTAGGAAAAACATCTCTTGCTCTTAGTATTGCTGATAGTTTGGGAAGAAAAGTTGCAAAAATTAGTGTTGGTGGTATTAATGATGAAGCTGAAATTGTTGGCCATCGTCGTACTTATGTAGGAGCAAATCCAGGAAGAATTATTCAGGGAATTCGTAAAGCAGGAACTGCAAACCCAGTCTTTATTATTGATGAAATTGATAAGATGACTAAGGATATTAAGGGAGATCCAGCAAGCAGTTTACTTGAAGTTTTGGATCCTGAACAAAATGATAAATTTTCAGATCATTATATTGAAGAAGAGTTTGATTTATCTAAAGTCTTGTTTATTGCTACCGCTAATTATATTGAACAAATTCCTTATGAACTTCGTGATCGATTAGAAATTATTGAACTTAGCAGTTATACTGAATATGAAAAATTGGATATTGCGAAAAATCATTTGATACCTCGTGCTTTAGAAGAACATGGATTGACTTCTTTACAGATTCAATTAGACGATCAAGCTATTATGGGTATGATTAGGTATTATACTAAAGAAGCTGGTGTGCGTGAATTGGATCGTGTAATATCATCGTTATTTCGAAAAATCGTAAAAAAAGTATTGTTAGAAAAAGAGCAAGTTTTCTATTATATAAAAGAAGAAGATTTAGAACTATTTTTGGGCAAGAAAAAATTTAGCTATGAAAAAACTGGTAAGAAGGCAGAAGTGGGTGTTGTAAATGGTATGGCATATACTGCTTTTGGTGGAGATATTTTACCAATTGAAGTTACAATGTTTCCGGGTAAAGGAGAATTAATTCTTACGGGTTCTTTAGGGGATGTTATGCAGGAGTCGTGTCAAATTGCTTTTAGTTATATAAAAGCAAAAGCTAAGGATTTTTCTATTCCGTTTCAACTACTTTCTGAGAATGATATACATCTTCATTTCCCAGAAGGAGCAGTTAATAAGGATGGACCTTCTGCAGGCATTGCTATTACAACAGCTATGATTAGTTTGTTTAAAAATCAAGCAGTAGCTAATGATATTTCTATGACTGGAGAAATCACTTTGCGTGGTAGGGTTCTCCCTATTGGTGGACTTCGTGAAAAAGTAATTGGTTCTCATAGAGCGGGTATTAGAAAAATATTTTTGCCAAAAGAGAATAAGTCGGATTTAGAAGAAATTCCAGAAGAAGTAAAGAAGGATATTAAATTTACTTTTGTAGAAAATTACTTTGATGTTTATAAGCAATTATTTGGTGGTAATAAAAATTATGACAGAAACAGAAAATAAAAGCATTGTAGATCATTGGGTTTCTCTTTTATATTTAAAAAATTATTTAGCAACTCTTTCTTCGGAAGAATTGTGTGAATTTGCTTCAGATTTTAATTTTTTTCAATCTTTTCTTGGAGATTCTAAAGCTTTATTTAAAGAAGAACCAGTATTTTTATTATTAGATAGTAGTTTTTTGGAAAAAATTTCTGATGTTGTTAATTGTTATCGCTTTCAGTTTTCTGGAAAGCTAGTTTCTGAACTTTCTAATGAGATTATAGAAAATATCAATTCTTTATTGTTGGTGTCAGATTATATTAAACGGACTCGAGTTTCTAATTATTTACTATTTCAAGAGGAATATCGGAAACGAGAAATTCGTACTGTTAATGATCTTATCAAGTTTAATGCTAACGATTCTGTTGTATTTGTTGGGATAGAGGATAGAGTACAATACTTATCAACATTTGATGTTCTTTCTAGTTTAAATTATTTTACTTATATTTGTCCTGAATGTTTTCAAGATGATGACTTTTATTCTAATGCACTTGATTTTTTGGATTTTTGTTGTGATGTTCCATTTTATAAAAAAATTGGTAAAAGTTACCGATATGCTTTGGATACAAAGAATACAGTTCAAAAAGTAAAAAAGAGTTAATTATATAACTCTTTTTTCATATTCGCTTTTATTTTTCATATACTCTGGTAGGAGGGATAAAATGCGAAAAGTTATTTCGTTTGATAAAAAATTGGAATTTAAGACTATGATAGGAGAAGTAACTTCGATTTCTTTGGATCCTAATTTAAGTTTTTCTGATGACAGTGATATTTCTGGTGATTTAGTAATTTCTGGAAAATATAAGTTGACTGCTGCATCGAGATTAGAAGATGATTTTGTATTTTCTTTACCTGTGGAAATTGCTTTGAGTGAAAAATTAGAAGAGGAAACACGAAATGTTTATATCGATGATTTTCGCTATGAAGTAGAAGAAGATGATACTTTGAATTGTCACATAGATTTGGTAGTAGAGGGAGTCGAAAAGATTGAAGTCGATGAGGATTCTTCATTTTCGGAAGAAAATTTGGAGAAGATTGAAGATATACAGATTTCTTCTGATTCTTCTGATATGCGAGAACAGTCTATTAGTGAAGAACAAATTACTAATGAGATAGTATTGGATAATACTGATATAGAAGAGGTAGCAGAAGTGGAACCGGAAAAAGAAGGACATAATGTAGGTTCTTTGTTCTCGTCCTTTAAAGATAGCGATGAAAGTTTTGCTACTTATTCTGTTTATATTGTTCGTGAAAATGATACGATTGATACTATTATGAATAAATATCAGGTTCATCGCGAGGAGTTAGAAGATTATAATGATTTAGATAATTTGATTGTTGGTACTAAAATCATTATTCCTACTCAGCATGAATAATCTTAATGTTTATCGCCATTTTTATATACATGGAAAAAAGATAATAGAAACAGATCAAGGAAAGTTTTTTATCGTTCCAAGATGTAGTGATAAAGAAAAAACTTTTCATTATTTGGAATCGAAAAAATTTCCTTTTTTTCTTCCTATGGAAAAATCGTATAGGGATTCTTATGAGGTTTATCGATATGTAGAAGATACTACTGATATTCATGATAAATCTATTAATTTAGTTCATATTCTCAGTTTACTCCATATTAAAACAACGACATATCAGGAGATTGTTTTAGATTATGTGAAAAAGTTGTATGAAGACGTTGTAAGTCAGCTTGACTCTTTATTTCAATTTTATCAGAATTTGCAGGGAAATATAGAAACGCATATTTATATGTCTCCAGATGAATACTTATTTATTCGTAATATTAGTTTGTTCTATCAAAATTTGGAACAAAGCAGACATTATTTAGAACTATGGTATCAAAATAAAAAAATGGCAAGTAAAGAGCGCGTTGTTTTTTTGCATGGTAAACCATGTTTAGATACTTTTATAGATTGTGATGGTGATAGTCCATATTTTATGGATTGGGATTTTTCTCAAAAAGGGTATGTTATTTATGATTTTTTATATTTTTATAAAAAAAATTGTCTTGTATTAGAAATGCAATCTTTATTTCAAATTTATCAAAGTAAATACCCTTTTTCTGAAGATGAAATGTATTTATTTTTGTGTCTTATTTTATTAGATGAAAAAATAGATTTTACGTCTAATTATTATGAAAATACAGTATTGGTTCAGAACCGGGTTTCTTATGCACTTAAAACAAGACAGTTTGTATTAGAACAGAATCAAAAAAATCAAGAAGCAAATCAGGAAGAATTCAACGAGTAAAATAATTGCATTTAGTCTCGTGGTGATAAAAACAAGTAATATAATTTGATAAAATATAATAATTAATGTTGCTACTACACCTAAGAGATAGAAGATATTGTTTCTTCTTTTTTGTTTGCAGTAATTACATCTGCAGAATAGATTGTGTTTTGTTTTCATAGTTATCACCTAATATAGTTTATGATTTCTTTTCTTTTTTGTTATTTTTGATTGACATATCTTTTGGGATTTACTATAATGTTATTGATAATTATTATCAATAAGGAAGGCTTATGAATACACGAAATACTAGACAAAAAGAAATTGTTTTTCAAACTTTATGTGAATTGCGAACTCATCCTACGATTTTGGAGCTGTATGAAATAATTCAAAAGAAAGATTCTTCTATAGGTCAAGCTACAGTTTATCGTAACGTGTCTAAATTAGTAGAAGAAGGGAAGGTTCGCAAAGTATTAACTAAGGATGGGATCGATCATTATGATGGGGATTGTTCTAATCATTCTCATTTTATGTGCAATATTTGTCATAGATTGTTTGATTTGTATGATGTTAATACAACAGATTTAATTCGAGAAGCTAGAAAAGAGACGGTTTTTGATATAAAAAATGCATGTGTTCTTTTTGATGGTATTTGTGATCAATGTAAATAATGCTTTTGATTAATAATTATGTAGAATTATTGCGATACTTTGACATTTGTGGTATGCTACAGATGATAAGTATTAAAGTGAATTCTTTAATATAATTTATAAGAAAGAAGGTATTTGGATGGAATTAAAAGGAAGTAAAACTGAACAAAATTTAATGACTGCTTTTGCAGGTGAAAGTCAAGCTAGAAATAAATATACTTATTATGCTAGTAAAGCTCGCAAAGATGGATATGAGCAATTAGCTGCTATATTTGAAGAAACTGCTAATAACGAAAAAGAGCATGCTAAATTGTGGTTTAAAGAATTACATGGTGGAGATATTCCTGATACAGCAACTAACTTAGAAGATGCTGCAGCTGGTGAAAACTATGAATGGACAGATATGTATAAGAACTTTGCTGAAACTGCAAGAGAAGAAGGATTTACAAGACTTGCTATGCTTTTTGAGAAGGTTGGAGAAATTGAGAAAGAGCATGAAAAGAGATACTTAACATTACTTCATAATATTAAGGATGACAGAGTATTTAAGAAGGATGGAGACAAAATTTGGGTATGCCGTAACTGTGGTTATGTTTATACTGGTAAAGAAGCTCTTGCTGTTTGTCCTGTTTGTGCTCATCCTCAAAGTTTTATGGAAGTTAAAGCAGACAATTATGAATAAAAGAAACAACCTAAGGTTGTTTTTTTATTTGGAATTATGTATGTTCTAGGATATTATAAATTGATTAGCTATCTTATTATTTTTTTATAGCTCATTATTTTGAGCTAGAAAATAAAGATATGAAAAAGTTCCTGCAAATATTATCATACTATTTATTAATCTTCTTTCTTCTGTGATTATTATTGTTTTTTCCGTAATATAGATACATAGCAATACTACAAAAGTAATTGTCCAGCCTAGTTTTTTTGTTGCTTTTGCTTTATTGTAGTATTGTTCTCTTTCAAGCTCTTTTCCATATTTTATTAAAGAAATTGTTAGACAAATACTAATTACAATCCATATTTGAAATGTTTCTTTGCTTTTTATTGGGATGTTGTTCATATTTTAGTATATGTCGAAAAAGATTATTTTTATGATATAATGTTAAAGGTGATGTTATGAAAAAACACGAACTTTTAGTTCCAGTTGGTGATATGGAATGTTTAAAGCAAGCTATTGCTAATGGTGCGGATGCTGTTTATGGCGGATGTCAAAACTTTGGAGCAAGAAAATTCGCTAAAAATTTTACTAATGAAGAAATTGTTGAGGCTATTAGGTTATGCCATTTATATGATGTTAAATTTTATGCGACCATGAATACTTTAGTAAAAGATGCTGAAGTTCCATATTTTTTAGGTCAAATCGAATTTTTATACAAACAAGGTGTAGATGCTGTTATTATGCAGGATTTTGGTATGATATCTTATGTTTTACAACACTATCCGAATTTAGAAGTCCATGCTTCTACTCAATGTAATAACTCATCTTATGATATTGTTAAATTATTTTACGATATGGGAGTAAAACGTGTTGTTTTTTCGCGTGAATTATCTTTGGAAGAAATTGAAAATATTACAGTTCCTATTGAAAAAGAAGTCTTTATTCATGGAGCATTGTGTATTTCTTATTCTGGTTGTTGCCTTATGAGTTCTATGATAGGAGGCAGGAGTGGAAATCGTGGAGAGTGTGCGGGATCTTGTAGATTACCTTATCAGTTGTTTTATGATGAGCAAAAATTAATTGATACTTCTTATTTATTAAGTACGAAAGAGTTAAATACAAGTTATCATATCAAAGAGCTTTTGAATAGTGATATTTATAGTTTTAAAATAGAGGGAAGAATGAAAAGCCCTGAGTATGTTGGCTTTATTACTAGAATGTATCGTCATTTGATAGATTCTAATGGTGATATTAATGGCTTAGATTTGGAGAATGAAAAATTAAAGACGATTTTTAATCGTGAATTTACTTCTGGGCACCTTTTTCATTGTAGTGTAGAAGAATTGATGAATACAGTTAGTCCTAATCACATTGGTCTTCCTATTGGTAAAGTCATTGAAGTTAATGCTCAAAAAATACGAATTCAATTGAATAAAGATTTACATCAAGGTGATGGTATTCGTTTTCTAGAAAGCGGAAAGGGTCTTATTGTTAATTATTTGTATGATGATAATGGAATGTTGGTTTCTAGTGTTACTCAGGGGAATGTTTGTAGTATCGATAATAAAGTAGGATTAGAAAAAGCAGAAAATGTTTCTAAAACATTGGATTTTTTGTTAATGCAGGATATGAAAATATTACCATCACGTAGTATCCCGATTACTTTTTTAGCTAAAGCAAGGATTGGTCAGCCATTTATTGTGGAAGTTAGCGATGGCATTAGAAAAGTACAAGTTTCTGGTAGCATTGTGCAAGAGTCAATAACTTCTCCAGTAAGCGATATTCGTATTAGAACACAGTTGGAAAAATTAGGTGGTACACCTTTTGTAAGTAAAGCTACCGTTATAGAAAAAGATTCTAATGTTTTTATTCCTTTACGTGAGATTAATGAACTTCGTCGTAGTTTAATTCAGCAGTTGTTAGCATTAAGGGTAATGCCAAGATATCAGCCTATTATTTCTAATGTTACTTTTTCTAAATTATCTTTGCATTGTGATAATGATAAGACTGCACTTGTTTATAATGAAGAGCAAATGGAAGCTTGCTTAAAATTGGGTTTTCACAGGATTTATACTCCGAACTTATCCTTATTTAAACAAAATCAGATTCATGATAATGTTTATTATTCATTACCACGTACTTTATTACAAATTGAAGGTGAGTTAAGACCTAGAAGTTTAGTAAGAGAGATATGTAATTTTTCTAATTATGATGGTTTAATTGGAGATTATACCTTAAATATTTACAATATTTATACTGCTTATTATCTATATCAACTTGGTCTTTCTAAACTTACACTTTCTGTTGAATTATCTAGTTTAGAAATTATAGATTTTATTAATAGATTTGAGCAAGCATTTGGATGTAAGCCTAATGTTGAAGTGATTAGTTATGGACTGGTTGAAGACATGGTTATAAAGGGAAATATTTTAAATTTAAAGGAGAATGTTTATCATTATTCTTTAAGGAATTTACGTGGTAGAAAATTTCCTGTTTACTATAGAGATAATCGTACGATTCTTTTAAATTATGTTTCATTTAATCTTTCTGAGTTTCTATCTTTAAAGGATGCTGTTTCCCTTCGATACCAATTTTTTATGGAAACTAAGGATGAAATTATAAATATTGTAAAAAATAATCAATAATTTATTTTCTAGTATTAAAATTGTTCTTTTTATGATAAAATAGTTTTAGATAGGAAGTGATAAATAGTGGATAAAAAAGAGGAGAAGGAAAGAAAAATTCCGACTAAAAATTATATCATTTTAGTAGTTTTATTTATTGCTATTATTGCACTAGTTTTATATTTATGTAATTTATATCATGTTTATGATGCACATCAAAGAGAAATTCCTGTGATTCGAGATACTCTTTTTGAAATTCAACCAGAAGAGATAGAACATTATGTTATGGAAAATCCTACTACAGTTTTTTACATGTGTACTGCTGCTAGTGAAGCATGTAGGGATTATGAGAAGGATTTGAAAAAACTAGTTGAAAAAGATGAATTACAAAGTACAATTATTTATGTTAATTTGAGTAATGTTGATCAAAATGAATTTGTAGATACTTTTAATGCCCAATATCCTTATAAAGTTTCTTTGAAGAAGAATTACCCAGCCTTCATTGTTTTTGAAGATGGTGATATTAGTAGTATTTTGCAACCAGAGAAGGGTGAAAGACTTACAATTTCTGAAACAGAACAATTTATTAAATTAAATAAAATAAAAAAAGAGGGAGAGTAATCTTCCTTTTCGTTAGGAGTGAAGTTATGAATAATATAGTATTATTTGAACCAGAGATTCCCCAAAATACAGGGAATATCATGCGGACTTGTGTTGCTACTGGAGCTAAATTACATTTAATTAAACCGTTAGGATTTGTATTAGATGATGTACATTTAAAAAGAGCGGGGGTTAATTATTTAGATAAACTCGATTATGCTGTGTATGAAAATTTTGATGATTTTGTATCTAAAAATGCTGGAATATATTACTATTTTACAAGATATGGCAATAAACCTCATAGTAGTTTTGATTATAGTAATTTGGATGGAGAAAATTTATACTTTATTTTTGGGAAAGAATCAACTGGTATTCCTAAAGAGATATTGCAAAAAGATTTGGAGCATTGTATGCGTATTCCTATGACTGATGGTGTTAGAGCTTTAAATGTTTCTAATAGTGTAGCCATTGTTATTTATGAGGCATTACGCCAGCAAAATTATAGAGGTTTATTGTTTGCAGAGCCGTCTGATGATGGTCATAAGGGACCGGATTATTTAGAAAGAAAATAAAGCGAATTAGTATAATTTGCTTTTCTTTTTTTGTTGCGGTATAATTTGTATGTTTATTATTTGTTAGCGAGGAGATTTCAAATGTTGACAAAAAAAGAAGAGATTGAGCGTAGTATAATTACAAAATTTCGTAAAAATATTTGGAGACCTTTTACTAAGGCAGTTAGAGATTATCAATTAATTCAAGAAGGGGATAAAATTGCTGTTTGTATTTCTGGTGGTAAGGATTCTATGTTGTTAGCGAAATGTATGGAGGAATTAAGGAAACATGGAAAAGTACATTTTGATATTCATTATATTGTTATGAATCCTGGATATCGTTCTGATATATATCAACAGATATTAAAAAATGCTGAAATTTTAGGTATTGATATTAAAATATTTGATTCTAATATCTTTGAAGTGGTTGACAATCAAGATTCTTCTCCTTGTTATTTATGTGCTCGAATGAGACGGGGATTTTTATACGCACGTGCTCAGGAACTTGGCTGTAATAAAATTGCTCTTGGGCACCATTTTGATGATGTTATTGAAACTATTTTATTGTCTATTTTTTATGGTGGAGAGTATAAGAGTATGCCTCCTAAATTATGGAGTACTAATTTTGATGCGATGCAATTAATAAGACCTTTGTATTTGGTACGAGAAAATGCTATTGTTCAATGGGCAAAATATAACGAATTGAGTTTTATTAATTGTGCTTGTAAATTTACGGATTCTTCAAAATTAGATTCTAAACGTTTGGAAATGAAACAACTTATTTATCAATTGGAAAGTAAGAATCCTAATATCGGTGCTAATATTTTTAAGTCTTCTGAGAATGTTAATGTTGAAACTGTTTTAGGTATAAAAAAGAATGGAACTAAATTTTCTTTTTTGGATAATTATGATAAATAATTATCCTTTTTTCATTTTTATGATATATTAATAATATATCGTAGGATATAAGATATGGAGATAGGTAAATGAAGGAAGTAGTTGAAAGTCCAAAGACAATGCGAATTTTACAGTGTTTGAATTGGCAATTGAATAGTATTTGTGAAGTAGCTCCTATGATTCGTGAGCAAGGATTTCAAGCTGTTCAGGTCGGTCCATTACAGCCATTAAAAGAGGAAGGGTATGAACATTGGTGGCTTTCTTATCAACCATGTGCTTTATCGATTGGTAATCAGTATGGGTCGAAAAAAGACTTTATACATTTATGCGATGTTTTACATGGGGAGGGTTTGTTGGTTTTTCCGGATGTTGTATGTACTCATGTTGCCGGTGCAGTTGATGGTACCTTAATACCACATGAAAGAGTGGATAATAGTTTAACTGAAAATCCGAAGTTTTGGCGAGATGCTAAATTTATTGAAGATTGGGATGATAGATTTCAAGTTGTTCATTATTGTGCTGGCTTGCCTACTTTTGATTTGACTAACTTAGAATTGCAAGATTATATTATTCAATTTTTAAACGAATTAATTATGTGTGGTGCGGATGGATTTCGCTTTGATTCTGCTAAAAGCATTCCTACCCCTCAAGAAGGATGTAATTTTTTTCCTAGGGTTTTAGGGAGTTTGAATGCTGATAATCTTTATAATTATGGTGAAGTTATTTTTGCTGATGAAAAGCTGATTTCTATGTATACAGATTACTTGGATGTTCTTACAAATACTTGGAGTGAACAAAAAAATGATGTCGTTCTTTTTTCAGAAAGCCATGATTCTTTTTTAGGGTTGGGTTATACTAGAGATAAAAGTTCTCAAGAGATTACTTGTGAATATGCACATGTAGTAGATAATTATCCAAAAACGATATATTATGCTCGCCCTTTTGATGATGAATGGAAGAGTACAGCAATTAAAGAAATTCATCAAAAAGTAAAGTCAAAAATATAATTGAATAAAATAGCTCTTTTTTTCTCACAAGAGAAATGAAAGGAGCTTTTTTATGGCAAAATATAAAGTAGAAATTAGTGGTATAGATACTAGTAATCTTCCTGTTCTTGATAACGAAAAAATGAACCAACTATTTACAAAACTAAAAAAAGGTGATGATAGTGCAAGAACGCAGTTAGTGGAAGGAAATTTAAAATTAGTTTTATCGATTTTAAAAAGATTTCATTATCGTGTTGAAAATATGGATGATTTGTTTCAAATTGGGTGTGTGGGGTTATTGAAGGCAATTGATAATTTTGATTTGTCTCATGAAGTTAAGTTTTCAACTTATGCTGTTCCTATGATTTTGGGAGAAATTAGGAGATATCTAAGAGATAATAATAGTATTCGTGTTAGTCGTTCTCTTCGTGACATTGCATATAAGACCTTGAAATATAAGGAAGAGTTTTATAATAAAACTGGACAGGAGGCGCAGCTTGAGGATGTTGCTCAAGAATTAGGTGTAGATTTATTTGATATTATTCAGGCATTGGATTCTTTAAGAGAACCCGTTAGTATGTTTGAACCAATTTATTCTGATGGTGGTGATACAATTTATTTAGCTGATCAGATTGAAGATAAGCAAACAAACAGTAACAGAATTTCTATGAAAGTTGCTTTAGATGAGGCGATTAATGCTCTTGAAGAACGAGAACAATTTATTTTAGATGAACGCTTTGTTGTAGGAAAAACTCAGATGGAGATTGCAGAGCAATTGCAAATTAGTCAAGCTCAAGTTTCAAGAATTGAGAAAGGTGCTATTAAACAATTAAAGAAAGTTTTGCGGTAGTATGCATATATTTTATTAGGTGATTTACATATGCTGTTATCAGAGCTTCAAAATAAGACAATTGTATCCGTCGGAGATGGTAAGAATGTGGGTAATATCATAGATGTTAATGTTATGATGGATGGACATATCGAATCATTAATTATTGAGTCTGGTAAATCTTTGTTTAATTTTAATAGAGGCAATGATACTAAAATTTTGTGGAAAGATATTACTAAAATTGGAGAAGATGTTATTTTAGTTAATATAAATAAAAAATGAGTGTTTGGAAAAAAATGGTAATTTCTTTTTTACTTGCTGTTTTTGTATCATTGCTTTTTCTTTTTTTATTAGGGAATCGAGTCAATCCTATTTTAGTTAATTATTTTAGTGGAGAAGTCGAACGGGTTACATCTAATGTTGTTGATTCCGCTATAAATGATATATTAACTAAAGAAATTAGTGAATCTTTATTTTCGATTACTAGAAATGACAAAAACGAAGTGGAAATGATTGATTATAACACAAAGAAAGTTAATTCATTATTGAAAGATATTAACCAGATTATTTATTCTAGGCTTTATGATTTAGAAGAGGGAAATATTGATGAGTTTTTTTTGTCTTCATCTTTATCTGGAATAAATTATCAATTTATTGATTCTGGAATTGTATGTGAAGTTCCTTTGGGGGCGTTGACAGGAAATGGATTTGTAGCTAATTTGGGACCTGTTATTCCGTTAAGAATGTCTTTTCTAGGGCAGGTTAGTAGTCATTTAAAGACGAAAGTTACAAGTTATGGAATTAACAATCTTCTTTTGGAAGTATATGTTGAAGTAGAAATCAAGGAAAAAATTTCTTTACCTAAGTCTTCTGATATTGTTGCTATTAAAGTAGAAGCACCATTAAGCATTAAAGTTATCTCTGGGGTAGTTCCCAATTATTATGGTGGAATTATTGATAAAAATTCGCTAGAAACTTTTTCTTCTATGGTTCAATAATATGTATGTTATAATTGTTTTGAGGTGATATAATGGCAAAATATGAAATTCGTGGTCATCTTTATGAATTGGTGTCCGATGATAATTGTTTTAATTATGAGAAATTAAAAGATTATTTTACAGATTATTTTGATAGCTTTGATTATGTTTTTGGTGATTTTGCTGGTGATAAAGTTCGATTAAAAGGATTTTATGAATCTACAAATAAAAATGTAAAAAAATATAATGATATTCAATTTTTAAAAACATACATAAAAGAATATTGTAATTACGGCTCAAAAACCTTCTTATTAAAAAAAGTTCATAAAAAATAGTTGTATTTTATTTAAAATACGATATAATTATATTATATGGATAATAAAGGGAGGACTTGTTTATTATGAATGAAAATAAAATGATGAAAATAGTTTCAGATGACGGCTTGAGTGAGGAAGTAGAAGTTGTCTTCGCTTTTGAATTTAAGGATAATAAAAAAGAGTATGTAATTTATACTAAAAATGAACGTGATGAAGACAATAATATTACAGTATATGTTTCTAACGTTGATCGTTCTAATGGTGAAACTAGACTTTTAGGTGTTGAAAGTGAAGAGGAATGGAATCGTATTAAAGATGTTTTAAGAGAACTTGCTAAAAGCGAATAGTAGGAGGGATTTGAAATGGATAATGTTGTTTTAAAATCAACTTTCGAGTTTACTAATTATGGGAAGGCTGTAAATGTTCCTAAGAGGATTAAATTGAGTAATACTTCTAATGGTAACGTTCGTGCTAAAGTGCGTTCATTATCTGATTCTGAAAAAAGTTCTAATGATAGAATAATTTCTTTTCCTCGGGCTTATTTAGAACAAAGTAAAAATTCTGAGTCTAAAGAAAGTTCTACTAATAGAGTAATTTCTTTTCCTCGAGTTTATTTGGATCAAAGTGAGAATTCTGAGTCTAAGCAAACTTCTACTAGCAAAGTAATTTCTTTTCCTCGTGTTTATTTAGAGCAAAGTAAAGATCCTGAGTCTAAAGAAATTTCTACTAATAAGGTGATTTCTTTTCCTCGAGTTTATTTGGATCAAGCTAATCAAAAAAATGAGCATCATACTGATGATAAAGAAACTGTAGATAATCATGCAATTGCTTCTGTTTTAGAAAATATTAATTTAGAGAGCAGTAATTATTATACCAGTCAACCTATAAATAGTTTGAGTAGTAGATTAATCCGTTTAACTGACGTTATGTATAATAGAGTAATTAAACATACTGCTACTACTCAAAAAAATGATGCTGTTGCTTTTGAAGAAATTTCTCATTCTAGTAGTATGGCTTCTCAAGATGAGAAAGATACATCTATTTCGATTGATAATGTTAATGACAAGAATTTAGATTCTGAAAAAATGAAGAGTACTGTAGATGTGGCTTTTGATTCTGCACCTTCAGAGATATCTGAAAAACAAGAAAATAGTGTTGTGAAGAAAGCTTCTTATACTAAGGCAAAAGTAAAGAAATATCAAATTGATAGTAAATTACCGACGAATATGATTTCTGGTAATGGATTGTTTCAATCTGATACTACTGTTTCAAATTCTGAATCTCGTGATGATGACGTTGTCATTAACAGAGAGGTTCCAATTGTAGTTCCAGAGCGTAAAGATAAATTTTTATTTAATGATTTAGATTTGACTTCAGAAGTTCCAGAACAGGCTAATGATGTGAAAGTAGATGATACCTCTATTTCTGAACTTAAAAAGATTCAAATATCTTCAGAAGATGATACTGATTTTGAAGAACTTTTGGCAAAAGTTGAAAAACGTTTACAGGATCAAGAGGCTAGTCATAGTAAAAAAGTGGATGCTGAGAAGGAATTCCAATCTAGTGTTGAAGTTTTGAAAACTGCAGCACAACGATATGATGTTTCAAGTGAAGCTTTAGAAGAAGTAAAAGAAAAAGCTTATGCTTATTTAAATGAAATAGAAGCTGATATTGAAAATAATATGAAAAAAGAGCAAGAACTTAGAGTAATGACAGAACAGCAAATTCAAGAAGCTCGTAAAATAGAAGCTGCAGCAGATAGGAACGAAGCACATATTGAGCAATTTAATAGTGTACTTGCTGTTGTTCCTAATAGTCAAGTAAGCGATAATGCTAAGACTTATTCTCTCGCTGCTTAAAAAGAATAGTTAATCTATTCTTTTTTTTTAGTTTCTTTCATATGTTTTAATTATGAAAGATAATATAATGTATTATTATAATTTATTAGAAATTGAAAATTTTGAAAAGAGAGATTCCTATTATTTTAAATCAGATAATAAAGTTTTTTCTTTGGAATTAGTAGAAAATATTGAAAAAAGTAAGAGAGTAATCGATATATTACAAAAACTTAATTATACTAAAGGATATCAAATAGTTTTTAATATTTATGGTGAGGCATTCACTCGAATTTCTAATGATTGGTATATTTTATTATTGCATATTGATGAGCAATATAATATTTTAAATGATCTTCTGCATCCTATCAATGTATCTAAAATACTTCGTGTTGATTTTTCTTATGCCTGGAATTATTTATGGATTAAGAAAGTAGATTATTATGAATATCAATTCAAGCATATTTCTGATATATATCCTTTGATTTTGGAAAGCTTTAATTATTATATTGGATTGGCTGAAAATGCAATTTCATATTTCTCTTATAATATTCATTCTTGTGAATCTTTTGATTTGTTTTTGTGTCATGAGCGTATTTCTTATTGTAATTATTTGAATCCATTAAATATTACTGTTGATTATTATGCGAGAGATGTTGCTGAATATATTAAATTTTTGTTTTTTTCAGATAATTATCAGGATTTTTCTTTTATTTCTCTCTTTGAAGCTTTGCATTTTAGCTATAATGATTATATTTTATTGTTTTCTAGATTGTTATTTCCATCTTATTATTTTGATGTGTATGATTGTATTATAAGCAATAAGGGGTCCGAAGAAGATCTTACTAAAATTATTTTTTCTGTTGATAAGTATTATTTATTTTTACGTCAATTATGTCAATGTATTTTTCTTTTTGTTAAAATTCCTCAGATTGATTGGATAAAAAAATGAGAAATACTATGATATATTCCTCACTTCTTTTATTTCAGAAATTTCATTAATTAATAATTGTTCAATTCCATCTTTTATAGTAATATCCATCATTGGACAGCTTTCACAGGCTCCTTTTAATTTAATGTATACTATATTTTCTTCATATTTAATGAATTCTATATCCCCGCCATCATTAATTAAAAATGGTCTGATTTTTTCAATAGTATTTTTGATTTTTTGTTCTATGTTTTCTTTCATATAATCACCTATTTATAGTATACACTTTTTTTCTTGTACGTCAATTATTTTGCTTATTCTTGTTAATGTGAGGTTTTGATGTTATACTAATTATTAGGAAGTGTTTTAATGAATCAATATAAAAAAGGAGAAATTGTAACGGGATGTGTTACAGGTATTGAAAAATACGGTATTTTTGTTAGCTTGGATGAGTATTATAGTGGACTTATCCATATTTCTGAAATTTCCGATTTTTTTGTAAAAAATCCAGCGGACTATGTTTATGTAGGTGAGACCATCCGAGCTCTAATTATTGATGATAGTGATTTAGAATCATATCACTTAAAGTTAAGCATTAAAAATATTGATTATAAATTTTCTAAAAAGAAGAGGAAAAAAATCGTTGAGACTACCAGCGGTTTTAGTAGTTTACAAGAGGCTTTACCTACATGGATTTTAAATAAAAAACGTGAAATTTTATTAGAGATACAAAAAAATTAAAAAAATTAGTTGATAGTATTGACAAACATTTAAATTGTTGGTATATTTAGTACTGTCAACTGACATTTTTGGGCGATTAGCTCAGTTGGTTAGAGCACCTGCCTTACAAGCAGGGGGTCACAGGTTCGAGTCCTATATCGCCCACCATGCCGAAATAGCTCAATTGGTAGAGCAACTGACTTGTAATCAGTAGGTTCCGGGTTCAAGTCCTGGTTTCGGCACCATTTTTTTTGGAGAGGTAGCGAAGAGGCTAAACGCGACAGACTGTAAATCTGTTCCTTCGGGTTCAATGGTTCGAATCCATTCCTCTCCACCACTGTATTGCCTCGTAGCCAAGTGGTAAGGCATCAGACTTTGACTCTGACATGCGTTAGTTCGAATCTAACCGAGGCAGCCATTATAGTTGATCTGTTAGCTCAGTCGGTAGAGCATTTGACTTTTAATCAAAGGGTCATGAGTTCGAATCTCATACAGATCACCATGCCTGAGTGGCGGAATTGGTAGACGCACAGGACTTAAAATCCTGCGAGATTCAACCCTCGTGCCGGTTCAAGTCCGGCCTTAGGCACCATTAGAAAATTACTCATTACTTTAATAGTTGATGAGTTTTTTTATAAAATATATTATTATTTAAAATAATGGTTGACACTTTTTGAATTGTTGTGTTATAATCATTTTGTCGTCTGAAAATAGACGTTTGGAGGAATACCCAAGTCTGGTTGAAGGGACCGGTCTTGAAAACCGGGAGGTCGTGCGAGCGGCGCAGGGGTTCGAATCCCTTTTCCTCCGCCATTATATCGCGGGATGGAGCAGTTCGGTAGCTCGCAGGGCTCATAACCCTGAGGTCGGAGGTTCAAATCCTTCTCCCGCAACCATTTGGTCTCATGGTGCAGCTGGTTAACACGTCTGCCTGTCACGCAGAAGATCGCGGGTTCGAGTCCCGTTGAGACCGCCATTTGGCTTCATAGCTCAGTCGGTAGAGCAAGGGACTGAAAATCCCTGTGTCGCTGGTTCGATTCCCGCTGGAGCCACCATTTTGTTAGTATTTAAAATTCATATAAATTTGGTACGTGACATGCGCTCGTAGCTCAGTTGGATAGAGTGTTTGGCTACGAACCAAAAGGTCAGGGGTTCGAATC
>USGV01000003.1 GCA_900554305.1 uncultured Mycoplasmatota bacterium | reverse complement strand
ACAGGCACTATAAAATTATTACTAATTACATTAAATATAATATATGTAATTTTTGATATTATCCAAATAAAATCATTACTTTTACATTCTGTAGGAGAAACAATTAGTTATGCTGAATATGCAAGACAAGGATTCTTCCAATTAATGGTAGTATCACTAATTAATCTATGTGTAATTTTATATACTAAAAGGTATAATAATAAAAAAGATAATAAAAAAATAAAAATACTATCTATAATATTAGTAGTTTTAACCTTTATCATAATTATTTCATCATTTATAAGAATGTTTTTGTACGAACAAGAATTTGGTTATACACTATTAAGATTATTAGTTTATATAAGTTTATTTACCGAAACAATTTGTTTAATTCCAACTATAATCTATATAATAAAGGATAAATTTAACATTGTACAAAGTTATATGATTATCTTAATAACAATGTACGTTATAATTAACTATATTAATATTGATAAAATAATAGCAGTGAATAATATTGATAGGTACTATAAAAAGAAAGATATTGATCTTGTATACTTAATGAATAATCATGCGGATAATATTCCAGAATTAACAAAGTTCTTAAATCAAGTAAAAGATAAAGACATAAAAACAGAATTAAGTGACTATTTAGAAAGAATTGATTTTAAGACAAAAGACTTTAGAGAGTGGAATTTATCCAAAACACATGCAACCCAATATTTAAAAAAAATAAAATAAAAGAAGTGCAAAAAACACTTCTTTTAATAATATCTATCTTTCATCTTTTTAGCATATTGTAAAACTCCTTCTCCTAAAGTATTAGAATGATTACTAATATCTTCAAAAAAATGTACAGGAGTATAAGATGCCCTTAATTTATCAACAACATAAGGTCTAACTCGTTCTAGACCATATATAATCAAATATTCTTCAATCATATCTTCAATTAAATGAGTAAATTCACGATGATTAGATTGTCCATAATGAGAAGAAAGGCTATAACTACTGTCATCAAAAACATATAATTTTTCATCACCGTTCGCCACTCTACCAAGCATAATATTATAAGAATTCCAATCATCAAGCAAAATACCATTTTCATCAAAAATTGGAATTTTTTCTTCGATTTTCTGAAAATGTTCTAATGCTTTTTCTTTAGGAAGTTGAAAAACTGCTTCTGTAGCATTAGGAGAAGATGCTTCTATATAGTCTCTAGCACACCCAATATAGTTTCCCTTACCATCTCTTACCAGATAATTGCTTAATAAAATAGGACTGGTATAAGGTGACAATTGAATTAACTTTTCTAGGGTTTCTTCATCAGGGAAAAAGACTTCTTCACCACTTAAAGCAGACTCACTTAAATATAGTTTTACTGTTAAGATACGGTCATCATCACAAACTTTGTAACATTTACCGCTAGCACCAGCATCCAAATAATCAGTTTTAGGATAAATAAAATACTCTTTATCATTAATGTAAATAGGAACCATAATATATCTCCTCGCTTTAAGGCTTATTATTATACCATAAATATAAAGAAAATAAAAGATTGTAAATAAACAAATAAAAGAGTATGATAAAGTCAAAAGAAACTAGTGTGCTTAAAAACAAACAGAGATGTTTTATATAGATAAATTTTAAGTAAAGGACTATAGTTTATGGAAAAGAAGAAATTAGGACAAAAAGAAATCGTAAAGCTATCAATTGAATTATTAGACAGAGTAGAAACAGTAGAAGAAATTGAAAACATCTTAGGAGTAAAGATAACGAAAGAAACATTATCATTAATTGGTAAAGAATTAAATAACAGAAAAAGAAAAGCAACATCTGCAAAAAGGAAATATGCCGCAACAGGAAAAAGAGAATTAGTTGCTGAACAGAATGCTACGAATAAGAGACTAGAACTTACGTATCAAAAATTTCTTCAGTTACGTAAGAAGGCATATAACACAGTAACAGATACAAAAAGTCAAAAACAATTATTAATTGAAAATATTGAAGAAAGTAATTATTGGTTAGATAGAGAAACCAAGTTATTATTTGATACATATCTAACTTCAAAAGTGCATAGAGACAGAATTGATCTATTAAGAGAATTAGCCTTTAGATATTTAGAGGATGTAGCAGAGCTATTAGATATAGAATTATCTACAACGGAAAATATGCAAGAAATGGAAGCAGAGAAGAAAAATCCAACGAGAAAATACTTGATGCCTTGGTCTAAAACAATGCCTCCAACGAAAGAAATGTATCAACCTTATGAAGAAAAACTAAAAGAAATCATCAATCGTGCAAATCGAAGTAAAACAATGATAAAACTTCTACAAGAACTAGAAGAAGTAGAAAGTATAGAATTATCAAAAGTAGATAGATTAGAAATAACTACAGAAGAATTATTAGAGAGTAGAGAATTCATAATACCAACAAATGAAATTGAAGAAAGATATCAAAAATTTTTACAGGATATAGATAACGGAAAATACAACATATCTTTAATATCTAGCCTACAAAATGGACTACCAGAAGAAGTAAAAATACTATTAAAAGAAATGAAAACTCTACCAAGGTTTCAACTAGATGAAATGATAACATTAGCTAAACAGGTAATTAAAACCAAAAGAAATCAAATAGGAAAAAGTGATACATCTGCTAAAGATACAGAAAAAAGATTCTTAAAACACTTAGAAACAGCAATTGAAGATATGAGACCTCTAATTTATATAGAAGATGAAGATACTAGAGCATATTTCGATATTTTAAAAGTTCTTTTAAATGATGATAGAAATTATGAATATATTAAAAAACTATTAGAAATTGAAGAGTTTAAAAATGCGAGACAAGCTATAAAAATAAAAGAAGGAAAAGGCAGAAAAAAAGTAAGGATTACTGAAAGAAAACATGTCACATTATATATTCTAGATCAATTTATTAAAAACTATAAACTAAAACTACTAAATCAAAAGAAAGATTATATAGAACCAAGTTATTATAAAGAAATATTAAAACAATTTATCAAACAAGGAGCAAGATTAACATCGAGAGAATTAGTGGAGTATAATCAAAGACTAGAAGAGTTTAGAGAATATATAAAAGGAAAAGGATATCAAAATACAAATCAAGTATTACAAGATATTAATGAAATAAATTATATTCATCCTATAACTAAAACTAAGAGTACGCCTAAATCTGAACAAAATAGAATAGATAAAGAACAAACCTATCAATATGCTTTAGACACAGGTGTTGCACAAAATAGAAATCGTAATTATCCTGAATTTATACCAAATGATACAATTAGAACATTCCAAATGGAAGGCTTAGAGCCTTATGCATTTTCAATAGAATATCAAATGGATGGCAGTAGAAAAATAGGGGTTCATGTATTAGATACAACAAGAATTGTAAATGAGAATTCAGACTTTTTCAATGATATAAAAGAAGGATCTGAACAGGTTCCTAAATTAGATACTACAAGAATCTATCCTACATATTCTTTTCAAACAGGAATTGGTAACGATAATGAATTATATCACGGTGAAATTACTCCTGCGAATATCTTAATACAAAACTATTTCAGTGAAAGTGACCAAGAACAATATAGAAAATATCCTGAACTAAAAGAAATGGCAAATTGGCTTAGACTATTACAAATAAATGCAGAAACAGAAAATAATGAGTATTTTCAAGGCAGTATGAAGGATTTAATTTCTAGTCATTTATCAAAAAAAATATCAAGTCGTTTAGAAGCAGGAAAAATTCCATTCATTTATAAATCTACAATACCAAATCAAGAAGAATTAATAGAAAGAAATCATAATAACACATGTGAGATATTATCAAAAATTCCTAAACCAACAGCCCATAGAATTTATGATATTTTAAATCAAAAAGAGCCAACATCTACTTATTACATTCCTAATAAAACAGAATTGAGTAAAATAGAAACAGATTCAATGACATTAGAAGGAACCTACTTATTAGAAACATTACATAGAATACAAGAACAACGATATAACCCAGATGAAGCAGGAGAAGAAGTAAAAAAAATATTACAAGAGTTAAACAGTAATCATGAATATGTACCATCTTGCTTAAGCAGTCATAATGATAGACAGGTTTATAGAATGGTAAAATCATATAAAAGAAATCAAAAAGGGCAAAATTAATATTTGCTCTTTTTTAGTGTAATTATACATCTTTTAACTTGATAAATTAGGTATCAATAGCTATACTTTTGTTAGGAAGTGAAGATTATGAAATATAAAATTATTGCAATGGACTTTGATGGAACCTTATTAACAGATGATAAAAAAGTAAGCCCTAAAACAGAAAAAGTATTACGAGAATTAAAAAAAGAAGGTTACTATATCGTTGGAGCAACAGCTAGGACTTTAGATGGGTTAAGGGATGTTGTACCAATTGATATGTTTAACTATATTATTATTAACAATGGGGTTTCTATATATAATCCAGAGGAAGACACAGATGAATGGATGGGTTTTTTAGAACAACAAGAAGCAGAAAAAATTACGAAAGCGGTAGAAGAATATGCTACTCAAATAGATATAATATCAGGAAACAAGTACTATATTTATAAGCAAAAAAAGAAAAGTAATCTACCATTCATAATCGATATCGATTCTGTTAGTGAAGTACATGAAAAAATTGCCAGAATGAATATTTTTCTAAAGTCAGGAGAAGAAGCAAGAAAACATTATAAATGGATAAGTACTAACTTTCCGGATATTAATTGTTTTGTAATGCAGGACTCAAAAGACGATAGGCAATGGTTAATTATTAATCCCAAAAATATAAATAAGTCACATACTTTAAAGCATCTAGGCGACAATCTAGGAGTTTCTTCGGAGAAAATGATTTTCTTTGGAGACGGGCTAAATGATTTGGAGATAATCGAAAGTGTAGGTTTAGGTGTAGCCATGGGAAATGCTCTTCCTGAAGTAAAAGACCAAGCAAAAGCAATAACAACTTCTAATGAGGAAGATGGTATTGCAGAATTTGTATTAACATTAAAGAAAAAAAGATAGAGTGTAGACTTTATCTTTTTTTAACAAAACTATACTGTAGAACTTCCCGGGGCTCTTTCTCCTCTAAAGAATATCCCTTAAAATTTAACTGCTTTCCGTTATCTTCTAAAATAGCAAAACCAGGAACTGCTAACCCATATGAATTTTTTTCTAAAGCAAAATCACTACAAGTGGTAACAGAAAGATGCTTTTTATTTTTATAAAAAGCATGTCCATGTCCTGCTAGTGATAAAAGTACATTATTATCTGGTGGAATAAAATCTTTTGTTAAAGTAGGATGATTTAAAGATAAAATAGACTTACCTAAAGTAACACAACACCTTCCTTCACCAATAGAAAAAACATCATCTCTTCTTGCTGGAATATGTTCCCATAAATCCATGCCAACCTCTTCAAATCTTTTTTCATGATTACCATGTATTAAAAACGTAGTAAACCCAGCAGGATAATGTGTTTCAAAATCAACTAATTGACTATAACATTCAAAAACAGAACGATTAGGATTATTCTTACTTTTATAATAAAACCCATGAAATAAATCTCCAAGATTAAAAACTGTAAAAATATCATTTTCAGCAAAAAAGTCATAAGCACGATAAACATAATCCCAATTCATTTGTGAATGACCAATATGAATATCCGAAACAATTCCAACTTTAGTATCAGTAAGTTGAAATAATGACTGTTTTTTCTGCAAAATCTTTTTTAAAGAAGTAGCCTGCAATAAAGAAATATTAGTATGAAGAGCACTATCAATTATACCAAGTAATTGTCCTTGCGTTAAATTATAATGATCCATAAAATCATCAAAATTAGCTAAATTTATTTTTTTAGCGATTTGTAAGTACTGTGACTTATCCATTTTTTCCACCATCTTTTCCTTATTGTATCACTAATTTCCAGAAAAAATGTCGAAATATAGACATTTAGTTGACGAACGAAAAAAAATTAGTTAGTATAATGTGACAGGTGAATATATGAAAAATACAGGAATATTATATGCAACAAATAAAGATTATTTAACAATAACATTAGCTTCGATGCTTTCATTAATAGAAAATGTAAACGGAAAAAAATTAGATATTTATTTTATGACAGAAAATTTGAACGTACAAGATTATGCTCTAATAGAAAAAATAGTCAAAGAATATCCTAATGTCCATTTATCAATCTATCCAATAGAAAGTTTTCATTTAGAAAAATATGGAATACCAGGTTGGCAAAATACACAGGCTGCTAACGCTAGACTTTTTTTTCAAAAAGTATTAGGGGATCAAATAGATGAAATAGAGGAATTGCTATATTTAGATTCGGATACTATAGTAGTTGATAATTTAGCAGAATTAAATGGATATAATGGTAAAATTCATGCAGTATTAGACAATGCTGCACCTTCCTATCTGGATCAACTTGGAGTGGCAAGATATTTTAATTCTGGGGTATTGAAAATCAACACAAATTGGTGGAAAAAAGAGAACTGTGAAGAAAAAATAATAAAATTTGTTCGAGATAATCCAACGAAAAAGTTAACTTATCCAGATCAGGATATATTAAATTATGTATTAGGAAAAGAAATAGAAGAGATGCCAATGAGTTATAATCTACCACCATCAGTTAGTATGATGAATGGAGTAACACTTGATTTGTATTGTAAAAAAATAAAAAGAGATACAGCAGAAATAATAGCTGCAAAAAAAGCCCCTAAAATATTACATAGTTATGGATTATTAGGAATAAAACCATGGACAGATAATGAAGTTAACCCATATAATGATATATTTAGAAGAAATTTATATAAAGTAAATCCTGAGTTTGAACTACAAGAGTTGGATTCGATGAAAAAACTTTTATCCACAAATCCAAGATTGTTTAATAGTCTTTTCTTATTAAAAAGCTATACTCCAGAATGCCTGCAAGGAATAGTAAAAAAAACAGCCCTAACTTTCTATAAGCAAAAAAAAACTAATCGAAATAAAAAATAATAAAATAAAAAACACTCTACTTATTTTCGGTAGAGTGTTTTTCAGCAGAATGTTCTAATGTTAATACTTTAGTATATGGAATCTCATAGCTTTTATCAAAATCCATAATATCATTGATACCATTATTTAAAAAACAAGTATCTACAGAGTATTCATTAGCAATTGCTAATCGCAATGGGTTAAGAGATACATATAGCATTTGCTGACCTGAAGACTTTTTGTTTTTTAAGTATAGTTCCATTTCTATTCTATTTAACTCAGGGACAAATTCCACTGCTTTAGCATGAACAGATGTGTTAGAAGTAAAATACTCTTTAGGAACATCCTCATCTAATAGTAATAAATCATAGCTACCTTGAATTAAATTAGAATGATTTTGTCTCATGATTCGCCTCCTTGCGTGTTCTTCCATTATAGATAAAAAACAGAAAAAAGTAAAGCGTTTTTATAATTGTATAAACTATAATACTTTCTTGCTTTGTTAGTCATAAAATGTTAAAATAAAAAGCCGAAAGAAAGGAACGATATTATGAATAAGGATTATAGATATTCTTCTCTAGCAGAACAGATGTATAAAAGAATAGAACAAACACTAACAGCGGAAAGTAAAAGTAAGGATCAATTAATAACATTAAAAGAGATAAGAGAAATCTTAAAAGAAAATAGAGAGTTATTATGGTATCATCCTATTTATAATGATAATGGAATGTTTTATTTACAAGGGATGAAAACGCCAAGTAGTAGTTATCTGCATTTAGAGACCAGCAATCCATATCTTCCGGAAGATATAACTGTATATTTTGATATGGATATAGAAAGTGCTTGCATGTCAATAAATACTAGAAATGATTATTTAAACTTAAGGGTTCAAAGATTATTAAGAGACCAATACCTAGAACATAATCCCTGGGCAAGGCAACATAGAATACCAAATTTAAGTGAACCATTAAATAAGCTTACTTTTCCTAGAAGTCAGTTTAATCAAATGGAAAAAGAACTAATAAAAATAAGAACAAGATGAAAGTAAAAGTAAAACAAGAAATGACAAGTACTTTCTTGTTTTATTATGCAATAAATGCTAGAATATTTCCGAGAGATATAAACAAATATATTATTCGGTCGATATAAAAAAGGAGGGAAAAATATGTTTAAATTAGTATCAAAATTTAAGCCTTCCGGAGATCAACCAGAAGCTATAAAAGAGCTAGTAGAAGGTATTAAAGAAGGAAAAAAAGAACAAGTTCTTTTAGGTGCAACCGGTACAGGAAAGACATTTACAATTGCGAATGTAATCAAAGAAGTAAATAAACCAACATTAGTACTTGCTCACAACAAGACTTTAGCAGGCCAGCTTTATTCAGAACTAAAAGAATTATTTCCTGAAAATAGAGTTGAGTACTTTGTATCATACTATGATTATTATCAACCAGAAGCATATGTTCCATCAACAGATACATATATCGAAAAAGATTCATCTATTAATGACGAAATCGATGAATTGCGCCATGCAGCAACCAGTAGTTTATTATCCCGTGATGATGTTATTGTTGTTGCTAGTGTTTCTTGTATCTATGGTATTGGAGAAGTAGAAGAATATAGAAATAAAATGCTAACTTTATCTGTTGGAGAAGAAGTTGAAAGAAATGAAATATTAACAAAGCTAGTAGAAATGATGTATGAAAGAAATGACTTAGATTTTAAACGTGGTACTTTTAGAGTACGTGGAGATATTGTGGAAATCATTCCCGCTTACCAAAATACAACAGGATATCGAGTAGAATTCTTTGGTAATGAAATTGATAGAATTAGTGAAATCGACACTCTAACAGGAGCAATCATTTCTAACAAAAAGAATGTTAGTCTTTTTCCTGCGAGCCACTTCGTAGTTAGTGATGATAAGTTAAAAGCTGCTATTGTACGTATTAAAGAAGAGTTAAAAGATAGATTACAAGAATTAAAGGAAAATAATAAACTATTAGCAGCAGAACGACTAGAGCAAAGAACAAATTATGATATTGAAATGTTAGAAGAAACAGGTTTCTGTTCTGGCATTGAAAACTATTCAGCACCAATGGCTGGTAGAAAAAAAGGAGAAACTCCAACGACATTAATGGATTTCTTTCCAAAAGATTATTTATTAGTGGTAGACGAATCTCATGTTACCCTACCACAGGTTAGAGGAATGTATAATGGAGATAGAGCTAGAAAGATGAATCTTGTAGAGTATGGATTCCGTCTTCCAAGTGCACTTGATAACAGACCGTTAAAATATGATGAATTTGAGAAAAAGATTAATCAAGCTATTTATGTGTCTGCTACTCCTGGAGATTTAGAATTAGAACATACAGGAGGAAAATTTGTAGAACAAATTATTCGTCCGACAGGACTACTAGATCCAACAATTGAAGTAAGAAAAACAGAAGGACAAATTGATGACTTAGTAGGAGAAATTAAAGATAGAATTGAAAAGAATGAAAGAGTCTTAGTCACAACATTAACTATTCGTATGTCAGAAGAACTAACAAATTACCTAAAGGAACTAGATATCAAAGTAGCATATCTTCATTCGGAAATTAAAACGTTAGAAAGACTACAAATTATTCATGACCTACGTGTTGGAAAGTATGATGTAGTAGTAGGAATTAACTTGTTGCGTGAAGGTATTGATATTCCCGAAGTATCACTTATTGCGATATTAGATGCAGATAAAGAAGGATTCTTACGTAGTACTAGAAGTTTAATTCAAACAGTAGGACGTTGTGCCAGAAATGCCAATGGCCATGTCATTATGTATGGAGATAAAATTACAGACTCTATGAAAGAGACAATAGAAGAAACTGCAAGACGTAGAAAGATTCAAGAAGAGTATAATGAGAAACATGGAATTATTCCTCAAACAATTAATAAGGAAATTAGAGAAGTAATTAGTAACGTGGATGAAAAAGCTGCAGAAAAACCAAAGAAGATGGCCAAGAAAGAATTCGCAAAGACAGTAGATGTAATAGAACAAGAAATGAGAGAAGCAGCAAAAGCCTTAGACTTCGAACGTGCTATGGAATTACGCGATATATTGTTTGAGATGAAATCAGGAAATTAATATGGATAAGTATAAAAAAGTATATATAGAAATAACCAATAGCTGTAACTTAAATTGCTCTTTTTGTTCTCCTGTGAAAAAAGAAAAAAGATTTATGACCGAAGAGGAGTTTGAACATATTCTAAAAGAAGTATCAAAAGTAACAAAAGTTATCTATCTTCATGTCAAAGGTGAACCATTACTTCATCCTAAAATAATAAAATTTCTAAATTTAGCGGAAAAGTATAACCTAAACGTAAATCTTACAACCAATGGAACATTATTTCCTAAATTAGTAGATAAATTAAAAGATTGTAAGGTGTTACATAAAATAAATTTTTCTCTCCATTGTGAACAAAATATTCCAAACTATGAAGAAGAAATATTTAAAAATGTAGAGAAGCTATCCCCAGATACTGTGATTATTTACAGGTTATGGACATTAAAAGATAATAAGTTAGATAAAAAGTCCACAAAAACAGTGGAAAAGCTAAAAATGTATTATAATTTATCCACAGAAACAGTGGAAAAATTAAAAACAGAAAATAACGTAAAAATTTCTTCCACAATATATGTGGATAAAGATAATGAGTTCAAATGGCCAGAAATTACAAGTCACAAAAGCTGGGGATATTGTCATGCATTAAAAACACAACTTGCAATTTTAGCAGATGGAACAGTAGTACCATGTTGTCTTGATAGTGATGGTATTATTAATTTAGGAAATATATTTAATGAATCAATAGAAGAAATTCAAAAGAAGGAAAGATATAAAAAACTAAAAAAATCTTTTCAGGATAGAAAACCGTGTGAAGAGTTATGCAAATCCTGTACTTTTAAATCGAAAAATCGATAATTACTATTCAGTGCAATAAACCAATATGATATACTTATCTAAAAGTAGGGTGATAGTACATGTATAATTGGAGTTATATCAATAGCTTTAGAGCAAATTATCCAAGTGACAAAAGATATCGAGAGATATTAGAGAATCCTAAGTTATTAAATATGTTAGAAAAAGAGTATCTAGCTAAATATAGTAAGGATGCGGATGTTTTTTATTTAGCTTTAAAAGAATCACTAGATCATTACGTGGCAATGAGAATTGCCCAAGATAAAAGGTTTATAGAAACAGAAGATTTTAAAAATTATGCACAATATTTGAAAAGACTTGTGCAACAAAACAAAGAAAAATATATGGGAACAGCATTATATATAGAGCCAAATATTAATATTGTCTTTAATTATTTAGATGAACAAACATTAAACAAAATATATCCCAACAATGTATTAAAAAGTCATCGTGAATATAACCAAAGAATATATGATAGAATTTTCAAAAAGTTAGAAGAAAATGCAATGGTAACATCAGAAGAGTTATCCTTAGTGAGTATTTATCTAGATAATGTCAAAGACTTTAAAAGTGGAAAATATGAAACATATATAAATTATATATTTAGTCATCTAGATTCTATTAAACCAACACCAGCAATAGTATCTGCCATTCTTTCCTTTTTACCACATTATTATAAAGAAGGAACAGAAAATGCTAGAACATTTATTGGAGGAAAAGATCGAGGAAATCCAATCAACTGGGCACATAGCATGGGCCTATATGGATATACTTGTTTTGACTATAATATCATTAATTCTATAAAATTGAATTCTTCTGCTTCTGCTAACAGCTCAAGAACTTATCAAGAAAAAGATTTAATCTTTTTACTATTTGTAGAGAACCATGAATTATCCCATCAAAGACAGGAAGTACAAACAAAAAATGAAGAAAGCTTTGAAGGCGCAGCCTATGAATTAAATCTGATGCTACGAAGTACTTTTAATGATTATGGAAGGAACCACGATAGTGACGAAATAGAAATTGATGCAGATGAAAGAGGATGGAAGAAAACAAGACAGTTTCTATCGAAATATTATAAAGGAAAAGATAAACAAGAATTAATGACAAAATGTTTTAAGAATGCGCAAGCCGTAAATTGCAGAAGATCTTTTTCTGTAAAAATAGATCCTACTACTCAAAGATTGTATAGATATATTGATTATGATATAAAACGCTTATTAGAAGCAATCAAAATAAATCCTGAGAGTCTGCAACAGTACCCTCATCTTGCAGCAATACTGACTACTTCTGGACAAATAAATATAGACTACCTTTTCAACAATGTAATTACTCCAACCCCTGCAGGAAGAGAATTTTGTAATTTTATTTTAAACAATATTCCAGAACAAGTAGTAATAGCTGCTATAAACAGTGGAAAATATACTGCTAGACAAGTAAATAATCTAATAGAAAATTTTGTACAAGTTCCTCACTATAATGCACTAACCATGCGTGATTTAAAAAAGACAGATTTAAATACATTTAATGAAACGTGCTCACGATGTAATATAAAAGAAAGTCTAAACGGAGTATATAATAGATATTTTATAGAATGTTCCCAGCAACTAATGAAATTTTCAACAATACTAGAAGCAGCAAAGAAAAGATATGATTATTTTGACCAATCATACGTAGATAGCTTATATAACTTTTTTATAGGATATTATTATGTAGAAATGTTAGAAAATATAGAAAGACCAAATATGGAATTAATTAATAAACAAATGATGAGATATCAACAATCAGATAACAAGGTTTTAACTTATCTAGCCAAATATACAATAAGCTATCTAAATAGAAAAAATTCAAATAATAAAAATCAAATTAATCAGGGATTCTCACAAGAATCTAGTATATCACATATAAATAGTCAACTAAGTGATATGCTAATGAATAGCGAAAGCAATATAGGACAAATGGAAGAGAATACTAGTGTAAAAAAAGTTGGCTAAGAAGAGAAACAGTTATTATAAAAATAATTGTTTTTTTTGTTCGATTGACGAACAAATGTTTTTGCTATAAAATATTAATGCAAAACTTGAGTAAAAAAAATAAAAAAAATATGGTATAATATGTGGCAGGTGAAGTATATGGATAAAATTATTGTAAAAGGTGCAAGAGAAAACAATTTAAAAAATGTAAATATAGAGTTACCAAAGAATAAACTTATTGTTATGACTGGAGTATCAGGAAGCGGGAAAAGTAGCCTTGCATTTGACACAATCTATGCTGAAGGACAAAGAAGATATGTAGAAAGCTTATCAGCCTATGCTAGACAATTCTTAGGTGGTAGTGAGAAGCCAGATGTAGATAGTATTGAAGGCTTATCACCTGCAATTAGTATTGATCAAAAAACAACAAATAACAATCCTAGATCAACGGTTGGAACAGTAACAGAAATATATGATTACCTAAGACTAATTTTCGCAAGAGTTGGAGTTCCATATTGCCCAAATCACAATATCCCAATATCAAGTCAAAGTGTAGAAGAAATGACAAATAAAGTATTAGAATACGAAGAAGGAACTAAGATAATTATTATGGCTCCTGTTGTTCATGGTGAAAAAGGTACTCAAAAAGATTTGTTAGAAAGTCTACGCAAAGAAGGTTATATTAGAGTTCGTGTAGATGATGAGATGATGGATTTATCTGATGATATTACATTAGATAAGAATAAAAAACACAAAATAGACGTAATAATAGATCGACTAATTATTAAAGAAGGAATAAGATCAAGACTGTTCGAAGCAATCGAGTCCGCGACTAAATTAGCAGAAGGAAAAGTAGTAATAGATGTATTAGGAGAAAATAAAAAAGAAATCGTTTTATCTGAATCATTTGCCTGCCCTTACTGTGAGTTCTCTTTACCAGAGTTAGAACCAAGAATATTTAGTTTTAATGCTCCGTATGGAGCTTGTCCGGATTGTAAGGGGTTAGGAATAAAGTTACAAATTGATGCAGATTTAATTATTCCCGATAAAGACAAATCTATTGCATCAGGATGTATAAAAACATTAACAGACGACCCAGAAGGACTAGATTATCAAAAACTAGAATGCGTTTGCAAACATTATAAAATCGATATGACAAAACCATGGAAGAGTCTAACTAAAAAACAGCAAAACGTAATTCTTTACGGTTCAGATGAAGTAATTCATTTTCAATATTCTTCAAAGAGTGGAAATAAATATAATAGTAGAGATTTCTATGAAGGTATTATTAACAACTTAGAAAGAAGATATATGGAAACAAGTTCTACATGGATTAGAGAGTGGCTAGAAAACTACATGGTAGAGCATACTTGCGAGACTTGTCATGGAGCAAGACTAACAGACGATGTTTTATCAGTAAAGCTAAATGGAAAAAATATTTATGAAGTAACACAAATGAGTATTAAAGAGTTAATTCCTTTCTTTGATAATTTAGAATTATCAGAAGAGAAGAAAGAAATTGCTAAACTTGTTATTAAGGAAGTACAAGATCGCCTACACTTCTTAAAAAATGTAGGTTTAGAATATTTAACATTGAGTAGAAGTGCAGGAACATTATCAGGTGGAGAAGCACAACGTATCAGATTAGCAACACAAATAGGTTCACACTTAACAGGTGTTCTATATGTATTAGACGAACCAAGCATCGGTCTTCATCAAAGAGATAATGAAAAACTAATTAATTCAATGTTAGAGATGAGAGATTTAGGAAATACTTTAATCGTAGTAGAGCATGATACTGATACAATGCTTGCTTGTGATTATTTAGTAGATATCGGTCCAGGCGCAGGAGACCACGGTGGAAAAATAGTAGCAGCTGGAACTCCAGAAGAAGTAATGAAAAACGAAAACAGCTTAACAGGACAATATTTGAGTGGCAAGAAATGTATCGAGGTTCCAAAAACAAGAAGAAAAGGAAATAAGAAGTTCCTAAAGATAAAAGGAGCAGAAGAACACAACCTAAAAAATATTGATGTGGATATTCCTCTTGGAACATTTACTTGCGTAACTGGAGTATCAGGAAGTGGAAAAAGTAGTTTAGTAAATGAAATTCTTTGTAAGGCAGTTTCTTCTAAATTATATAGTTCTAAAGAAAAACCAGGAAAGCATAAGAAAATCTTGGGCTTAGATAACATTGATAAATTGGTTGCGATTTCTCAAAATCCAATTGGTAGAACACCTCGTTCTAACCCAGCTACATATACTGGAGTATTTGATGACATTCGTACTTTATTCACAACAACAAAAGAAGCTAAAATGTATGGTTTTGAAAAAAATAGATTCTCTTTCAATGTAAAGGGAGGGCGTTGTGAAGCATGTCGTGGAGACGGTGTTAAAAAAATCGAAATGCATTTTTTACCAGATGTTTATGTACCATGTGAAGTATGTCATGGTACAAGGTATAATAGAGAAACCCTAAACATAAAATATAAAGGAAAAAATATTGCCGAAGTACTAGATATGAGAGTATCAGAAGCACTAGAATTTTTCTCAAATGTACCAAAGATAAAAAATAAATTACAAGTATTAGAAGATGTAGGATTAGGATATATTAAGTTAGGACAAAGTGCCCCAACTCTATCAGGTGGAGAAGCAGAGCGTGTGAAACTAGCAAAAGAATTACAAAAAAAAGCAACAGGTAAAACTTTGTTTGTTTTAGATGAACCAACAACGGGTCTTCATACTGATGATATCAAGCGTTTGCTTGCAATTTTACAGAAAATAGTGGATAATAAAGATACGGTAGTGGTGATTGAACATAATTTAGATGTTATAAAAGTTGCTGACTATATTATCGACCTAGGACCAGAAGGTGGAGATGAAGGTGGACAAATCGTTGCCACAGGAACACCAGAAGAAGTAGCCAAAGTAAAAGAATCTTATACCGGACAATTCTTAAAGAAAATATTATAAAAAACGAGGTAAGATATGGAAAAAGTAGCTCTAGATTTAGGACCAATTCAAATATACTGGTATTCAATATTTATTTTTATCGGAATGCTAGTTGCTTGCTTTTTGATTTATAAGGAAGCAAAAAAAAGAGGAATTGAGGAAGACTTTTTAGTAAATCTTACCTTTAATACTATTATCATAGGAATAATTGGAGCCAGGCTTTATTATGTCCTTTTCAATTTTTCTTACTATCTAGATAACCCTGTGGAAATTTTCCAAATATGGAATGGTGGACTAGCAATCCATGGCGGGATTATTGCCGGACTTCTATTTATTATTTATTATTGCAAAAAGCATGAAGTGAATTTATGGAAAATACTAGATATTATCGTAGTAGGACTAATTATTGCTCAAGCAATCGGAAGATGGGGAAACTTTTTCAACAGTGAAGCTTATGGCCCAATAACAACAGCAGGGCATCTAAAATCTCTAGGTATACCTCAATTTATCATTAACGGTATGTATATCTTAGGTGATTATCGCCAACCAACATTCTTTTATGAATCTGTATGGTGTCTCTTTGGTTTCCTAGCAATGTTAATAATACGTCAATATAAATATTTAAAAATAGGACAATTAACAAGTTTTTATCTGATTTGGTATGGGATTATTAGATTTATTATAGAGGCTATGAGAACAGACTCTTTAATGTTAGGACCGTTAAAAATGGCCCAATTAGTATCTCTAGTTTTTATAGTTTCTGGAATCATAATTTTTATAAAAAGTACTAAAACTAATCAAAAAGAGTTATATAATGTATAATGAGGAGGAAAAAATGTATAAAAAAGTTGTTGTTTTTGGAGGAGGAACTGGAATCTCCTATCTTTTAAAAGGGTTAAAAGATTTCCCGGTAGACATTACAGCTGTCATTACAGTATCAGATAATGGTAGGTCGACTGGTAAACTAAGGAAAGAATTTAATACCCCTGCAGTTGGAGATATCAGAAAGGTAATTACTGCTTTATCAGAAATAGATGATCCAATTAAAAAAATGGTAGAATATCGTTTTAATACATCTAGTGACTTAAATGGACACGCAGTTGGTAACCTAATACTAACAGCAATGTTAGATATTACAGGATCATTAAAAGAATCTATCGCATCTTTATGTAAATTGTTTGATGTTAAACATACAGTTTTACCAATTTCTGAAGATTCTTCATTAACACTAATGGGGCTAGATAGAGATGGAAACGTTATTGAAGGAGAGGAAGAAATTACAAAAGCACATCATCAGTTTCAAAGAATATATTACAAAGAAGAACCAAAAGTATTGCCAGAAGTAATTGAGGCCATAGCAGAAGCTGACTTAATTATTTTTAGTATGGGAAGTCTTTATACAAGTATTTTACCTAATGTTATTTGTAATGAAGTAAAAAGTGCATTAAAGGAAACAAAAGCACCACTAATGTATTTATGTAATGCAGTAACTCAGCCAGGAGAAACTGACAACTTTACAGTTAGTGATCATGTTAAATTATTAAACAGATATTTAGATTTCAGAAAAATCAATGTAGTAGTTGCAAGTAACACGAAAATAGATAAAAAAATAGCAGAAAAGTATGCAACAGCAGAACAAAAAGATCCTGTAAAGATCGATTATGCAGCAATTGAAAGTCTTGGAACAGAACTGATAGAAGAAGATTTAATCACAATAGAAGATAATACTTTAAGACATAATAGTTTAAAATTAAGTGCTTTAGTATTTAACTATTTAATGAGGAATTAAAATGTCCTATACAACAGATATTAAAGAAGAAATATCTAAAAATATTGGTTCTAAGTCCGAAATGATTGCTGAATTATCTGGATATATTAGAAATAATGGACACAATACATTAAATGGGTTTCAACTAACAACAGAAAATCCCCTAATTTGTGAAAGAATAGAAAAACAACTAGAAGCATTATACGAAGTAAAAATAAAAAAAGAAGTAAAAGACAGTTTGAACTTTAGTAAAAAAGATTTATTTGTTCTAACGATAGAAGAAAAAAAGGACTTTATTTTAGAAGACATTGGTTATCAAGATGAAAAAGGAGTATACCTAGATAGACCTCCACAATATATAGTAGGTGCAAATGAAGAAATCAGAGCTTATTTAAAAGGAGTGTTTTTAAGCTCAGGAAGCATTAATGATCCTAAAACATCAAGATATCATATGGAATTATTAATAGAAGAATCTACAGAGGCAGTTTTTGTACAAAAACTATTAAATTTATTTGATTTAAATGTAAAAATACTCACAAGAGATAAAGGCTATATGCTATACATTAAAGAAGCAGATAAAATCAGTGACTATTTAAAAATTATCAAAGCAAATAATGCAGTTTTATATTTTGAAAATCAAAGAATTTATCGCAATAAAAAAAACCAAGCAAATCGTTTGAATAATTGTGAGCAGGCTAATATGGATAAAGTAGTTGCAACAGCGACTGCTCAGTTAGATGATATTACAATTATTGAAGAAAATTTAGGTACGAGTTTATTAGATGATAAAACCCAAGAAGCCTTGGAATATAGAAAAAAATATCCAGAAGCTTCTTTAAAAGAATTGAGTGAGATTATTACAATAGAGACAGGAAACCCTATAACAAAATCGGGGTTAAACCATAGATTTCGTAAAATTAAAGAACTAGCTACCAGATTTAAAAATTTAGACAAAAAATAGAACTTCAATATTAAGTTCTATTTTTTATTACTTTATCGATTAATCCATATAAAACAGCTTCCTCTGTATCTAAGTAATAGTCTCTTTCAGTATCTTTTTCTATTTTACGTAAAGAATTTTTGGTATTTTTAGCTAAAATTTTATTTAACCGTTTCCGTAGTAAAATAATTCTATCAGCGGCAATTTTAATATCACTAGCTTGTCCCTCAGCACCACCTAATGGCTGATGAATCATAATATCAGCATTTGGTAAAGAATACCTTTTACCTGGAGTCCCACTAGAAAGTAAGAAAGCACCCATGCTAGCAGCCATACCTATACAAATTGTAGAAACATCACTAGCAACAAATTGCATAGTATCGTAAATGGCAAAACCAGCAGAAACACTTCCCCCAGGAGAATTAATATAAATAGAAATATCATCATGATTGATGGAATCTAAATAAAGTAAAGAAGCAACAACAGTATTTGCTAAAGAATCATTAATTTCTCCACTGATAAAAACGATACGCTCTTTCAATAATCTAGAAAAAATGTCATAACTGCGTTCGCCATCAATCTCCTTATCAACAACAACAGGAACTAAACTCATGTGAATCACCCAATTTTAGTATAGGTGTAAAGCTATAAAAATATGCATATTGTAAAACGACAAAGTATGATACAATAATAAGAGAAAATAAAGAGGGTGACAAAGATGATTGAAACAATCGAAGTAGAAATAAAAGGAAAGAAATATCAAATGAGTAAAGGAATGTCTTTAGAAGAAATATCTACAGAATTCCAAAAAGACTTTAAATATCCCATTTTAATAGCAAAGGTAAATAATAGATTAAGAGAACTTACTAGAACCATAGAAGAAGATTCTGTAATTGAGTTCTTGGACTTAACTTCAAAAGAAGGAAATAGTACGCACATTAGTGGACTTACCTATGTATTATTATACGCAGTAAAAAAATTATTTGGAGAAGATGCAGATATTATTGTTCAACATTCACTAGACAAAGGAATTTATATAGAGACAACATTTAAATTGACAGAAAATAGAGTTAAAAATATAAAAGAAACCATGAAAACGATAATTGAAGCAGATACTCCAATCATTAGAAGTACAGTAGATAGAACTGAAGCAATAAAATATTTTAAAAGTAAAAATGATGACTCCAAAGCCGGAGTTCTATCTTATACAACAAATGGATATGTCACTTTATATAGATTAGGAAACTATTATAATTACTTTTATAATCAAATGCCAACTTCTACTGGAAGAGTAAAAGATTTTGACTTAACTTACGTAAAAGATGATGGTTTTATATTACAATTTCCAACAGTATTTCATCCTGATAAAATTCCAGCATATAAACATCATCCACATATGTTTGAAGTTTTCCAAGAATATAGAGACTGGGCTAAAATCATAGGTGTGGAAAATTCAGTTGACTTAAACAGATTAGTATCTTTAGGAAAAATAAATGATTTGATTCGCATTGATGAAACTCTTCAAAGTAACCGCTTATTAAATCTAGCAAAAGAAATTAATAAAAGAAGAAAAGACATCAAGATAGTTTTAATGGCCGGACCCTCATCTTCAGGAAAAACTACTACTTCTAGGAAGCTAAGAATGTATTTAGAAAGTTTTGGGTTACATCCAAGAGTATTATCTATGGATGATTATTTTGTAGAACGAGACGAAAATCCAATTGATGAAAATGGAAATCCTGACTATGAATGTTTAGAAGCCATTGATTTAAAACTATTTGACAAACAAATAGAAGAATTATTAAGTGGAAAAACAATTAAAGTTCCAACATATAATTTCCCTTTGGGAACTAAAGAATATAAAGGAGAAATGAGCTTAGGAGAAGAAGATATTTTATTAATAGAGGGAATTCATGCGTTAGATTCTAAAATTTTAACCAATATTCCAAGGAGCAAAAAATATAAAATTTACATATCTGCCTTAACAGAACTAAATATCGATAATCATAATAGAGTTTCTACAGCAGATAATAGAATGTTAAGAAGAATGGTAAGAGACAATCGTACTAGAAATAATAATGTAGAACATACTTTAAAAGCATGGCATAGTGTAAGAAAAGGAGAAGAAAAATATATCTTCCCTTATCAAGATGATGCAGATTTTACCTTCAATTCTGCATTGATTTATGAGATAGGTGTATTAAAAACATATGTAGAACCATTATTATATGCAGTACCACAAGACTCTCCATATTATGCAGAAGCAAAAAGATTGATTGAATTCTTAAGATTATTCTTACCAATTCCAGCAGACGTAATTCCACAAGATTCGATATTAAGAGAGTTTATTGGTGGAAGTTGTTTCCATGAATAAAAAGGAAATATCCACAGAATCTGTGGATATTTTTTTGCGACAAAAAAGTGTCAAAAAGATAGGAATATATTGAAACAAAAAATAGAAAACTATATAATGAGAATAAAGGAGGGATTATATGGTAAGAGTTGCAATTAATGGATTCGGAAGAATCGGAAGACTTGCATTTCGTTTAATGGAAGAAGATTCAGAATTTGAAGTTGTAGCAATTAACGACTTAACAGATGCTGAACAATTAGCATATTTATTAAAGTATGATACAAATCATAGAAACTATAGAATTGGTGAAATTCATAGTGAAGGTGACAATATTGTAGTAGGTGATAGAAGCATAAAGATTTATGCTGAAACAGACCCTGCAAATTTACCATGGAGAGATTTAAATATTGATGTAGTATTAGAATGTACTGGTAAATTTACATCAGAAGAAAAAGCAATGGCACACATCAATGCAGGAGCTAAAAAAGTAATTATCTCTGCACCTGCAAAAGGAGATATAAAAACAATCGTTTATAATGTTAATCATATGATTTTAAAAGGAGATGAAAAGATAATCTCAGCGGCAAGCTGTACTACTAACTGTCTTGCACCAGTAGTGGATGTATTAGATAAAGCATTCGGTATTGTAAAGGGATATATGACTACAGTTCATGCCTATACAAACGATCAAGCTACTTTAGATGTTCCTCATAAAAAGGGAATTAAAGCACGTCGTGGTAGAGCATGTGCTGCTAATATCGTTCCAGCATCAACTGGAGCAGCATCTGCAATTGGAAAAGTTTGCCCTAACTTAGACGGAAAATTAGATGGAGCAGCAATGCGTGTGCCTGTACCAACAGGATCAGTAATTGATTTAGTTCTTGAATTTGAAAAGAATACAACTGCAGAAGAAATTAATGCAGTATTAAAAGGTGCACAAAATGAAACATTACAATATACAGATGATCCAATTGTTTCAAGTGATGTAATTGGAAGACATTGCGGTTCATTAGTAGATGGATTATCAACTAGTGTTCTAGAAGTAGAAGGAAAACAATTAGCAAGAGTTGTTTCTTGGTATGACAACGAAATGAGTTATACTGCACAAATGGTAAGAACTGCCAAATACTTAATGGAGCAATAAAAAAGAAGGCAACTTCTTTTTTTTCATTAAAAAAAATGATATACTGAATATAGATAGGAGAAGATGGCCATGAAGACAATAAAAGATATAAATTTAGAAAATAAAAAAGTATTAATTCGTTGTGACTTTAACGTTCCAATGAAAGAAGGAAAAATAGTAGATGATACAAGAATTACTGCAGCATTGCCTACGATTCAATACGCGTTGGATAATAATGCAAAAGTAATTTTATTCTCACATTTAGGAAGAGTAAAAGAAGAAGCAGATTTAGCAAAAAATAATTTAGCTCCTGTTGCTAAAAGATTAGAAGAATTATTAAATCAGTCAGTAACATTCATTGAAGAGACTCGTGGAGAAAAGTTAGAAGATGCTATTAACAACATGAAAGAAAAAGATGTAATCTTAGTACAAAATACAAGATATGAAGACTTAGATGGCAAAAAAGAAAGTAAAAATGATCCGGAGTTAGGAAAGTACTGGGCATCTCTAGGTGACGTATTTGTTAATGATGCTTTTGGTACAATTCATAGAGCACATGCATCTAATGTAGGAATCGCTTCTCACTTAGACTCTTGCATAGGTTTTCTAATTGAAAAAGAATTAACCGCTCTAGAAGAATTAGATAATCCAGAGCATCCATTTATAGTCGTACTAGGTGGAGCAAAAGTTGCTGATAAAATTGGTGTAATTGAAAATCTAGTAAAAAAAGCAGACAAAATTTTAATTGGTGGAGGAATGGCTTTCACATTCTTAAAAGCAGAAGGATATGAAATAGGGAATTCTTTATTAGATGAAGAAAATATAGACTTCTGTAAAAGCATTGTAAAAGAATATCCAAACAAAATTGTACTACCAGTAGATGTTGCTGTAACAACAGAATATAGTGAAAAAGAAGAGTACAAAGTAAAAGATATTAGTGATTTGGAATATAACGAAATGGGATTAGACATTGGACCTAATACAGAGTCTTTATTTGAAAACTATCTAAAAGACGCTAAAATTGCTGTTTGGAATGGCCCTTTAGGAGTATATGAATTTGAAAAGTATAAACAAGGAACAAATCATGTTTTACAATTTATAGTAGATAATAATATTAAAGTTATATTAGGTGGAGGAGATATTGTTGCCGCAGCCTCTACTTCAGGATATAAAGATAAAGTTTACCATGCTTCTACCGGAGGGGGAGCCACATTAGAATATCTAGAAGGAAAAACTCTACCAGGATTGGAAGCTATAAAGTAAAATGAGAGAACAAGTGGTTGTTGCCAGTCCATATAATAATGAACATATAAAATTAATAGAAGAGTATGAAACTAGAAACGGTTTAAAGAATTCAACTTCAGAATATTTGCAAAAGACAAGAAATATGATGTCTGAAATTGACTATAAACAGCTAGAACAAGAACGACCAGAGATTTTGAAAACCTTATTTATTCAAAGTGATGAACAGATAATAACAGTAGCCCATTTAATGGGAGAAAAAGATAGAAAAGTGTGTCAAATGACAATAGATAATACAGCTTCCTCAAAATGGCAAGAAAAAATGTTACAAGAAGCTGAAAATTTTGCATTTACTACTTTAGGTATGGAGGAAGTGGTGTTACTACAAGAAGAAGGAACACGGATTCCAACAACATATTTTTCTAATCATGGATTTGAGGATTTAGGAGTAGAGTCTGGAATGCAAATATATATGAAGTCAAGAAATATAGAGAAAAATAGCGCTTATCAAATGTAGAAGGAATTGATAAAATGATCATAGCATTAAATAATAAATGTAATTTAAAAAAAGAAGACTTTCTAACTTATCAAAAAGAATTAGAAACAATAGAAAAAAGTTCAAAAATAATACTATGCCCTACGAATATATTTATTGGAGTAGCAAATTTATCAAATATAGAATTAGGAGCTCAAAATGTAAGTAGTACAGAATGTGGAGCTTATACTGGAGAAGTATCGGCATCACAATTAAAATCAATGGAAGTAAAATACTGTATTGTAGGCCATTCAGAAAGAAGAAAATATCAACAGGAAACGAACAAAGAAATTAACGAAAAAGTTAAAAACCTATTACGTGAAGAAATAATTCCTATTTTATGTATTGGGGAGTCCAAAGAAGAAAGAGAAAATAATCAACAGAATGAAGTAATCATAAACGAAATAGAAAAAGCAATTAGTGATTTAAACGAAGAAATAAGAAAAAAAATAATTATTGCATATGAACCAATATGGGCAATCGGTACGGGACTAACTCCAACAAATGTAGAGATAGAGGAAATTATAAAACTAATCAAAAAATATCTTCCTGATAATAAAGTGTTATATGGTGGAAGTGCCAATGAGAAAAATATAGAAGAATTAAGAAAAATATCTATAATAGATGGATACTTATTAGGTGGTTTGAGTTTAAAACCTGCCCAATTAAAAATCTTTTTAGAAAAATTAGAAAATTAGACAAATTAGACAGTTTCGACAAAACTTGTCTTTTTTTTCTCTATCATTTTTAAGAAAGCTAGTATATAATGAAAATACGTGCAGTACTGAGAGGAGAACAAATGAAAAAGACAAGAGTATTAGTAGTAGACGATAATAAGAGTTTAGTAGAAATGATTAAGGAATATTTTAAAGAACGTCCCGAAGTCACAATTTCACTAGAAGCTTATGATGGTGCAGAGGGAATTCGTTTGATAGAAAAGAAACAGGAAGAGTATGATATCATTCTATTAGACCTAATTATGCCTAATAAAGATGGAATTGCAGTACTGGAATATATGAAAAAGAAATCAATCGATAAGAAAGTAATTGTATTAACTTCTTATAATACACAAGATATGATTCGTAAAGTTTCTGAGCTAGGGGTAAATTACTTTATATTAAAACCATTTGAGTTAGAAGATTTAGAAAAGAGAATATTAGAAGTAGCAGCAGGAGTAAAATTTGGTGGTAAAGAAATAGATGTATATCATAATAATCTACAGATAGCCATAACCAAAACACTACATGAATTAGGTGTACCATCTCATATTAAAGGCTATCAATACATTAGAGAAAGCATTTCTTTAGTGTATGAACGACCGGAAATTGTTGGTGGAATTACAAAAGAGTTATATCCAGAAGTCGCTAAAAGATTTAATACCACAGTATCTCGTGTAGAAAGGGCTATAAGACATGCTATCGAAGTAAGTTGGAATAGAGGTAACTGGGACTTGATGGAAGAGATATTTGGACATAGTGTAGATATTGATAAAGCAAAGCCAACAAATTCAGAATTCATTATTACAGTAGCGGACAAGTTAAGATTAGAATTTAGTAAACCATTAGCTAATTAAAGACGAATAGCGTCTTTTTTTCTTTCTCGATTGACTTTTGCAAGAAAAAAAAGTATACTTAATTTAGAAAATGTGTAAGGAGGATACAAAATATGGAACGAAAAATAGAAAAATTCCTGCAAAAGTGGCAAAAAGATATTATTAGAAAACCCTTAATCTTATATGGACCAAAACAAGTAGGAAAAAGTTATTCTGCCTTAGACTTTGGCAAAACAAATTATAAAAACACAATCTATTTTAATACGAGTAACAATAAGCCATTAGAAGATCTATTTGTGCGCGAAAAATCCACAGAACGTTTAATCTTAAATTTATCACTTCTATCAGGGGAAACAATACTGCCAGAGGACACCTTAATTATTTTTGATAATGTAAATAATCTTGAAATAATAAAAGGATTAAAGTTATTTGGCAGTGAACATAGCAAATATCATATGATTGCTATTACTTCACGTAGAGAAAATTTAACTCTTTTTAAAGGAGAAGAATTACAATTTAAAGGTATGAACGAAATGGATTTTGAAGAATTCTTATGGGCAAAAAATGAAAAAGCTTTAGCAGAACTAATTCGTGAATCATTTACAAAACATAAAACTTGCCCATTCCATAAATTAGCTTTAGAATTATTTCAAGAATACTTAATGACCGGAGGATTGCCTGAAGTAGTAGATGCTAACTTATCGGGTAAGAGTGAACAAGAAATCGATATCATTAAACAAAAAATTTTAGAAGTATATGAAAGAGAACTCATTTCTTGTAAAACATTAATTGATATACCAAGAGGTCTAGAAGTAATAGAATCTCTTCCGGAGCAACTAAAAAAGGAAAATAAAAAATTTCAATACGGAGTAATCGGTACAGGAAGAAGAGCAAAAGAATATGATAGTACAATTAACTTCTTGGTAAACAACCAAATTGTTTATAGGAGCTATAAGATATCTACAGTAAAATCTCCACTTAGTAGTTGTCGAGAAACAGATAGTTTTAAATTATATTTACCAGATGATGGACTGTTATTCTCAATGTTGCACGTAACCTTAAAACAACTACTGAGCGATGAAAAGATAAAAGAAATATTATATGAAAATAGTATTGCGAAAGCATTAGCGGAAGCAGGATATGCCCTATACTATTATCAATCTGAAGGAAAAGCAGAAGTTAATTTTGTAATTCAAAATAGAATGGGTAAAATCATCCCGATAGAACTAATTACAAAATCAGACTCTAAAGCAAAATCTTTATCAGTATTTATGAAAAAGTTTACAGTAACTGAAGCATATCGTGTAACAGAAAATAATTTTGCAACTAAAAAAGATGTTAGATATATCCCAATTTATGCAATGTTTTGTTTAAATGACAATAGAATGTAAGGAGACGATGATATGAAAAAGCCAATTGTATTAGCAATATTAGATGGATATGGACTAAGAGAAGAAACCCATGGAAATGCAGTAGCGTTAGCGAAAAACCCGATATTTACAGAATTATGGAATACTTATCCGCATACAACTTTAACCGCGTCTGGACAACTAGTAGGGCTTCCTAAAGGACAGATGGGAAATAGTGAAGTAGGACATATGAACATAGGAGCTGGTAGAATTGTTTATCAACCACTAGAACTAATCAATAAATCAATTGAAGATAAAGAATTTTTCCAAAATGAGGAAATAAAAAAAGTAATGCATCACGTAAAAGAAAATGACTCTAATCTACACTTAATGGGACTTATAAGTGATGGAGGAGTGCATTCTCATATAAATCATTTACTAGCACTACTAGACATGTGTAAACTTGAAGGGGTAACTAATGTATATCTCCATTTATTTACAGATGGACGTGATGTACCTCCAAAAAGTGCTTATACTTATATAGAAAAAGTAGAAGAAAAATTAAAAGAATTAGGTTTTGGCCAAATTGCCTCTATTTCAGGAAGATATTACGCTATGGATAGAGATAACAACTATGACAGACTAATAAAAGCGTATGATGTTATTGTAAATAACAAAGGAGACATAGAAAATTCACCAAGAGAATATATCGAAAATAGTTATAAAAATGAAATTATAGATGAGTTCTTCTTACCAGCTAAGTTTGTTGAAAATGGAAATGTAGAAGAAAATGACGGAATCATTGCTTTCAATTTTAGAAAGGATAGATTACGAGAACTCTTCACAGCTATAACGAATCCAACGGCAGTAGATATGGAAACTGTTCATTTTAACAATGTAAAGACATTAACTATGATGCCAGTTGTAGAATCTGTAAAAGCCCCACATGCCTTTAGTGATCCAGTATTAACAAATATTTTAGGAGAATATATTGAAAAGCAAAACTTATCTCAATTAAGAATCGCTGAAACCGAAAAGTATGCTCATGTAACCTTCTTCTTTGATGGAGGAAAAGAAGTAGATTATAAAAACGAAAAGAAAGTATTAATACCTTCTCCTAAAGTTGCAACTTATGACTTAAAACCAGAAATGAGTGCTGATGAAGTAACAGAAAATCTATTAAAAGAATTACCTAATACAGATTTAGTAATTTTGAATTTCGCAAATGGAGATATGGTAGGCCACACAGGGGTATTAGAAGCAGCAATCAAAGCAGTAGAAACTGTAGATAAAAATTTGAAACTAATCTATGATAAAATAATGGAACTAGGTGGAATTTTAATTGTTACTGCTGACCATGGTAATTGTGAAGAAATGTTAGATGACAATGATAATATAGTAACATCTCATACAACGAACCCTGTACCATTTATTATTACAGAACAAGGACTTAAACTTCATGAGGGGAAATTAGGAGATATAGCTCCAACAATATTAGATTTGATGAATATAGAAAAACCGAAGGAAATGACAGGGGTAAGTCTAATAGAAAAATAAAAGCAATGCTAAGAAATCTTTTCTTGCATTGCTTTTTCTATAGTAGGACGAAACTGTTCCATATCAAATTCTAATAAATCATCTAAACTAACATTTAATGCTTTTGATATTCTCCATGCAGTAAAAGCGGAAAAAGTATTTTTGCCTTTTAAAGATTCTAAAGAACGTACAAATTCATGAGAAACATCAATCGCATCAGCAAGTCGTGCCTGTGTCCAGCCTTTAGCAATTCTAGCATCCCGAATATGTTCAATAACTATTTTCTTAAAATATAATTCATATAAATTTCTCTCGTCTCGATTCATATCATCACCATATGATTAGTATGTTTTGTTTTTTAAAGAATATTCTAAAAACCACCGTTGTTCGATTGCGTGAAAAAGGAAACTTCATTATAATAAGGATAAAAGTGAGGGTAAATATGAAGGAAAGATTGATTTTTCATATAGATGTAAATAATGCATTTCTATCATGGACAGCAGTACTTTTATTAAAACAGGGATATAAAACTGATATTAGGAAAATTCCAGCAATCATCGGTGGTTCCGAAACAGAAAGACGAGGAATAGTTTTAGCTAAGTCCCCAGTAGCCAAAAAAATGGGAATAAAGACAGCAGAAACTATTTATCAAGCAAAAAAGAAATGTCCCAATTTAAAAATCTTTCCACCTAATCATCGTTGGTATTATGAACAATCAAAAAAACTTTTTGAGTATTTATCACAATATTCCCCACTGTTAGAAAAGTTTTCAATTGATGAATGTTTCTTAGATATGACTGGAACAAATTATTTATATAAAGATTACTATCAACTAGCTATAAAAATAAAAGAAGAAGTAAAAGAAAAATTTGGTTTCACAGTAAATATAGGTATTGGAAATAATAAGTTATGTGCAAAAATGGCTTCTGATTTTGAAAAACCAGATAAAGTCCATACCTTATTAAAGGATGAAATTGAAGAAAAATTATGGCCGCTAGATGTAGGCGACTTATTCATGGTAGGAAAAAGAACGAAAGAAGAGTTAAATAAACTAAATATTTATACAATAAAAGACTTGGCTTTTGCTAATGAAAAAGTGCTAGAAAGAAAATTTAAAAACCAAGCTAAACATTTAAAAGAAGCAGCCTGGGGAATCGATAATACAAAAGTAGAGCCAAGAAGCAGTAAAACAACTAGTATTTCCACAACAGAGACTCTGACCCATGATTATACAGATGAGGAAAAATTAAAAGATATTTTATTTAGACAAACAGAAGATGTAACCAGGGAATTAAGAAAACAAAAGCAATATGCCAAAACAGTAGCGGTTATCTATAAAAATAAAGATTTCAGAAACTATTCTGCGCAAGCAAAATTACCTCATATAACAAATAGCACAAAGGAAATTTATAAATTAGTAATAGAAATATTCAATAAAAGTTACAAAAAAGATCCGATTCGTTTAATTGGTGTAAGACTTGCAGATTTACAAGAGACAAAAGAAAGGCAGATGACATTATTCGAAGAAAATAATGAGGAAGAGGAAAAGGAAGAAGAAATACAAAAAACAATTGATGATATTAATCAAAAATTTGGAAAATCAATTATTGCTCCGGCATCATTAAAAATTATAGGGAATCCAAAATCAAAAAGAAATCTAAAGGATTGAAGAAATCCTTTTTTTATGTTATAATACGCGCCAAGAGAGGGGGACTCTATGGAAGAACAACTTTTAATGGCATATCGCGTAGTAGAAATTAACCATATAGTATATATAGTAGTCTTTCCTATCCCAGATCAAAAAGAAATAGAAAAGAAAAACTTTAAGTATCCTGACTATATAAAAGGCTTATTAACAAAACTAAAAGAATTATCACGAGAAGAAAGAATAAAAATATTAAATGAATGGTCCGCTCCAAAAGAAATACACCCCTATGATATTGCTTTAGGAAGAATACAAATAGCATATGAAAAAGACTTACATACGAAAGGTAGCGAGGAAATACTACCAGATATTTACACAGAACAAATGAAACAAGTAATAGAAGAATATAAAAGAAGCTATGAAATCGCTTTAGCTCTTCAACAAGAAGAAATGTTAAAAAAGAAATTTGAAGAAATTAAAAAGACAAGCCAAGAGCGATTTGCTTCTTTTTTAGAAGGAACAACAGAAGTAAGAGACTTATACCTTTGCGACTTAAGGAAAATGAACAAAAATCCCAAACACAGAAAATTTAAAAGAATATTTTGTGCCAATCTAGATATGGGAATTCAAGATGAGTTAACAGAACTAGAATTAGAGACTATGACCTTACAAGAAATTTGGATGTACAATAAAAGCTATCTAAAAAGAAAAGAAGAAAAACGTACTAAAAGAAAAATCAAGCAAAAGAAAATGCATCAAAGTAATCAAATGTAAATTTCAAAATACCAAGAGCAAAACAGAAAATAAAATAAGAGGGAAACCTCTTTTTTTGTTGACGAATTATCCCCCCAAATATAAAATGAAAATAGGGGATGAAAAGTAGTATGGAAGTATTAAAAACAGTAAAAGTGGATAATGAAAAAATGTCAGTAATGAATAATTTATTAAGTGATAAAATTAATGAAGTTTTAGCAAATCAAAGCCAAAGTGAATATTTGGAAGGAATTATATATGTTGGAAGTAATCATTTTAGACCGGAAGTAGAACTAACGTTTATTTGGAATGATGCAAATATAGAACCAGTAAAATTCTCTGCAGAAGAACAACAACAGATTCGGTTTTCTACAGGTATGGATATTAGAATAGAAAACATACCAGAATGGTATTATAGGTTAGAAGAAAGATTTCAAGATAGAATAGAATCTCCTCGAGAATTTAATGCAAGAAATGGAATCATTTTATATGATAGAAACAATAGAACAAAAGAACTACAAGTGGACCTACAAAACGATTCATCATTAGATGAAATAGCACCATACTGGACGAGTGAAGTTTGTTTGTTTAATCCGCCAGTAAAATATATTAGAAAATAATTGACTGGATTTTGAATTTCGTATAGAATAGACAATAAATAAAGGGAAGGTTTGGAATATGGAAAGTTTAAGAAAAGTACAAGTAGAACCATCAAAGATGGAAATATTAAATGATATGGTGTCAGATGAAATGACCAGAGCATTAGAAAATGATTATTATGTCGAAGCTATAGAAGGTATTGTTGCAACTGCTACAGCATGGGGAACACAACCAGAAAGAATCAATTTATTATTTCTATATAATTCATACACGCCAAAAAGAATTGAATGGAAAAATATAACAAATGAAGATATAGGAATGGACATTCATACAGAAAGTGCGAATTTATGGGCACTAGAAGATGATGAAAAAAGACTTACTTTGCAAGGTAATTATTCCTGGGAACAAGAAGTAAAATATGGAACACTATTATATGATAGAAATGGCAATGTAGAAAAGTTACGTGAAAAATTATTGGAAGAAGGAACGAATGATATTGATTACTGGAGAGGAATGTGCGAATTTGAACCTCCTGTACAGTATAAAAAGAGAGCAAAAATGTAAAAAAACGTATTTTGCTCTTTTTCTATGAAAAAAAGTAAAAAATTTCTACAAAAAAACACTTGCATTTGTTGATATTACTTGCTATAATTAATTACGTGTGACTGCTTAGATGTGCGAGGTTGTCGATACGCCAGGTTAAGTTGTTAATTTGGTTAGCGGGTTATTTGCACGGAGCAAGTCTATACTAGATATAGGCGAAGGGAGGATTTTTAATGTCAACATCAAAAGTTCGTATTAGATTAAAATCATATGATCATAGAATTCTTGATAATGCAGTAACTAAAATTGTTGAAACAATCAAAAGATCAGGTGGAGAAATTTCTGGTCCAGTACCACTACCAACTGAAATTGAAAAATTTACAATTTTAAGAGCTGTTCATAAAGATAAGGATTCTCGTGAACAATTCGAAATGCGTACACATAAGAGACTTATTGATATCAAAAATCCTAGCAAGGAAACTATTGATGCGTTAGCTCATTTAGATTTACCTAGCGGGGTTGATATTGAAATCAAAACAAAATAATAGGAGGAAACAATAATGAAAGGAATCTTAGGTAAAAAAGTTGGAATGACTCAAGTGTTCACTAAGAACGGTAAGTTAATTCCAGTTACTGTAATTGAAGTTGAACCAAACGTTGTAACTCAAATTAAAACAGTAGCAAACGATGGATATGATGCAATTCAAATTGCAACAGAAACTATCAGAGAAAAATTATCAAACAAACCAGCAATCGGTCATACTAAGAAAGCTGGAACTGAACCTAAGCGCTTCTTAAGAGAAATTAGAGGAGTAAACGTAGAAGATTATACATTAGGACAAGTAATCAATGTTGATATCTTCGAAGAAGGAGAAATGGTTGACGTAAGTGGAATCAGTAAAGGTAAAGGATTCCAAGGTGTTATTAAACGTCATAACCAAAGCCGTGGACCTATGGGTCATGGTTCTCAATACCATAGAGGTGTAGGTTCATTAGGTACTATGTTACCAATGCACGTTTTGAAAGGTAAGAAAATGCCTGGACAAATGGGTAATGTAGCAAGAACTGTTCAAAATCTTGAAATTATTTCAGTAGATACTGAAAACAATGTAATCTTAGTTAAAGGTAATGTTCCGGGTCCAAAGAAATCATTAGTTATGATTCGTACTGCGGTTAAAAAACCAAATGTGAAAAAAGAAGCTGCTGACTTAGTTTCATACGAAGCACCAAAGGCTGAAGTTGAAGCTAATGCAGAAGCAAACACACCTGCAGAAGAAACAGCAGAATAAAATCATCACAGGAACAAATAAAAATGAAAATAAATAAAATAATGAAATGTGATGAAAGGAGGAATCGTAGATGAAAAAAGTAGAACTTTTAAATCTAAAAGGTGAAAAAGTAAAGGACATTAACTTAAATGAAAATGTATTTGGAATTGAACCAAATAAAAATGTTTTATATGATGCAATCATCTTATCAAGAGCATCATTAAGACAAGGAACACATAGTACTAAGAACAGAAGTGAAGTAAGTGGTGGCGGAAGAAAGCCATGGAGACAAAAAGGAACTGGACGTGCTCGTCAAGGTTCAATTAGATCTGTACAATGGGTAGGTGGAGGAAGATATGGAACTCCAGTACCAAGAGATTACAGCAAAAAACAAAATCGTAAAGAAAGAAGACTTGCTATTAAGTCAGCTTTAGCTTATAAAGCACAAGAAAATGGAGTTATCGTATTAGAAAACTTAAACTTAGCTACACCAAAGACTAAAGATATGAAAGCTTTATTAGAAACATTAAAAATTGCTGATAAAAAAGTATTATTAGTAGTAAAAGAATTTGATGATAATATGATTTTAGCATCAAGAAACTTACAAAACGTAGTATTAATTTCAGCAGATGAAATCAATGTATTAGATGTTGTAGGTACAAATGTAGTAGTATTTACAGAAGATGCATTAAATGCTGTAGAGGAGGTGCTTAAATAATGAAAGACACTAAGTATTTAGAAATCATCAAGGCACCAGTTATTACTGAAAAATCAATGGCTGATAAAGAAAATGGAAAATATACATTCAAAGTTGATCCAAGAGCTAACAAAATTGAAATCAAAAATGCAATTGAAAAAATCTTTAATGTTAAGGTTACATCAATTAGAACAATTAATGTAAAACCTAAAAAGAGAAGAGTTGGTCGTTATACAGGATTAACGAATCGTACAAAGAAAGCAATTGTTACTTTAGCTGAAGGACAAACAATTGATCTTGGTTAGAAGGAGGAAATAAATTATGGCAATTAAAACATATAAACCTACTACACCAGGTCGTAGAAAGATGAGTACTTTAGTAAATGAAGAAATTACAAAAAGTACTCCAGAAAAATCTCTATTAACTACTATTAAGAAAAATAGTGGACGTAACAATCAAGGTAAGATAACTGTTCGTCATCAAGGCGGCGGAGTAAAAAGAAAATATCGTATCATTGATTTCAAGAGAAATAAATTAGAGGTACCTGGTACAGTAGCAAGTATCGAATATGATCCAAATAGAACAGCAAACATCGCATTAATCAATTATGCAGATGGAGAAAAAAGATATATTATCGCTCCAAAAGGACTAGAAGTTGGAATGACAATCGAAGCTGGAGCAAACGCTGATATCAAAGTTGGTAACGCATTACCAATCATGAGTATCCCAGTAGGTACAATGATTCATAATATTGAATTACGTCCAGGAAAAGGTGGAGAATTAGCACGTAGTGCTGGTACTTCTGCACAAATCCTAGGCCGTGAAGGAAAATATGTAATGATTCGTTTATCAAGTGGTGAACAAAGAAAAGTTTTAGGAACATGTATGGCAACAATTGGTGAAGTTGGAAATGAAGATGCTTCACTAGTTAGAATAGGTAAAGCAGGACGTAAACGTCATATAGGTATTAGACCAACAGTTCGTGGTTCTGTTATGAACCCTAACGACCATCCACATGGTGGTGGTGAAGGACGTGCTCCAGTAGGACGTAAAGCACCAATGACTCCATGGGGTAAACCTGCACTTGGATTAAAGACACGTAAGAAAAAACAATCAGACAAATTCATCGTACGTCGTCGTAATAGTAAATAGGAAAGGATGATTAAATAATGGCAAGAAGTTTAAAAAAGGGACCTTATGTATTCGATAGATTATTAAAAAAGGTTCAAGAATTAAATAAGTCTGGAAAAAAAGAAGTCATTAAAACATGGTCACGCCGTTCCACAATCTATCCTGATTTTATAGGACATACATTTGCCGTTCACAATGGTAAAGAATTCATACCAGTATATGTTACTGAAGACATGGTAGGACATAAATTAGGTGAATTTGCATTAACTCGTAAATTCGGTGGACATGGTTCAGACAAGAAATAATTAAAAAATGACTAGGAGGGAAAGAAATGGAAGCAAGAGCAATTGCTAAAGGACTTAGAGTATCACCAATCAGAGCTCGTCTAACAATTGACATGATTCGTGGTAAAAGTGTACAAGAAGCAGCTAACATTTTAATAAACACAACCAATAAGTCAGCAAGACTTATCAAAAAAGTTCTAGATTCTGCTATTGCAAACGCAGTTAATAATAACAATGCAGATGCTGCTACACTTTATGTAAAAGAAGCAAGAGTAGATGCTGGTCCTGTTATGAAACGTCACTTTTTTGATTCACGTTCTCACATAGGACATAGAGATCATAGAACTAGTCACATTATTATCGTAGTGGCTACAAAAAACTAATAAGGAGGTTAAAACATGGGACAAAAAGTTAATCCTAATGGACTTAGACTTGGCATCAACAAAGACTGGGAAGCAAAATGGTATGCAAATAAAAAAGACTTCTCTAAAGTATTAGTTAAAGATATTGAAATCCGTAAATACTTAGAAAAGAACTTAAAAAATGCTGGTATTGCTAAAGTTGAAATCGAAAGAACTGCTAAAAGATGTGAAGTTGTAATCCATACTTCTAAACCAGGTGTCATGATTGGACGCGGTGGTGAAGAAATCGAGAAATTAAAGAAACAACTATCAAAGATTGCTGATGAAAATGTTCAAATCTCAATCGTTGATATTAAAAAAGCAGACATGAACGCTCAATTAGTTGCTGATTCAATTGCAAATCAAATTAGTAACAGAGCATCATTCCGTATGGCTCAAAAACGTGCAATTAGAAACGCTATGAAAGCAGGAGCTAAAGGAATTAAAACATCAGTATCTGGACGTTTAGGTGGTGCTGATATGGCACGTAGCGAAGGATACACAGAAGGAACTATTCCTCTACATACATTAAGAGCAGATGTTGATTATGCAACAGCAGAAGCTGATACAACATTTGGTAAAATTGGTGTAAAGGTTTGGATCTATAAAGGAGAAATCCTAAACAAGAAATCTAAGGGAGGTAATTAATATGTTAATACCGTCAAGAACTAAATATCGTCGTGTTCATAGATTACCTTACGAAGGAAGATCACGTGGAAATAGAACATTAAGTTTCGGAGAATATGGTCTTCAAGCAAAAGAAGGAGCTTGGATTACAGCTAACCAAATCGAAGCTGCTCGTATTGCTATGACTCGTTACATGAAACGTGGTGGTAAAGTTTGGATCAATGTTTTCCCACATATGCCACTTACTAGAAAGCCAATTGGTACAAGACAAGGAAAAGGTAAAGGTAACGTTGAAGGATGGGTTGCTGTTGTAAAAGAAGGAAAAATTCTTTTTGAAATCGCTGGAGTTAGTGAAGAAGTTGCTCGTGAAGCATTACGTTTAGCATCTCACAAACTACCAATAGCAACAAAATTTGTAATGAAAGAAAATGGTGGTGAAAATAATGAAGGTTAAAGAGATTAGAGAATTAACAACTGAAGAAATCAATACAAAACTATTTGAAGCAAAACAAGAATTATTTAACTTACGTTTCCAACAAGCTACAGGAAACCTTGAAAAACCTTCTAGAATTAGAGATTTAAGACACACCGTTGCAAGAATGAAAACTGTTCTAAAAGAACGTGAAAGTAACGAATAGGAGGTTATATAATGGAAAAGAAAATTAAAAGAGAATTAGTTGGAAAAGTAGTTAGCGCAACTAATGATAAGACAATAAGCGTTTTAGTTGAAACTTATAAAAACCATCCGTTATATCACAAAAGAGTTAAAAGCTCTAAGAAATATAGTGTACATGATGAAAAAAATATTGCTAAAGTTGGAGACACAGTTCGTATAGCTGAAACTAGACCAATGTCAAAAACAAAGCATTTCTATTTAAAAGAAGTAGTAAAAGAAGCAGTTATTATTTAACGCTTAGATGATTGGAAAGAAGGAGGAATAATCTATGTTACAACAAGAAAGTCGTTTAAAAGTTGCTGACAATACTGGTGCACGTGAATTATTAGTAATTCGTGTTCTAGGTGGAAGCAAAGTAAAAACAGGTAACATTGGTGATGTAGTAGTTGGAACAGTAAAAAATGCAATTCCTAACTCACCATTACCAAAAGGAAAAGTTGTAAAAGCAGTTATCGTTCGTAGTCGTCAAGGCGTTCGTCGTGAAGATGGATCATATATTAAGTTCGATGACAATGCTTGTGTTATCATTCGTGATGACAAGAGTCCAGTAGGTACTCGTATTTTTGGACCAGTCGCAAGAGAACTTCGTGATAAAGATTACATGAAAATTGTTTCTTTAGCAAAAGAAGTACTATAATGAGGAGGATAAATTATGAACTTTAAAGTAGGAGATAAAGTTGTAGTTATCGCTGGTTCTGATAAAGGTAAAGAAGGAAAAATTATTAAAACATTAAGAAGCGAAAACAAAGTTGTAGTTGAAGGAGTTAACGTAGTTAAGAAACATCAAAAACCTACAGCTAATGAATCTGGTGGAATTATTGAAGTTGAAAAACCAATTCATGCATCAAATGTTATGATTGTTGATCCTAAGACAAAAAAAGGAACTAGAATCGGACATACAACTGATACAAAAACAGGTAAAAAAATTAGAATCACAAAAAAATCAAACGAGAAGCTTGATTAATTGGAAGGAGGGTAACTATGAACCGCCTAAAAGAGAAATACTTAAATGAAGTTGTTCCAAGTTTAAAAGAAAAATATAATTATAAATCAATTATGGAAGTTCCAAAGTTAGAAAAGATTGTTATTAATATCGGTGTAGGTGATGCTACATCTAACTCAAAACTAATTGATGCAGCAGTTGCAGATTTAGCAAAAATCTCTGGACAAAAACCAGTAGTAACACGTGCTAAAAAATCAATCGCTGGATTCAAAGTAAGAGAAGGACATGCAATTGGATGTAAAGTTACATTACGTGGAGAAAACATGTATAACTTTATGGATAAACTAATTGCAATCGCTCTACCAAGTGTTAGAGATTTCCGTGGAGTTAGTCCAAAATCTTTCGACGGTAGAGGAAACTATACTATGGGAATTAAAGAACAATTAATCTTTTCAGAAATTGATTATGATGAAGTTGTAAAAGTACGTGGAATGGATATCGTATTTGTAACAACAGCAAAAACTAATGAAGAATCATTCGATTTATTAAATGGACTTGGAATTCCTTTTAGAAAGTAAAAAATGGGAGGAATATTATGGCAAAGAAAAGTATGATAGTAAAAGCTAATAGACCACAAAAGTTTAAAGTACGTGAATATACTAGATGTGCTCGTTGTGGTAGACCTCACGCAGTTATGAGTAAATTCGGAATCTGCCGTATTTGCTTCCGTGAATTAGCTTATAAAGGACAAATACCAGGACTTAAGAAATCAAGTTGGTAATTGGAAAGGAGGAATTTAAATGGCAGTAGTAACAGATACAATTGCAGATATGTTAACTCGTATTCGTAATGCTAACCAAATGCGTTATGAAGAAGTAGAAGTACCTGCATCAAAAATGAAAGAAGAAATCGCAAGAATTTTAAAAGATGAAGGATTTATCAAAGATTACAAAGTTGTAAAAGAAGACGCTCAAGGAAAAATTCTATTAACTTTAAAATATAACAAAAAAGAAAGAGTTATCACTGGGCTAAAAAGAATTTCTAAACCAGGTCTTCGTGTATATGTTAACAGCAACGAAATTCCAAGAGTATTAAATGGATTAGGAATCGCTATCCTTTCTACATCTAAAGGAATTATGACAGATAAAGAAGCACGTAAAGAAAATATAGGTGGGGAAGTTCTAGCTTATATTTGGTAATAAAGAAAAATATAAGGAGGTGTCAAGATGAGCCGTATAGGAAATCGTACAATTATCGTTCCAGAAGGAGTTACAGTAACTGAAGAAAATAATACAGTAACAGTAACTGGACCAAAAGGAACTTTATCTCAAGTAATGTTAAAAGATATTACTATGAAGCAAGAAGATAATAAAATTACTTTAGAACGTAAAAACGAAAATGCAAAAGCTATGCACGGTACAATGAACGCTTTAATTCACAACATGATTGAAGGTGTTACCAAAGGTTTTGAAAAAGGATTAGAGATTATTGGTGTCGGATATCGTTTCAATGTTCAAGGTAAAAAATTAGTAATCAGCGCTGGTTATTCTCATCCAGTAGAGATGGAAATTCCAGAAGGTTTAACAGTAGAAGCTAACGGAAATACTGAAATCACTATCAAAGGTATTGATAAAGTATTAGTTGGAGAATTCGCTGCTAACGTAAGAAAAGTAAGACAACCTGAACCATATAAGGGTAAAGGTATTCGTTATAAAGACGAACATGTTCGTCGTAAAGAAGGAAAGAAAGCTGCTTAATAAGTAGGAAAGGAGAAAACAAAGTATGATAAAGAAAGAATCTCGTAATAGTATGCGTATTGTTCGTCATGAAAGAGTTCGTAAGAACATTTTTGGAACAAGCGAAGTACCAAGATTATGCGTATTCCGTTCTAACACTGGAATCTATGCACAAATTATCGATGATGAAACTAGAACTACTCTTGTATCTGCTTCCTCATTAGACAAAGATTTAAAAATTAAAAACGGAAGTAATGTAGAAGCAGCTAAAGTTGTTGGTGAAGCAATCGCTAAGAAAGCAACAAAAGCAAAAATTACAAAAGTGGTATTTGATAGAGGAGGATACCTTTATCATGGACGTGTAAAAGCTTTAGCAGAAGCTGCACGTGAAAATGGATTAGAATTCTAATAGGAGGGTATTATGCAAAGAAAGTCTCAAGAACCTAGAGAGAAGTTGTATGAAGAATTAGTAATCGACGTTAAAAGCGTAGTAAAAGTTACTAAAGGTGGACGTCGTAGAAGATATTCAGCAACTGTTGTCGTAGGTGACCGTAAAGGTAAAGTTGGATTAGGTATTGGTAAAGCTAATGAAGTACCTGATGCAATCAAGAAAGCAATTCAAGATGCAAACAAGAAAATGATCACAATACCTCTAATTGACGGAAGAACAGTAGCTCATGAAATGGTAGGAACAAGTGGTGCTGCAAGAGTTATCATTAAACCTGCTCCAGCTGGTACTGGTATCATTGCTGGTGGATCTGTTCGTGCTATCTTAGAATTAGCAGGAATTCGTGATGTTGTCTCTAAATCACTAGGAGCAAGAACTAAAATTAATACTGCAACTGCTGCATTAAATGCATTAAAAGCAATGAAAACTGTTGAACAAGTAGCAGCACTTCGCGGTAAAACAGTAGAGGAGATATTAGGATAATGAAATTACATGAATTAGAAAAAAATATCGGTGCTACTCATGCAAGAAAACGTGTAGGACGCGGTCCAGGTAGTGGTCTTGGTAAAACATGTGGACGCGGACAAAAAGGACAAAAAGCACGTAGTGGTGGTAGTATCAATCCAGTATTTGAAGGTGGACAATTACCATTATATAGAAGACTTCCAAAGAGAGGTTTCACAAATGCACGCTTTAAAGTTAGCTATGCTACAGTGAACTTAGGAGATTTAAATGTATTTGAAGATGGTACAGTAGTAACACCTGCATTATTAATGGAAAAAGGAATTATTAAAAAAGAATTAGATGGACTTAAAATTTTAGGAAATGGAAAGTTAGAACATAAATTAACTATTCAAGCTAATAAATTTTCAACAAGCGCATTAGAAAAGATCAAAGAATCAGGAAGTAAAGCTGAGGTGATCTAGTATGTTCAAAACTATGAAGCAATTATTTACCTCAACGAATAAGGATTTACGTCATCGTATTTACTTTACTCTTGGGGCACTAATGATCTTCATATTGGGTATTTCAATTCGAGTTCCAGGAACACAAGATTTAACTAGTAATCTAGGATTTCTAGAATTAATTAACACCTTAGGCGGTGGCGCATTACAAAACTTCTCAATCTTTGCATTAGGTGTTATGCCATATATTACGGCATCAATCATCATGCAACTATTACAAATGGATATCATTCCGTATTTTGCAGAATTAAGAAAGCAGGGAGCAACGGGAAGACAAAAGTTAAATCAAATCACTAGATATTTAGGTATCGCATTTGCTTTTATTGAAGGTTATGCATTTGCATTTGCCTTCATTGGTAGAACAGGAGATGTATTAGAATATTTATACATTGCAACAGTTTTAACAGCAGGTACTGCATTCCTATTATGGTTAGGAGATCAAATAACACAAAAAGGAATAGGAAATGGTACAAGCTTAATTATCATGGCTGGTATCATTGCAACTCTTCCTCAAATGTTTATTGATGCCTTTACCGGTCTAGTTGCATTCGATGGAACTGCACAAGTAATTACATTAGGAGTTATTAAATTTATATTATTCGTAATTGTGTACTTTGCAATCGTCATCGGAATGATTTTTGTTCAAGAATCAGAAAGAAGAATACCAATCCAGTATGCCAACAAATCAACAAGCGCATACGGAAAATCAGCTCAAAGTTTTATGCCAATTAAAATAAATACTGCCGGAGTAATTCCAGTAATCTTTGCATCAAGTTTACTAGCAATCCCTGGAATCTTGGCACAAGTAATTAAAAATGAAACATTTACTTTAGTTGTACAAAAGTATTTAACATATACAACTCCAGTAGGATTTTTAATCTATGTAGTATTCATATTTTTCTTCGCATACTTCTATACTTTTATTCAAGTAAAGCCAGAAGAATTTGCTAAGAATCTACAGGAAAATGGAGGGTATATTCCTGGAATTAGACCTGGAGAAGATACAAAAAAACATGTAAGTAAAATCTTATCAAGGCTTACTATTTTAGGAGCAACGTTCCTAGTAGTAATTGCCGGATTACCAATTCTATTTTCTAAATTAACAAGCTTGCCTACAAGCGTATCTATTGGTGGTACAGGATTATTAATCGTTGTAGGTGTAGCACTAGAAACTTATAAACAATTGGAAGGAAGTATTTTGACCAGAAGTTATAAGAGAGGATATAGTAGAAGGTAAAAATGAAAAATATTATGTTTATAGCTCCACCTGCTGCCGGTAAAGGAACACAAGCAGAGCTAGTTGTTGCTAAATATCATATTCCACATATATCAACTGGTGATATCCTAAGAGAAATCGCTAAGGAAGATAGTGAAGTAGGAAATTATGTAAGAGAGACACTAGCAAGTGGAAAATTAGTAAAAGATGAAATTACATATCAACTAATTGAAAAAAGACTACAGGAAAAAGATTGCAAAAATGGTTACATCATAGATGGATTTCCAAGGAGTCTAGATCAAGCAGTTGAATATGATAAGATCCTAAAGAGATTAGGATATGAAGTAGGAAATGTAATTTCAATTGTAATCGATGAAAAGACATTAGAAAGAAGAATTACAGGTAGACGAGTTTGTGAGGACTGTCATGCAGTTTATAATATCAATGAAAAAGCAAGTGCTCCACAAATCGAATCTGTATGTGATATCTGCGGAGGAAAACTATATCAAAGAAATGATGACAACTTAGAAGCTTTCCAAACTAGATATAAAATGTATCAAGAAAAAACAGAACCAATTATAGAACATTATAGACAACAAGGAGTTTTAACTGAAGTAAACGGAAACGATACAATTGAAAATGTCTTTCAACAGATAGACAAAATTATCAGCGTTTCTACTTCATCAAAAAAAGATGGAGATGAAAAATAGTGATAACAATTAAAAGCAAAAGAGAAATTGAATTATTAAAAATTGCTGGTAATATAGTATATCAAACCCATCAGTATCTAAAACCATATATAAAAGAAGGAATAACTACAAAAGAGTTAGATAAGCTAGCAGAAGACTTTATAAGAAGTAAGGATGCTACTCCTTCTTTTAAGGGATACGAAGGGTTCCCATCTACACTATGTACAAGTATCAATTCAGAAGTGGTTCATGGATTCCCAAGCGATAGAAAATTAAAAAATGGAGACATTATTTCTATTGACATTGGAGCATGTTACAAAGGTTACCATGGAGACTCTGCTTGGACTTACGCAGTAGGAGAAGTAGATGATAAAACAAGAAAGTTACTAGAAGACACTGAAAAATCACTATTCGTAGGCTTAGCACAAGTAAAGCCAGGAAATAGAATAGGTGATATTGGCTATGCGATTGAACAGTACGCCCATAAGCATAACCTAGGAGTCGTAAAAGAACTATGTGGTCACGGAGTAGGAACTTCTGTTCACGAAGATCCAGAAGTGCCAAATTATGGTATTCCAAATACTGGTCCAAGACTAAAAGAAGGTATGGTAATTGCTGTGGAACCAATGCTAACATTAGGTAGACCCGATATATTTATTCATGATAATAATTGGACGATTGATACACAAGATGGTAGCTTATCAGCACACTTTGAACATACAGTAGTAGTGACAAAAGATGGATATCAAATCTTGACAGGAGAGTGATAAAGATGGCCAAAGAAGATACAATTGAAATTGAAGGTAAAGTTCTTGAAATTATCCCAGGTGGGAAATTTAAAGTTCAACTAGAAAATGGACACATTGTGGAAGCTCACGTTTCTGGTAAAATACGAATGAACTATATTCGTATCTTAGCAGGAGATACCGTAATGATAGAACTTTCGCCTTATGATTTAACACGTGGGCGTATAACCTATCGTAAATAATAGGAGGGATAGTATGAAAGTAAAAGCATCAGTTAAACCAATTTGCGAAAAATGTAAAGTCGTAAAACGTAAAGGTACAGTAAGAATTATTTGTGAAAATCCAAAACACAAACAAAAACAAGGATAATTTTTAGGAGGTGTAATTAATGGCACGTATTAAAGGTGTAGATATTCCAAACGACAAGCACATTTGTATTTCATTAACTTATATTTATGGTATTGGACAAAGTTTAGCTAAACAAATTTTAAAGGCAGTAAATATTGATCCAACAACAAAAACAAAAGATTTATCTCAAGAAGATTTAGTTAAAATTCGTGATGAAATTAACAAACATTTAACAGAAGGTGATCTTCGTCGTGAAGTAAGTATGAACATCAAAACTAAGATGGAAATTAATTCATATGAAGGAAGTCGCCATAAAAAAGGATTACCTGTAAGAGGACAAAGAACAAATCGTAATGCACGTACTCGTAAAGGTAAAGGAAAAGTAGTAGCTAACAAGAAAAAAGCTTAGTTAACTTAATGAAAGAAATTTTAAAGGAGGTAAACTTAGATGGCTTACAAAACTAGAAAAAGAAAAGTTAAAAAGAATGTTCCTGAAGGTATTGCACATATTCATTCAACATTCAATAATACAATTACTACAATCACAGATAAGGATGGTAACGTAATTAGCTGGGCATCATCTGGAGCTATCGGATTCAAAGGTAGTAAAAAATCAACTCCATTTGCTGCTGGTATGGCTGCAGAAGCTGCTGGAAAAGCTGCATATGACATGGGTATGCGTAAAGTAGAAGTACGTGTAAAAGGTTTAGGACCAGGTAGAGAAACAGCAATTCGTTCACTTCAAACTGCAGGGTTAGAAGTAACTACAATTGTTGACGTTACACCAATACCACACAACGGATGTCGTCCACCAAAACGTCCACGTGTATAATTAATGAATAAGGGAGGTTAGTTTCATGTTACAATTTGAAAAACCAATTTATAAAATAACAGATTCTGTAGAAAGCAATTTCTATGGTAGATTCGAATTAGAACCATTAGAAAGAGGATTTGGAACTACAATTGGTAACGCTTTAAGAAGAGTAATGTTATCATCTCTTCCAGGTAGTGCTATTAGTAGTATTAAAATCGATGGTGTTCTTCATGAATTCCAAACAATTGAAGGTGTTTATGAAGATGTAACAACAATCATTTTAAATTTGAAAGGGGTAGTATTTAAAAACCATTCAAACGAAGAAAAGATTGTTCGTATCAATACAACAAAAGAAGGAGAAATCACTGCTGGAGATATTGAACACGATGCTGATATCGAAGTTATTAACAAAGATAAAGTCATCGCTACATTATCAAAAGGAGCTTCTCTAAACATGGAAATGACTGTATCAAATGGTCGTGGATATGTAAGAAGTGAAGACAACAAGAAAATACATGATATTAAAAAAGCAGGAGTTATAGCTATTGACTCATTATATTCTCCTATTGAAAGAGTATCATATGAAGTTGCAAACGCTCGTGTTGGACAAGATGAAAGTTATGATAAATTAATTTTAGACGTATGGACAAATGGTTCTATGAAACCAGAAGAAGCAATCGCTTTAGCTTCAAGAATTTTAATTGAACATTTCACAATTTTAACAGATTTATCATCAATCGCAGATGTAAGTGGAATGATGATTGAAAAAACAGAAGATCCAAAAGTAAAAGCTTTAGAAACATCAATTGAAGACCTAGACTTCTCTGTAAGAGCATATAACTGCTTAAAGAGAGCTGGTATTCATACTTTACAAGATCTTGTTAATAAGAGTGAATCAGACATGATGAAAATCCGTAATCTAGGAAAGAAATCACTAAAAGAAGTATTAGATAAAATTAGAGATATGGGTCTAGTATTACGTGATGACGACTAAAATATAAGGAGGAAATAACTATGAGAAAATTAGGTGTAGATAATAAACATAGAAGAAGTATGCTAGCTACTATGACAAAACAAGTAGTAGTAAACGAAAGTATTACTACAACTGAAACTAGAGCAAAAGAAGTTCGTAAGTTCGTTGAAAAAATGATTACTTATGGTAAAAAAGGTGATTTAGTTTCTCGTCGTAAAGCATTAGCATTCTTACATAATGATAAAAAAGTTGTGGATAAAATTTTCCATGATTTAGCAAAACGTTATGAAAATCGTAATGGTGGATATACTCAAATTTTAAAATTATCTGAACGTCGTGGAGACAACTCTCTAATGGTAATTTTAAAATTAGTAGATGAAGCTAAACCAGAAGAAAAGAAACCTGCTAAAAAGAAAGAAGCAGAAGATAAATAGACACGAGACCTTGTGTCTTTTTCTTTTTGTGATAAAATAAACTCAGGTGATAATATGTTTGACAATATAAAGGCAATGTTAGATAAAGAAAATGGTGCTATATCTTTAATACAACAATCAAAGACAGGAAAGATGAATCTCTATGGCAAAGAAAGATTATCCGCTAAATTATATGTATATGAAGCCTTTAAACCAATATTGGATGCTAATAACATTTCTAAAAAAGACTATCTAGCAAATATGAAACAAGAACAAAGCATGAGAGAAGCATATCTAAAGATTATGTCAAACTATTTAAAGGGAAAAGAAAGCTATCAACATGTTCTACCTGAACTATATGAATCAGGACAAGGAGTAAATGTGGATGCATTTACAAGACTATTACAGAATATAAATGAGCAATGGTTAGAAATGCAAAAAAATATAGAAGAAAATAAAGATGAACCAGAAATTATGCAAGAATTAAGAACAGGAGTAACCTATGTAACTTTTACCAAAGCTACCCCAGAACAAAGAAGCAGATTTTTACAAATCGCAAGAGATAGAAATAGAACAGAAGATAAAAAAGTATATCAACAATTACAAGGATATATCGAAGAAAAAGAAGGTGTAGACAGAGTAACATACCTAGACAGTCCTGAGCTTCGAGGAAAATATAGAAAAGAATATCAAAAGTTAAGGGAGTATTTAGAACAAAACCCAAAGTTAGAAGCAGGTACACTCGAGGAAAATATCACTTATACTGTAAATAATTGGAATCTAATTTTATCAAATAAAAAATTAGTTTCTGATGATGCAAGAAGAGACTTCATAAGTAGATACAGTATTACCGAGTTTGCACATCTATCAATACAAGAAGCAAATAATTTATATAATCAAAGCAATCAAGAATTTCAAAATAAAGTTCAAAAAGATCAAGATGACACGAGAAAAGCCATGGAAAATTTAGACAAAAGAAATAGAGAAACTCAAGATGCTATAAATCAAATATACAATGATTTTTTTGCAAGAGAGATTATTAAGACAACGCAGGAATATGAAGATATAATGAGCATGGAAGAAATGCTTTCTAGTGATGCGGGAGAAAAAAGTCCAGCAACAACAAATTCTTCTTCAAAAAAGTAAAAGGAATGTCAACATCCTTTTTTTTTAGTGCATTTTATTATATAATAAAAGTGAATGAGTAGAAAAAAGAGGTGTCGGTATGAAGGCATTAATTACAGGAGCATCATCAGGTATTGGATTAGATATAGCTAGGTATCTAGCAACGAAAAAATATGAGCTTATTTTGGTAGCTAGAGATAGAGAAAAGTTAGAAAAAATTCAAGAAGCATTACCAACAAAAGTAACAATCATTGTAGCGGATTTATCTAATGAACAAAAGGTGAAAGAACTATATGTATTAACTAAAAAAGAAAACATAGATATATTAATTAATAATGCAGGATTTGGTATGTTTGGCGAGTTCACAACAACAGAGCTTCAACAAGAATTAGAAATGATTGATACCAATATCAAGGCAGTACATATTTTAACGAAAGCATTCTTAAAAGATATGGAAAAAAGAAAGTCAGGTTACATTCTTAATGTAGCATCATCCGCAGCTTTTCAACCCGGACCATTAATGAGTACATATTACGCCACAAAGTCTTATGTCTATCAGCTATCAGAAGCTTTATGGTATGAACAAAAGAAGAAAAAGTCAAACGTACAAATATCTGTTTTATGCCCAGGACCAGTAGATACTAATTTTAATAATGTAGCAGGAGTAAAATTTGGAGTAAAACCATTAAAAAGTACTTACGTTGCAAAATATGCAATTGATCAAATGATAGATAAAAAGAAAATGTTAATTATTCCAGGATTTAAAATGAAATGTGCAAAGTTTTTTGGAAGATTTCTATCAGACAAGTTTTTATTACGTTGTGCATATAGAATACAAAAGAAAAAAGCCAAATAATATAATGGCTTTTTTAAACGGATTATTATATAATAAAACATGAAACGGGAGGGTCGATATGAAAGAATTACTAGAAGTTACCAATTTATCTTATAAAGATTTATTTGAAAATATCTCCTTCCAAGTAGAACCAGAGAAGTTTATAACTATATCAGGTGCCAATAACTGTGGCAAAACAACATTAATAAGAATATTAAGTGGACAAATACCTACAACACAAGAAATAAAACTATTAGGGATGTACATAGAAGAATATCCACAGAATCTGTGGAAAGAAATTACTGGAACGATTATTCCACAAGATAATCCAACCTTTTTATTTAAGACAGTAGAAGAAGAACTAAATTATACAATACATCTATTTAAAAAAGCAGAAGAAGAAAAAAAAGAAACATACAAAGAAATTATAAAAAAATACAAATTAACAAAATACCAAAAGAAAAATCCCAATGCAGTCCCAGAGTTTATAAAAATAAAAATTCTATTAGCAGAAAAATTACTCGGGTCTCCTCAAATACTTTTTCTCGATGATATCTGTGGAGAATTAGATATAAAAGAAAAAAAAGAAATGATTAATTTATTAAGAACTCTACAATTGGAAACAGGAATTTCCATTATCATGACAACCAGTGACTTAAATATTGCATTAGAAAGTGATTATCTATTAATTATTGATGAAAAAAAACTACTATTAGAAGGAGAACCATTATCTATTATAGAAAAAGATAATGTATTAAACAAAATTGGATTAGAATTACCATTTATGGTTGATCTATCTGTAAAATTAAGAGATTACAATTTAGTAGAAAAAACAGAGTTAGATATAGACAGGCTGGTGGATAACATATGGAAATGAAATTAGAGAACATAAAAATAAATGATTGGGAATTTTCTACTGAATTATCTAGTGATAGTATAATAGGGATAACAGGTCCAGAATATGAAGAATTATTAGAAATATTAAGATTAGAGACTCTACCTGAAGGAAATATAACAATGAATGAAACTGTAGTAACCCCAGAAAATCACTTGGATTATTATAAAACGATTAGTATAATTGAAAAAGAATTTCACAAAATAAACTATTTGAATACTATTAAAGAGCATATGGATTATATTATTAATTATTATCATTTACAAATAAAAAATATAGAAAAAAAAGAAAAAGACTCTCTAAAAATAGTTGGCCTAGATGAGTCATTACTAGACAGAAATATTACCACACTTTCTAGATCTGAAAAGAAAAAAGTAGAACTTGCAATAGGACTATTATCTAATCCAGATATTATTATTTTAGATGATCCATTTAGATTTTTAGATAATAAAAGTAGAAAAAGAATGATTATGGTTCTAAGAAAGTTAAAAGAGCAATTCCACAAATTAATTATCATCGGAACATTAGATGAAGAAGTTCTATATCAATATACAGACAGAATGTTATTTGTAAAAAACAAAAGAATTTTTCTAGAAACAGCAACAGAAGAAGGATATGAGCGAGTGGATTATTTAAAAAGAAATGGATTTCAAGTCCCCGAAAGAGTATTATTTACGTATAAGGCAATAAAAAAGAAAAAAGTAAAACTAGAATATCATAAAGATATTAGAGATATCATAAAAGATGTCTATAAACATGTATAGATTGACAGATTAAAATGTATATGATAGAATACAGAACAAAAAGAGAGGAAGATAACCATGGCTATTATAGAGACCTTATCAACTTCTAGTATGATAAGTAGTTTATCAAGTTCTTGTACTACAACCAATAAAATTATGGATGATCCAGTTTGTAACGATACATTATTAACTACATATTTTGGATTCTCTACTACAATAGCAGCAGGAACGTTTAAAGATGATTTAAACAAAAAAATTAATATTGAAATTTCTCATCAATACATCGAATCTTTATCAGATGAGGAACTGGCACAATTAACCACATTAGCGTCAGAAAAGTATGAAGAATTAACAGCATTCGAGACTAATCAAAAAGTATTAAAACAAAGTATTAAATGATAATTGACAACTAAATCATTGTATGATAAAATATAGCAAGCAAAACGAAGGGGGAAAAAATATGGGATTATTCGATACGATAACAACATCAAGTTCATTAAGTACTGCTTCAACTTCTTGGTCTACAACCAATGATCTATTAGAAGAACCATATAGCAGAGATAGTGTATTAACAACATATATTGGAATATCTAGTAGTATAGCAACTGGTGGATTAACAGAACATAAAGTCGTTAACATTGAAATTGCACAAAATTATGTGGACTCATTATCAGAAGAAGAACTAGCACAATTAACCACATTAGCATCAGAAAAGTATGATGAACTAATAGCAAAAGATGCAAGCCAAAAAGTACTAAAATAAATGGAAATTTATTTTTTTTATTATAAAGGGGTAACGGATGAAAGAAAAATGTAGGAAAATAACAGAAGATATGATGCTTATATTATGTCCGCAGAAAATAAAAAAAAATAAAGAAATGAACAATAATGAAAAAAGGGAATATGAACGGGAACTGTGGAAAAGAAAAATGAATCTTCACAAAAAATTAGGCGCAGAAAAATTTCAAAAAGTAGTTTTTGCTGTTGAAAAAGCTAAGTATAAAGTATTAAAAACCATATGTCCTAATTTTTTAAAGTATTATAGTAAATGGAATGATTTTCATAGAAACAGACAATTAAAAAAGGCAACTACAGCAGAAGAAAGAAAGAGAATTATTAGAAAATTTAATGAAGAAAAATTATTAATGAAAAAGGAATTTGTTAGGGAGCAAAATAGAAATTATCATATGAATGAAAACAACCCAACAGAATTCATAAAATACTTGAACTGGAATAAAGATATTCACAAAAAAGGGTTGCAAAAAGATGCGGTTGTAATTCCTTTGTTAGGCATTGGCATAGTTCTAGGTTTATCTGGATTAATTCCAATATTAATAATAGAACTATGTAGTGCAGCCATAAACTGGCAATGTGTAAATATCCAAGATTATAACATAGCAAGATACAATTACTCTGAACCTATGTTAAGGAAGTTAGAAGAAAGAAAAGTAAAGAAAAGAAATTCCGAGTATACTGAAGGAAAAGAGTTAATTGGTACACTAACACAGGAAAATGAAAGAATACCAACAATCGAGGAAATTGTAGCAAGTATAAAAACACCAGAACAAGCAGCCCAAATCAGAGACTGGGCAAAGTCTTTACAAAAGCCCAAAATATCTTCTCAAACAGTTGAAAAAGCAAAAAAATAAATGGGGTGGCTTATGAGATTTTTAATTACTTTATCCTATGATGGAACAAATTATAAGGGCTATCAAAGTCAGCCTGGAAGGTATACGATACAGGAACAAATTGAAAATGCCTTAACTAAAATTAACAATGGAAAAAGAACTACATTTACTTCCTCTGGTAGAACAGATAAAGGTGTCCATGCTAAAATGCAATGTGGTCATGCCGACTTAGAAGTAAAGATTACAGAATATAAACTAAAAAGAGCTATGAATAGCAATCTTCCAGAAGATATTCACGTAATTAAGACAGAAATAGTTCCAGATAACTTTCATGCACGATATAATGTAGTCGAAAAAACATATGAATATTATATAAATATAGGAGAATATAATCCATTAGAAAGAAATTACGTATTTCAATATAATTATCATCTAAATGTAGAAAAAATGAAAGATGGCATTCAGTACTTATTAGGAGAGCATGATTTTAGATCATTTGTAACCGAAAATAAAGAAAAAGAAAACTGTGTTAGAACAATTTCCACAGCAACAGTGGAAAAAATAAATAATGATATTATCAAATTTACATTTACAGGTAATGGCTTTCTTCGTTATCAAATAAGAAACATGGTAGGTATATTAATTAGAGTAGGAGAAGAAAAAGAATCCCCAGAATATGTGGAAAAGTTTTTAAATAAAAAGGACAGATCAACAGGAGGAAAAACAGCACCTGCAGAAGGATTATATTTAACAAATATAAAATATAAAAAGTAAGCATATCAATTAGGTATGTTTTTTGTTTGCCCCAAATAATTTTACACTATCAAAAGTCTGTTCAGATTGACAATTGGAGCATTTTATGATATAATAAGCGCGTCTATTGAATAAAAGGGGGGGATTGGAATGGAATCCGTAAAAGACTCCATCCAACAGAGATTAGACAAAATACGTTATAACTATCTATTACTTTTTCATCCAGAAAAAATAAAGCTATCTGATGAAATATTAGTAGATGGAAAAAAAGTTAGAGGTAAAGAATTATCTAGAAAATATAGTGAACAAATAACAGAAACAGAAAAGTTAATAAGTGAACTTCAGAATATGGAAAATACCTCATCTGATAACATCAAAACTGCAAATCCAAAGTTAATAGAATATCAAAATAAACTTGTAGAATTAAGTAAGAAGCAAGAAGAAATCAATCACGAGATAGAAGAAAGTAAGAGTAAGCAAGAAAGACAAATTTATAAAGATAAAGCAAAATTACATGAAAAGCTAGGAGCTAAAAGATTTCAAAAATTTGTAAAAAAATTTGATAAAGCAAAATTTAAGTTCATTAAACGGATTATAAAAGAAGATAGGATGCTAAAATGGTCGGATAGACTAGCTGAGTATACAGCAGCTAAAAAGATGAAAAAAGCAAAAACAGAAGCAGAAAAGCAAGAAATTATAGATAATATGAGACGTGGAAAAGTACTAGTTAGAAAACAGTTAAAGGAAGAAAGATCTATTAATTATTATCAAGGTGTAGATAAAAGAGTAGAAAATTTTTATAAGTATATTAGTAGAAATAAAAACATTCATAAAAACTCTTTGAAAATGAATGGGGCACTTTTGGGAGTAAGTGTAGGCTTAGGAATAGCCGGAGTGCCTATATTACCTTTCATACTAGGAGGATATCAGGTTATAGCAGGATTTAAAAACTTCCAATGTATGAATGCACAAGATTATTATTTATGTTCACTACAAATGAGAAAAAAAGCAATCGTAAAGAAAAGCTTAGTAGGAATAAAAAAGACATATGAAGAAAATCAAGATTTAATAAGTGGAATTCAAAAAGGCTTATCAGAAGGAAAAGACCTCTATAGTGAGCAAGGGTTATTAGATAGTATTAATACAATAGAGGGCTTACAACAATTAAAAGATAGGCTTATGAGTGCTAAAAAAAGTCAAGATGCCATTATGGATAAACCAAAAGAAGAAATTACAATACCAGAGGCAGTGTTAGATAAAATGATAACACCGCCAGAAAATTCAATTGAAAATACAGTTGCTAAAGTAGCAATGAGAAAATAGGGGGAATGAAAAATGGGTATTTTCGAATCATCAACAATATCAGTAACAAACTTAGAGCCAACAACATGGACATTAAGTGGAAGTCAAATTGAATTAACATCATCACTTGGAACTACATCAACAGCAGGAACAGTTTATGCCGTTGATAAAGATGAAGATGGTAATATGTTTTTGAATCCAAAAAAGGTAGCAAAGTTATTAGGGACAACAGCTGCTACTACAACAATATCAAGTACTATTAACTTTCAGTCTGCTTTTGCTGCAGAATATCAAGCACAAGCTGCAGAAATGGGAATAACAGTAGAGCAAGAAATGGCAGTAAACCAAGCAAGAAACGTAGAAGAATGGTTTGAGTCACTATCAGATGAAGAACAAATACAACTACTTGCTAGCATTGATCAAAAAGCTGAAGAATTGCAAAACTCAGCAATTACTGAAAAAGTTCCTACAAAACATCTATAATAGTGAAAAAAAGTATTGATTTTTAATACTTTTTTTAGTATAATCATAATCGGTACATTCGAAATATCCCCACATTAATTAGGTCCTGGGAAAACCTAATTGAAGGTAAAGGAGAGAAATTTATGAAAAGCTATATGCAAAAGAAAGAAACAGTAGAACGTAAATGGTACGTTATTGATGCTGAAGGAAAACCTTTAGGTCGTGTAGCTGCTTTAGCTGCAACATATTTACGTGGAAAACACAAACCAACATATACTCCACACATTGACTGCGGAGATAACATCATCATTGTTAATGCCGAAAAAGTAATGTTAACAGGAAACAAATTAAACAACAAGATGTATTATAACCATTCACAATACTTAGGTGGATTAAGAGAAAGAACTGCCAAAGAAATGATTGAAAAATATCCAGTTGAAATGGTAGAAAGAGCCGTTAAAGGAATGCTACCACATAACAGATTAGGTAGACAAATGTATAAGAAATTATTCGTATATACAGGAAGCGAGCACAAGCATGAGGCACAAAAGCCAGAAGTGCTTGAAGTGAAATAGGAGGGTTTAAGTTATGGCAAAAGAAAAGAAAAATAGATATTATGGAACTGGTCATAGAAAGACTAGTATTGCTAAAGTTACTTTAACTCCAGGAACTGGAAAAATCACTGTAAATGGTAGAGATGTAAATGAATATTTCCCATCTGAAATTTGTGTAATGGATTTATGCCAACCACTAGAATTAACAAATACAAAAGAAATGTTTGACGTTACTGCTACAGTAAAAGGTGGAGGATACACTGGACAAACTGGTGCTATCCGTCACGGAATTACAAAAGCATTATTAGAATATGATTCAACAACACCAGCTGATTCTGAAAATAGTTTCAGAAAAGTATTAAAAGCTGCTGGATTTATTACAAGAGATCCTCGTAAGAAAGAACGTAAGAAACCAGGATTGAAAAAAGCACGTCGTGCTCCACAATTCTCAAAACGTTAATTTATACTGTTTCAAAAGCATCGAAAGATGCTTTTTTTGTGACCGAAAAAACAAAAAAAGCATATAATACTGCAGGTGATTAATATGCTAAATCTAGAATTTCTACAACAATTACTAGTAATTTCTATAGCTCTTAGTGCTATTACCTGTGCAGTTGTTCAAAAAACAAAAAGCTGTTTTAAAACGAGTAAATTTTTATGTCTATATTCATTTATAATAAACATGCTAATAGGAATCATCTTTTGTTACACATTTACAGATATCACACTTCCTACTAGTCTGTGGATTGGCTTTTTCTCATTTATAGGTGCTGACACTATATATAAGTCATTAGAAGGAAAACTTGCCTCTCATTCTGACCTACTTACTAAAAATACAATAACAATTTCAAAAGATAAAATTATCAATAGGGAGGAAAAATAATGGAAAGACCAATTTACCCATTAAAAAATATGCGTATTACACAAGGATATGGTGAAGGAACACATGTAGACAGTTATGCGATTGATGATGCCGGAGAAAATACGAGCATTGAAGAAGTGTATGCACCATTTTCTGGTACGATAAAAAAGATATATACACAAGATGCTAATGAAGTATGGCTAGAAAGTGATAATCCCGTAGAATATCCAGATGGTACAATAGACTATATGACAATTTTATTTGCTCATACTAATGATATTAGTAAGTTATATGTAGGAAAGAAAATAAAACAAAAAGAAGCATTCTATAAAGAAGGAATATCTGGAAATGCGACTGGAAATCATTGCCATATAGAATGCGCAAAGGGAAAGTATCAAAGTCCGGGATGGATAGTAAATGCCAAGGGATACTATGTAATAATAAATGGTAAAAAGCCAGAGGAATGCCTATGGATAGATGATAATACAAACGTAATAAATGACAATGGATATAATTTTCAAAAAATAACAAATGTAGGAATAACTACAAAACCAGAAGAAATTTCTGATATAGAACAATTAGAACCATTACCAGAAACTTCCGAAGAAAATGAGCAGAGTAATGATATAGAAAACCAGGACCCTATTCCTAAATTGATTTATACATGTACAAAAGATGATTTATATGGAATTTACCTAAAAAAGGGAGAAAATTTATATTTAAAATAAAAAACTATTTCTAAAACAGAAATAGTTTTTTAGCCTAAAGCAACATCTAGAATCATCATTACGGAGAATCCGATTAAGGTAAAAAGAGCCATTAAATCCTTTTTTTTATTAGACTGACTTTCTGGTATTAATTCTTCTACAACTACATATATCATTGCTCCAGCAGCAAAAGCAAGTAAAAATGGTAAAAGTACTTGTATCTTTAATACTAAAATAGCTCCAATAACAGCAGATATTGGTTCGACGATTCCACTTAATTGACCAAAAAAGAAAGCTTTTTTTCTGGAGTATCCCTCTCTTCTAAGAGGAAGACTAACAGCACTACCTTCTGGAAAGTTTTGAAGTCCAATTCCTAAAGCGAGAGTTAGAGCAGAAGCTAACGTAGAACCTTCTAGACTATAAGCCAAAGATCCAAATGCAACACCAACTACTAAGCCCTCAGGAATATTATGTAATGTAATAGAGAAAACAAGCATAAGACAACGTTTAAGTCTATGAGATGTAGCGGATTCTTTTTTTCTCATCTTTTGTTGCATAAAATCATAAAGTTTATCACCTAAAAATAGTAAAAGGCCACCACTAAAGAAACCTAAAAAGACAACTAACCACGAAATCATTTGCATACTATTAGCCATTTCAATCGCTGGATTTAATAAAGACCAAAAAGAAGCAGCAATCATAACCCCTGCTGAGAACCCTAATAAAGCATCCATAATACTTTTTTTAACTTCCCTAAAAAAGAAAACAATTGCTGCTCCGAGTGCTGTAACAAGCCAAGTAAAAAGAGTTGCTAAAAGAGCCTGAATCACGGGTGATAACTCTAAAAAATTATTTATCATCATATCTCACCAATATAATGTATTCTTTGAAAAGAATAGAGTATAGGTGAATGCCTAAAATGCATATAATTAATAGGTGGTTTTATGTTAAAGAAAAAATGTAAGAGTATAGTGTTAGTTATCTTATGTTTATTTGTATTTTCTATACAGATAATCTCAGCTCAGTCTTTACCGTTACAAAATACCATTATTATGGTAGATGCTGGTCATGGTGGAAGAGATAGTGGTACATATTATGGTGACATTTTAGAAAAAGATATAAATCTAGAAATAGCAAAAGAATTAGAAAAAGAACTAACAAAATATGGTACAATTGTTTATATGACAAGAAAAAGAGATGTGGATTTATCCTCAATATATGATTCAGCAAAAAAAAGAGGAGATTTGTATAGAAGATTATTGCTAATAAAAGAAAAAAAATGTGATTTATATATATCAATTCACATTAATTGGTATGACGATAATACTTTAAGAGGAGCAGAAGTATTATATAATTCAATAAATAAAGAAAATAAAGTTTTAGCCCAATCCATTATGAATAGATTTAAAAAGGAATTAGATAGTAATAGAAACATTAAAACAACAGATTTATATATGTATCGTAATACTACAACACCAGGGGTATTAGTAGAATGTGGATATTTATCTAATCCTACAGAAAGAAAACTTCTTCAAAAAGAAGAATATCAAAAACGTTTAGCCAAAACCATAACAAAAGGAATAATAGACTTTATGAAAAAAGGAAACAAGGTAAAATATGTAATATAATAAAATTAAAAATATATAAAAGATAGAAAGATTGAAAAAATAAATCTTTTTTATTTGAAGGAAAGGATGAAATAAATATTGTAAAACAATCAAAAAAAAGATATAATTAAACTAGAATAAAAAGATAGGATAAGGTTGGTGATAAAGTGATTGTTAGATTAATAAAAAAGACCAAAATCTATAATTTTACTTTGCCAACAAAAATATCAGGAAATTATTGGATTACAGATAACGACTATCTTGGAAACGTAAGAAATTTAATTAATGTGGAAGAATACAATGGTCAGTGGAAAATAAAGAGTGATTTTGAAACCAAAATCATGTCTGGAGATAAAGAAGTGGAATCAGCCATATTAAAGGATTATAGTTTGTTTTTCTTAAAAATAAACACGGATAATGAATATGTAATTTTATACTGTTCTCCAACTATGGATGAAAACGTTAAATGGCTACATTTAAAAAAAGAAGGAGAACTAATTATTGGTAATGATTCTAGAGCACATATTAATTATAATTATCCATTAGTATCCAAACAACATGCTAGATTAATTTACAATCAAGGAAAATGGGTAGTTCAAGATTTAAACAGTAAATATGGAACATATGCTAACAATATTGCCATTGGAACAAAGCCATTAGAATATGGTGATATAATTTTTATCATGGGATTAAAAATAATAGTAATGAAAGATTCTATTTTAGTAAATAATATAGGAAACTTTTTAAAATTTGATATGAATGCTTTTGAAATACAATACCCAATTGTTCAAAATCAAGTAGAAGTCGATAATCCAGATGAAGAGGGAATCGAATTTTTTAAGGAAGATGACTATTTCTTTAGAGCACCAAGATTTAAAACAATGATTGAACCAGTAAATATAAAGATAGATCCTCCTCCTGCAAAAGCGGAAGATGATAAAACCCCACTAATTTATACATTAGGGCCTATGATGACCATGGCAATGATGTCCGTTGCGATGGGATATTCTGCTTTGGTAGGAGTAATTGATGGTACAAGAGATTTATCAACGGCTATGCCAACACTAATTATGTCGTTTGCTATGCTAATGACAATGTTACTGTGGCCAATTATGCAAAAAAGATATCAAAGAAAACAAAAGAAGAAAAAAGAAAAATTGCGACAAGATCGATATACTGAATATATTCAAGAAAAGAGAAAACTGATCGATACTGAAATGAAAGTACAACGCCAGATATTAATTGATAATTATGTTCCTTTAAATGTTACAAAAGACGTAATCTACAGCAAGAAAAGAAACTTATGGGAAAGAGAAATAGAGCAAAGTGATTTCCTAGATTTACGCTTAGGAATGGGAAATGCAGAGTTACAAGGAAATCTAAGTTTCCCAGAAGAACATTTCTCCCTACAGGATGATAATTTATTAAAAGAAGTCTATAAACTAGGAGCTGAATCACATACTTTAGAAAATGTACCTATTTCATTATCTTTTGTAAGAAACAGAGTAACAGCAATTATTGGTATGGCAACGATTAAACAATCATTTATTGAAGGACTAATTTTACAGATGATTGCCTATCATAGTTATGAAGATTTAAAAATTGTTCTTTTAACAAATGAGAAAAATGAATCAACATGGGATTATTTAAAAGTTTTACCACATTGTTGGAGTAATGATAAACAAACTCGCTATTTTGCTACGAACTTAGATGAAGCAAAAGAAATATCTTTAGTATTAGAACAAGAAATTCAAGCTAGAAAATATAGAGATAATAATGGGAAGCGAGAATTAAATACTCTAGATTATACAAAATATAAACCATATTATATGATTATTACAGATGATTATAAAATGGTTCGTGATATAGAATTAATAAAAGACGTTTGTGGTCTAGAATTAAATATTGGATTTAGTTTAATTGTTATTAGTCCACGACTTGTAAACATTCCAAATGAATGTAAAACATTTATCAGTATTGGTGATAAAAAATCCGGGGTATTTGAAAATGAGTTGGTTTCTAACAAACAAAAAGAGTTTATTGCAGATTTTGATCAAGGATTAAACATCTATGAATGCTGCAAAATATTAGCAAATATTCCAATTGATATATCAAAAGAAAATCAGAGTCTACCAGGAAGTTTAAGCTTCTTGGAAATGTATAATGTAGGTATGATTGAACAATTAAATATCTTAAATCGTTGGAAATCAAACGATCCAACCAAATCTTTAGCAGCCCCTGTAGGAGTAGATAAACATCAAGAGCTATTTAAACTAGACTTACATGAAAAATTTTATGGACCACATGGATTAATTGCCGGAATGACTGGTAGTGGTAAATCTGAATTTATTATTACTTATATTTTATCTATGGCTCTAAACTATCATCCATATGAAGTATCATTTGTATTAATTGACTATAAAGGTGGAGGATTAACTGGTGCTTTTGAGAATAAAGAAACTGGTATAAAACTACCACACTTGGCCGGTACTATTACAAACTTAGATACGATTGAAATGAATCGTTCTCTTGCTTCTATTCAAAGTGAGTTAAGAAAACGACAGAGAATATTTAATGCTGCAAGAGATAACTTAAATGAAAGTACCATTGATATTTATAAATACCAATCACTTTATAGAAAAGGATTAGTAAAACAACCAGTATCACATTTATTTATTATCAGTGATGAGTTTGCTGAATTAAAGGATCAGCGTCCAGAATTCATGGATCAATTAATATCAACAGCTCGTATTGGACGTTCTTTAGGCGTTCACCTTATTCTAGCAACACAAAAACCAGCTGGAGTAGTTAATGATCAGATTTGGTCAAACTCAAAATTTAGAGTTTGTTTAAAAGTACAAGACAAATCAGATAGTATGGATATGATTAAATGTCCAGATGCAGCATCACTAAAAAATCCAGGAAGATTCTATTTACAAGTGGGTTATAATGAACTATTCGCACTAGGACAAGCAGCTTGGGCAGGAGCACAATATTACCCAACTGAGAAAAGAAAGAAAAAAGTAGATCAGTCTGTAAATTTCTTAGATAACGTAGGAAACTACATCAAAACTTTTGATACGAAACAAAATGACATTGTTGTAGAGTCAAAAGGAGAAGAAATTACGAATATTGTCAATTATATCGTACAAACAGCAAAAGAAGAAAACGTAAGTATTCCACAACTATGGTTACCAAGAATTCCTAATATGATTTATACAGAAGAGTTAAAAGCAAAGTATAATTATCAAGCTGTAACAAATAATATTAACCCTATTATAGGTGAATATGATGATCCTGATAATCAAAGGCAAATGCTATTAACTTTACCAATATCTAAAGAAGGGAATACAATTGTCTATGGTAGTGCTGGAAGTGGAAAAGAGTTAATGCTATCTAGTATTATATATTCGACAATTACTTCTCATGATTCTAAAGAAGTAAATTTCTATATACTAGATTTTGGGGCAGAAACTCTAACAATGTTTAGAAATGCTCCTCATGTTGGAGATGTCATTTTATCAACAGAAAAAGAAAAGATAGATAATTTATTTAAAATGCTAAATCAGATTATTGAAGAGCGTAAAAAGTTGTTTGTAGACTATAATGGTTCTTATGACTTTTATATTAACCATGGCGGAAAACAAATACCATCGATTATAGTAATGATTAATAACGTAGAAGGATTTTTAGACACTTATAATGAATATGAAGAATTAATGGGACAAATTACAAGAGACTGTTTAAAATATGGAGTAATCTTTATATTAAGTACGAATGGACCTAATACAGTACGCTATCGTCTAAGACAAAACTTCAAACAAAATGTAGTATTACAATTTAATGATGCTTCTGATTACGGAACTATTATTGCTGGCGTAAGGAAGAAAGAGCCATCAAAAGTATATGGACGTGGTCTAATTGCCCTAGAAGGAATTTATGAGTTTCAAACAGCCTATGCTTATAAAGAAGAAAAGTTAACAGAATATGTAAAAATTATTTGTGAGAAACTCCAAACGATTTGCGAATATCAAGCAAAAAGTGTTCCAACTCTTCCAGAAGTTGTAACATCATCGCTACTAAAGAATTCTTTTGTTAACTTACAACAAGTTCCTGTAGGAGTAAATAAAGAAACTTTAGCGATTAGTACAATCAATTTAGCAGCAACAGGAATGTATACGATTACTGGAGAAGATATCTCTTCTAGCACCCAATTCCTAGAGAGTTGGATGAAGTTACTTCAGTCAAGAGATGGAATAAAATGTAATATAATTGACGCTAATAATATTCTAAATAAAAATAATTTAGGAGATATAAAATGTAGTGATGCGGATCAACTAGAAAATACTTTAAATGAAATTTATGAAGATACAAAATCTGTACATATTTTCATGATTTTAAACATTAATAGTATATTAAATAAGCTAAATGTAACAGACAAAGGAAGAATAACTGGATTATTAGACAAGGTAAAATCAAAAACTAATGTTAAAATTATTATAGTAGATACTATTGATAACATCAAAACAATCAGTTACGAACCATGGTTTAAAACTAATGTATCTTTGTCTGAAGGAATATGGCTAGGAAATGGCATTGCTAATCAATTTACCTTAAAAGTAACAACTAGCAGTAGAGTACTACGCGCAGAAGTGGAAACAAACTTCGGATATGTTATTACAAAAGGTAAAGCAGCATTAACAAAATGGATAACTGAAGAGTAAGGAGGCTGGCATAATGAATAAAAATAAAATATTAATTGAATTATCAATTCCTTTAATAGAAAAAAATTATGATTTATATATACCAATAAATAAAAAAGTAGGAACTGTTAAAAAATTAATTGAAGAAGGTCTCCTTGATCTTACTGATAATGATTATATTATTAAGGAAGAAAGTAATTTCTATAGTAAGGAAACCGGAGAAGTATATGACGTAAATAAAACAATTCGGGAAACAGATTTAAAAAATGGTTCAAGAATTATATTAATATAGGAGGAATGGTATGAATTATAATGACTATGCTAATGCAATTAACAAAATATTCGAATGTATTAGCAAAATGAAAGCAGCCTGGCCCAATTCTACCAATATCGCTAATATTGAGAAGATAGAAGAATATCGAAGTGTTGTAGTAGAAAAATCCAAGCAAGTGCAACTAGAATTAAGCAAAAAACCACAAATGGAGGAATTAGGTGAATGATAGGGACTATGACTTACGACCAGGTGGAGGAAATTGCTAAAGAATTAGAAAGTGCTACTATAACGGCAGATAAGATTACTAAAAATCTAAATATAGAAGAACTAGAAGATTTTATATCTACTGTAGAAGGATATTCTAAATACTTAAGAACCATAATAGAAATGAATAAAGATGCAGACAAAGCGTTAACTGCGTTACAATCAAAAAAATAAGAGCTTTCATTAGGAAAGCTCTTTTACATACTCACAAATTCTAACTTTAGGAAAATAATATGATAAAATATTAGCATAACTACAACCGTTATCCGCTAAATGACTTGCCCCCCATAAACTAAGTCCTAAAAAGTCTCCCCAACCTTTAGTAATAATAGTGATATCATCTTTATTTAAGATGATAGATAAAAATTGAGATTTTAAGTGTAATAATCGCATAAAGTTTCCACCGTCTATCTCCTGACCAGCAATAGATAATTTCAATACTTTACCATAAGGTGAAATTTCACTAATCATAAATTCACTATCTTTAGTAATAGTAAAGTGAAAAATACTACTTAACAAATCATAAGAAAAAGAGGTAGAATCAACATAAAAAGGAGAAATAGCATCCCATAAACTACCAACAGAAGAAAGATAAGGATATCTGGTATCCTCCAAAGTATGCCCAAAATTACAGACATGGATAAAAGGTAAAATATACTCTCCCTGATAAGTAACAAACATGGCATTAGTTTGACTAAGCGCATCTTTTAGTGTTGCAACAATAGTATCATAATCAGGAGCAAAAGCAATCTTATAATAATCGATAGGTTTATATACAAAGAAATTATTAGTAGCAGAAACAAGTTTTTCTTCTTTCATCTGTTTAAATACATAAGTGCGATATAAAATAGCCATCGCTTTTAGTACTTCGATAGATAAATTAGGTATCATATTAGTTGCCAAAACACCAAGTAAAAACTCTTGCAAAGATATTTCAATAATAGACTGATCTTCTAATTGTACAGTAACCATATAATTTAAATCATCGAAAGTATTCTTATTAGTTTTTTTGTTAATATCTTCATCTTTAGGGATTTGGAAGGCTTTAACAACAATTCCATCAATGACTAAATAAACTTTGTTACCATCAAATTGAATTCCATTATTTTTGATAAAATTAGTAGTACGACGCTTTAACTCTCCATCATCAGCATTTTTACTTAATTCTTTAGAAAACTCATAATTCATAGTTAAGTATAAATACAAAATATTTTCTATCCCATTATTCTTAATCTCATATCTATAAAACATAATCTTCACCTAAAATTAGTATGAGAAAAAAATACAAAAGTATACAAAAAGAAACTAAAATTCAAAATACTTTAGTTTCTTTTTTAAATTACAATCTAGACCAGTTGTATAGCTTAAATTGGTATAAACAGCTTTTAAATCAATATTTTCCCCTTTTAAGTAAAGAAAAGTGTCTTCAATCATCTTTTTTGATAATTTAAGAGCTTTAACATACAAATCATAAAAGGATTCCTTACTAGTAATAGAATAAGTTGTAGGATTTCTCCAGACACGATGGTTAAAATTTAAAAAATCAAAAGAAGTTTTCATAGAAACATGGTAGCTAACAAATTCCAAACGCATCCATTTCTTTGGCGTAAATGTATCTATCAGCTTATATCCTGCTTTTTTAATTCCAAATCTATCCTGACGAAAAGTTGCCAAAGCAAACTTCATATTTTTTAGGGATTCGAAGTATTTAACATCCATATGTGGTAACTGAAAGACCTTATTAAAGACATAAGAAATAGCACTATTTAATTCTTCTGAAAACGGTGTTAAATCAAAACAAAAATTACTAACAGGAAAGGTATAAGGGCTATGTTTTTCACGAGCAAGTATAAGATGATTATCTAAATAAACTTCCATCAGGGTATGCAGACTATTATACTTATAAGTTTCGGGATCATTTTTACGAAACTTACCAGTTTTATAGAATATAAAAGGATGCATAGTGGAATCCAACACATAGTGAGAAATAAAACCACATAAAAAAGAACAGGTATCTATATCTTTTTCCAAATGTGCATCTTTTATATACTGAATAAGATTAATAAAAAAATCCTGACTTTTAGATACATGAAAAGTATGTTGGAATTTGCGTAAACCATGACTAGGTTTTAAAGAGAATAATCGATAAAAAAGAAAAGAGTCTGTACTTTGTGCAAACATTCTGAGTCTAGAAACGGAAAGAAAATTTTTAATATTAGCAGGCAAAGTGTCATAAACATCACTTGCAAAATAAGCATGAGTAACACTAGCAGGCATAAATCTCCTCCTTATAAAAATATTAGTATTATTATATCATATAAATTCACAAAAATTTCATACTTTTTAAAACGGAATATGGTATAATCAATAATAGGTGAGAATTATGATAGAAAAGCAGTTTAAAAATCTAAATGAACAAATTGAAATATTTAAGCATAAGGGAATGATAATTCAAGATGAAAGTTATGCAAAGCAAGTCCTTTTAAGAGAAAACTATTTCTTCTTAAACGGATATCGTCATCTTTTTTATAAATCAAAAGATGAGAAAAAGTTTATCCCCGGTACCACATTTGAAGAGTTATACAGTCTATTCTTATTTGACAGGTCTTTTCGTAATGTAATTTTTAAATACTTATTAGTAATTGAAAACAACTTAAAATCAATAACATCATATCAATTATCTAAAAAATATGGATATCGAGAAAGAGATTATTTAAGAGCTAAAAACTTTACACATGATGTATCTAGACAACGCCAAGTAAATGATCTGTTAAAAAAGATGAAAAGACAGATTCGCGTAAACGGTAGTCAACACTCTGCCACCCTACATTATGTGTCTAACTATGGATATATTCCTTTATGGATTTTAGTAAAAGTATTGTCATTTGGTATTGTAAGTGAAATGTTTTCTATCTTAAAACCAGAAGATCAAGAAGAGATAAGTAAAATCTATAACGTAGAAGTAGACGATCTTTTAGTATACTTACCAATACTTGCCAATTATAGAAATTTATGTGCTCATGAAGACATTCTTTATGAAAATAAAACACAAAAGCAAATCGATGACACCATATATCACCAACTATTAGATATACCAAAAGAAAATGGAGAATATATATATGGTAAACAAGATTTGTTTGCTCTTCTAATTATTATGCGTCAAATGCTAATACCAGAAGATTTTAAAAATATGACTATTGAATTAGAGAATGTTGTCCAAACATTAAATTATAATTTGACATCTATAAAAATAGAAAAAGTATTACATAGAATGGGATTCCCAGAAAACTGGAAAGATTTAGCGGGAATTGAAAGGAGCGTAGATAACGAGTGAAAAAGAAAGAAAATTTAAAAACAATATTTTTAGTAATATTTTCTTTTGTCATGGGCGGAATTATCATGTTTGCACTTTTGAAATGGACACCTCTAGTAAGTCAAATTTTAGGAACAACAGGAAATACCGTTGTGACAAGAAATGATACTCAAGTATATGAGAAGAATTCCCTAGCAGCTGCAGTGGATAAAATATATGATGCAGTAGCAATGGTATCCGCTTACCAGAAGGATACGTTAGCCTCCACTGGTTCTGCCTTTGTCTACAAAACAGATGATAAGTATGGATATTTACTAACAAATTATCATGTAGTAGAAGATGCTGACAGTGTTAAAATAACTATGGCAGATAATACTGAAGTAGATGCTAGTGTATTAGGCGGAGACGAATATTTAGATTTAGCAGTATTAAGAATTGATAAAAGTGCTGTATCTATGGTTGCTAATATAGGAACAAGCGAAGATATGAAATTAGGTGATACTATATTTACTGTAGGTACACCGATGGGAGAAGAATATCAAGGAACTGTAACGTCAGGTATACTTTCTGGAAAAGACCGTATGGTATCTGTTAGTGTTACAAACACTACAACAGGAAATGACTGGGTAATGCGTGTATTGCAATTTGATGCTTCCATTAATCCGGGAAATAGTGGAGGACCATTACTAAATGCTAATGGAGAAGTAATTGGTATTTGTTCTTTGAAACTAGTAGATGATGATATTGAAGGAATGGGATTTGCTATACCAATTGAATATGCTATGAATCATATTGAATCTTTAGAAAAAGGAGAAGAAATTTCTTGGCCAGTACTAGGAGTTTCTATGATAAATGCTAGTGATACCGCAGGATTATATAGAAATCAGATTAATATCGATAGAAATATTACAGAAGGTGTAGTGGTGGTTCAAGCAGAAAGGGGCTCTGGTGCTTATGATGCAGGGTTAACAACAGGAGATGTTATTACCAAAATAGACGGCAAAGAAGTAAAAGATTCCGCATACCTAAGATATGAATTATATCAACATCAAGCCGGAGATACAATAAAGATTACCTATATTAGAGATGGAAAAGAAAACACTGTAGATGTAAAACTAGGTGAAAGTAACTAAAAGCAATATCTAAAAGCGATGTTGCTTTTTTTGTACAAACGCTAAATGCTAAATTATACTACCAAATAGTTCTTTTTTCTATGGAAAAGGTTTTAAAATGACAAGAAATATGATATAATATAGCAAGCAAAAAGAAGGGAGTGGTATTATGTTAAAAATATATAAAACTAGCGCAGTAGAGAAGAAAACAAAAAAAGTAAAAAAGATGACTGCTGATTGTTGGATAGATTTAATTGTACCAACAACAGATGAAATTGATAAAGTAGTAAATAGAACGGGAGTAGATAAAGATTTAATTATGAAACTACTGGATACAGAAGAGCTACCAAGAGTAGAACAAGAAGACAATGCTACTCTAATCGTCATAGATATTCCTCATTTAGAGGAAAAAGGAGAACATAAGTACAAAACTTATCCCTTAGGAATTATTATTACAAATAACAATTATATTATTACTGTCTCAGTAAAGAAAACAACATTATTAAATGACTTTAAAAGAAACATAGTAAAAGATTTTAGAACTGCAAAAAAGACTAGGTTTTTAATACAAATATTATTAAAAAGTGCTTCTACTTATTTGAAAGCTTTAAAAGAAGTGAATAACGATATTGAAGCAAAAGAAAAAGTTTTAAAGAAATCAACTGAGAATAAAGATTTAATAGAACTATTAGAAATTGAAAAAACTCTAGTTTATTTTATGACTTCATTAAAAGCTAACGACGTAGTGTTAGAAAAACTATCAAAAGGAATTATATTACCATTATATGAAGGAGACCTAGACTTGTTAGAAGATGCAATTATTGAAAACAAGCAGGCAATAGAAATGAGTAGTATCTACCGAGATATTTTATCGTCAGTAACAGATACTTATGCAACGATTATTTCTAATAATTTAAATATTGCTATGAAGTTTTTAGCAGCAGCTACTATTGTATTATCTATTCCAACAATGATATCTTCTTTTTTAGGTATGAATGTACCATTAGGAGCAATTGGAAATATAAGTAATGCATTTGTCATTATTATATTACTTGCAGTAATAGTATCTTTAATTGTTGCATTATTATTAAAGAAAAAAAATATGCTATAAACATCGAAAGATGTTTTTTTTTCTGTCAAATGGTCAATAATATAAGTAGAAAACTTGACTTAAAGTAAGGTATAGGTATTAAAATAACAATAGGAGGAAGAATATGATAAAGGTAAAAAATGTAACCAAAGTATTTAATGAAACAAATAAAGCAGTAGACAATATTTCTTTTGAAGTAAATCCTGGAGAAATCGTAGGGTTTATCGGACCTAATGGTAGTGGAAAAACAACAACACTAAAACTATTAACAGGAATTTATCAGAAAGATAGTGGAGAGATAACGGTTGCTGGATATGATATTGATAAAGATGCTCTAGAAGCAAAAAAAAATATCGGATATATTTCTGATAGCCCAGATATGTTTTTAAGACTAAAAGGGGTTGAATTTCTAAATCTAATTGCTGATATCTATGAAGTAAGTACAACAAAAAGAAAAGAAAGAATTAAAGAATTGACAAAAGCATTTGGACTAGAAGATATTTTGGAGTCTGAAATGATTAGTTATTCTCATGGAATGAGACAGAAAATGATGGTAATTGCTGCCTTAATACATGAACCAGATGTATGGATATTAGATGAGCCATTAATTGGATTAGATCCAGAGTCAGCGCATCAGTTAAAAGAGATGATGAAAGAACATGCCAAAAAGGGACATGCTGTACTATTTTCAACGCATGTCTTAGAAGTTGCAGAAAAACTTTGTGATAGAGTTATCATCATTAAAGAAGGGAAAATAATTTATCAAGGAACATTAAAAGAGTTAAAGAAAACATATAGTAAAAAGGACTTAGAGGAAATTTTCTTAAGGATGGTTCAAGATGAAAACGTACGCTAAATTAGTAAGAACATTTTTATTATCCGGCGAAATGCCAAAGTCTGAAAAGAAAAGTAAAGTTAAGTTCTATATTACTTTAGGAATTATTGCGACAATATTTATTTTTATTCCTTGCTTTTTATTAATGGCCTTTCTAGTAGGAACAACAACAGTAGGAATACAAGAAGAAATTTTATCTAATCCTCTATATGCTGGAAATATTGGAAATGGATTATTGTTAGTAATCCAATTTATATGTATATTCTCAATGATATTCGGATTTAATATCATTCTAAACACATTTTATTTTGCTGGAGATATTGAACATATATTACCATTACCAATAAACCCAAAAACTTTAATTTCATCTAAATTTATGGCAGTATTAATTAGTGAAAGTCTTATGGAGTTCCTATTCCTATTAGCTGCATTTTTAGGATTTTTAATAGTAACAGATTTTAATATACTAACAACCCTAATGAGCATTATCGGAGTATTTACTCTTCCTATTTTACCACTAGTGTATTGTGGAATTATTACATTATTAATTATGAGATTTACTAAGTTAATAAAAAATAAAAATAACACATTAACTTTACTATTATTAGGATTAATTATCATCATTGGTATAATAGCAATAGGCTACGTAAACAATGATAGCATTACTGAATTTGTCAAAATGCTTGCTACCGGACAGATAGGGTTCATAGACGTTATGAATTATATTTTTCCTAGTACTTATTTTTTAGTAGAAGCCGTTTCTAATACAAATATCGGAGCATTTTTAATTTATTTAATAATTAATGCTTTTGCTTATGTAGTATTTATGATGCTAGCTGACAAATTCTATATTCCTGGTGTAAAAAGAATTAGTAATAATGCAGTCCATCAAAAGGAAAGCATTACTAAAGTATTATCCAATACTAAAAAAACAGACTATAAAAAAACATATTTAATGAAAGAATTAAAATTGTTAACAAGAACACCAGCATTTTTCAGTAATTGTATTTTAAGTAACTTATTATGGCCGATAGTAATTATTTTAATTTATTTAATTCAAGGACAAGATAATATTATTTTAGAGTTTGTAAATCATTATAAACAACAAGAAGCCCTTGGTCTATTAGTAATATTTATTTCTATTTTTGCAATTTCTGCTATTCTTACAACCGCAAACAGTATTGCTTCAAGTTCTATTTCAAGAGAAGGAAAACATTTTCCATTTATGAAATATATTCCAATAAACTATAAAACACAATTAAATATAAAAGCCTTAGTTTCAATTATAATAAGTTTTGGATTTAATTTTGTTTATTTATTAATTATTTCATATTATTTAGAGGCAACATTAATTGATTTTCTAATCTTTACCATAGTCTCATTATTATCATGTATCTTCTTTACGTATCTAGGAATATATCTAGATACTATCAATCCAAAACTTATCTGGGAAGATGAGCTAAATGCCTTAAGAGGAAATGAGAATACATTCTTCTCTATGGCTATTTCAATGATTATTGCAGCAATCCTTGGTGGAGGAATATATTATTTAAATAGAGTAGTATTAATACCACTATCTATACTAAAAGGAATGTTAATAATCATATTATTGATGGGAAGTATTTTAATATATTACAAAGTAATGAACAAAGGAACCAAAAATATAGAAGAGGTCGAAATATAAAGTCCGTCAGGAATTTTTTCTTGTCTAAAAACATAAGTTTTGCTAAAATATAGTAGGTATAAATAATAAGGAGGTAACAAATGAACTTTATAATTCAAGGATCTGCCGTCCTACTAGAAGGACTAATTTCTTTTTTTTCTCCTTGCGTCATACCGCTATTACCATTATATATGGGTTATCTAGCAGGAAGCGCCAAGGAAAAGACAAAAGAAGGTAAAATAATATATAAAAGAAAAAAAGTATTTTTATACACACTATTTTTTGTATTAGGAATATCTATGTCATTCTTTATTCTAGGGCTATCATTCACTGTAATCGGTAGCTTTTTAAAAGAATATAAATCAATAATTGCTATTATCGGTGGAATAATTATTATAGTATTAGGATTATTTCAATTAAAAATAATCAATTTTAAATTCTTGCAGAAAGAAAAAAAATTAAAAGTAAATATTAACCCTAATAAAATGAATCCAGTAGTAGCATTTATTATGGGGTTTCTATTTAGTTTTGCTTGGACACCATGCGTGGGTCCAGCATTATCATCAGTATTAATCATGGCAAGTAGTGCTGAAAGCATGTTGATAGGAAATCTATTGGTTTTAATTTATGCCATTGGTTTTATCATTCCTTTCCTAATATTAGGATTATTTACAGGAGAAGTACTAAATTTTTTAAAGAAAAAACAACATATCTTAGAAAGAATAGTACAAGTAGGAGGAATATTACTAATTTTAGTAGGAAGCTATATTTTAATTACCAATATAGACATTACTACTTTCTCAAAATTAGAACAAAATTGTGGAATTGACGAAGAGACTGGATTGGCTAGTTGCAAAACAGGAAACACAACTACTAATAACAAGACAAGTTACAAAGTAGAAAAGTTTATATTAAAAGATCAAAATGATAGAACTCATAACTGGAAAGATTATAAAGACAAAGTAGTATTATTACATTTTTGGTCTACTGACTGTGTAGCCTGCAAGAAAGAAATCAAAGAGTTAGAGAAGCTATATGAACATTATGATAAAAACAAACAAGAAGTAGTACTACTTAGTGTAGTGTCTCCAAAATTAGAAAGAAAAAGTTCTAAAAAAATTAAAAAGATAATTAAACAAAGAAATATTGATTTCCCTGTGCTATTGGATAATACCGGAGAATTTTTCTCAAAATTTGAAATTATTTCTTATCCTAATACATTTATAGTAAAAGATTCAATTATTAAACTAACAATTCCAGGAGCATCTACCTTTGAAAAATTAACAGAATCTGTGGAAAGTATAAAAAACAATAAATAAAATATTCACATCTCTTGTGGATATTTTATTTTTATACAAAATAAGATATAATTAAAATAAAGAAAGCTATAAAAAGCGATAAAAAGCTAATAAAGAGTATAGTATAATATAATAAATTCTGTTTAAAATAGTGTAAAAGAAAATATACAATATCAGCTATTAGGGGTGATTTATGAAAAAGAAAAGAATAACAGTAATTACTTTAGTTGGCATCATACTAATAATAATAGGAAGCATACTATTAATAACTGCAGAACCTAAACTAGATACATCAGGATATAAATTAGTAGATAATCTAAAAGTAGATGTCTATAGCCAAAAAAAAGTCAGTGATTTTATTTCTTCAATAGAAGGAAAAGTAATAACGAATAAAAAAATAAATACAGAAAAATTAGGAAAACAAGAAATAACTTTCATTTATGAAAATGAACAAGGAAGAAAAAGAAAAGGTATTTTTGATATTGAAATAGTAGATCAAGAAGAACCGTTAATTTGGTTATCTGGTAGTTATAGTGTTAAAGTAGGAAGCAAATTAAACTTAGAAGAAGAAATCCTTTGTGCAGATAACTACGATAGTAGTCCAAATTGTAGAATAGAAGGAACATATGATTTAAATACAGCAGGAACATATAATTTAACGTATATCGCAACAGATAGTAGTAACAATGAAGAGAAAGTAAATTTTGCTTTAAATGTATATGAACCAACTCCTCAAGTGGAGTCAGCAACAGAATCAGAGACTGTAGAAGAGCCAGTTGTAACAGCATTTAATGAGGTGGTAGAAAACCATAAAAAAGAAAATACAGAAATCGGAATAGATGTATCAAAATGGCAAGAAGAAATCGATTTTGCAAAAGTAAAAAATGCGGGAGCAACCTTTGTAATGCTTAGAGTAGGGTCACAACAGGGTATAGGAGGAGAATATAATTTAGATCCATACTTCAGACAGAATATAGAAAATGCAATAAAAAATAATTTAAAAGTAGGTGTATATTTTTATTCATATGCAGATAGCAACACAGAAGCTAAAAAACAAGCTGACTGGGTACTAGAACAAGTACAGGACTATAAACTTACATTACCGATTGCATTCGACTGGGAATGCTATAACAGCTTTAATCAAATGCAATTAAGTCTGTTCGGATTAAACGAAGTAGCAGAAAGTTTTCTAGAAAAGATTGAAAATGCAGGATATGATGGTATGCTTTATGGAAGTAAAAACTATCTAAATAGCATTTGGAAATATCATGATTACGATGTATGGTTAGCACATTATACAGATGAAACCGACTATGATTCGGATTACGTAATGTGGCAGTTATGCCAAGACGGAAGAATAGATGGAATTAATACAGCTGTAGATATTAATGTATTATATAAAAATGATAAATGATGGAGTAATAATATGGAAAAAATAACCAATAAAGAATTAACCGATAGAGGAATATGTCCAACTTGCTATGACAGAGAACACAACCATATCGTTTATGGAGATAACAAGAATCAAATGCTATATGAAGATAAAGAAATAGAATGTTTTCTATGTAATAATCCTAGAGCAAGAGGTCATACTATTATTTCCACGAAAAAACATTATAAAGATATGCTAGAATTACCAGACGAATTATGTAAAAATATTTATACTTTTGCCAAAAAAGTAATGAGTGTATTAAAAGAAGTATATCAGGCAGAAAGCATATATCTATGTACGATGTGTGACGGACCAATGAATCATTTTCATGTTCAATTGATTCCAAGATATAAAGAGGAAAAACGAGGATCTAAAAACTTTGTAAAACCACGAAAAGAATATATAGAGGAACCAGAAAAGATCAAAGAAATAAGAAAAAGTCTAGATTGGAACAAAATAAATATAAAGGATTTAATAGTAGTAGAAAAGATAAATATAGACCAATATATAAAGTTCAGAGAACAAGTAAAAGAAACTATGAATAATCCCGAATGGCTAGGGGACTTTACAAGAGAAGATATAGAATTGCTATTGCAAGAGAATTCTAAAATATGGGTATATTATAGTAAAGAAATTCCCATTTGTTCTATGATGATAATTCCAGCAACAAAAAAATCACTAATAAAGTTTGAATTAAACTATAAGGTGCAAGAAGTAATAGATTATGGTCCTATGTTTGTTAATCCCAACTATATAGGAAATAATTTACAATATCAAATGTTAAGAGAATTAGATGAAATCTCAAGAAAAAAAGGATATAGATATGCTGTAGTAACAGTTCATCCAGATAATATGTATTCAATTAGAAATTTAGAAAAAGATAAATTTAAATTAATAAATACAAAAAACTTTGAAAGAGGGACAAGAAATATTTATTTAAAAGAATTATAAAAGAATCTTGACATACAAAAAGATTAATGATAACTTTATTACTAATATTTAAAGAGGTAAAGTTATGGAATGTATTGTTAAAGAAAGAATAAATATCAAATTTATTGATTTAATATTACTTTCTTTTATCATGCAATTATCTTCATGCTTTATCAAAGAATGCGGAACACTATGGTAACACCATGGTGTCCTTTTGTTTTTAGGAGGTGGATATGAATAATTTAACATTAAATGATTTACTCACAAAAGTAGCTGAATATAATGAAGAAGAAATAGATATAATTAAGAAAGCGTATTATTTTGCTGAGGAATTGCATAAAGGACAGAAAAGACAAAGTGGAGAAGATTATATAATTCATCCGTTAAATGTAGCTTATACTCTAGCAGAAATGCATGCAGATCGAGATACAATTTGTGCGGCATTATTACATGATACCTTAGAAGATACAGAAATAACAAAAGAAGAAATTGCTGAGAATTTTAATGAAACAGTTGCACATTTAGTAGAAGGAGTAACTAAAATAAGCCGAATGAACTTTGCTACAAAATTAGATCAAAATATGGCTAATACTAGAAAGATAATAACAAGCATAACAGACGATGTAAGAATTATCATTATAAAACTGGCAGATAGACTTCATAATATGAGAACCTTACAGTATAAGTCGGAGTTAAAACAAAAAGAAAATGCGGAAGAAACACTACTTCTATATGTTCCATTAGCAGATTGTATAGGAGTGCACACCTTAAAAACAGAATTAGAAGATTTATCTTTGCAATATCTGTATCCAGACGAATATAAAAGCATAGAAGAGAAACGTTTTAAAATAGAAGAAGATAGTAAAAATTGTTTACAAGAGATGCTAGAAAGCATTCACTCACTTTTAGAAAACAAGAATGTTCCCCACGAGATAAAAACAAGGGTAAAAAATATTTACGGAATATATAAGAAAATGAAAGAGGGAAAAAAGTTATCAGAAATACATGATTTATTAACGCTAAAAGTAATGGTAGATAGTTTTGATAACTGTTTCTTAACATTAGAACAAGTTCGCTCAAATTACCATGAAATCAATAGCAGATTTAAGGATTATATAAATAATCCTAAACCAAATATGTATAGATCTTTACACACAACGGTATATGGTCCAGAAGATAAATTAGTACAAACTCAAATTAGAACCTTTGATATGGATAAAATTGCATCATATGGACTAACAGCATACTGGGATATTAATAAAGGTGATGCTAGAAGAGTAATGCAAGAAGAATTAAGAAACAAATATCAATTTTTTGATTCTCTAGTAGAAATCAACCAAGAATTTGCAGACAACAAAGCATTTGTAGAACAAATAAAAAAAGAAGTATTATCAAAAAGAATACTTGTTCAAACAAAAGATGGAAGAATAATAGAATTGCCATCAGACTCTACTGCCATTGATCTAGCCTATAAGATTCATACTGATATAGGAAACAGTATGGTTGCGGCAACAGTCAATAATGTACCTGTACAATACGATCATATACTTCATAATAAAGACCAAGTAACAATCATAACAGATCCTCTAGCAGAAGGACCTAAGGAAGGATGGTTAGATAAGACCAAAACAACAAGAGCAAAAAGAAAGATTAGAGAATATATAAGAAAACATCCACAGCAACACAAGGAAAGTAATAAAGGATAACAGCAGTTTATCTTTTTTTGTGGCAAAATATAGTCTTTTTACATATTCTAAGGTAGAGGTGAAAAAGATGAATGGTAGAAAGATAACTGGTGTAGTAGTAGACAGTGGTCACGGGGGAAGTGACCCAGGAGCAATCAGTGGAAACCTAAGAGAAAAAGACTTTACATTAGAAGCGGCAAACTATATGACAAAGAGATTACAAGAACTAGGAATTCCGGTAATAGCAATTAAAATGACAGATGAGGACATTTCAAGAACAGAACGATTAAGAAGAGCAAATGAAGCTTTTAATGGAGATCCTAATGCGATCTTGATTTCTAATCACATAAACTCTGGTGGAGCGGAGTTCACTTACCATTACATAATTTAATTGGGCATTTAGACGGCTATATTTGAATAAATTGATTAATTAGTATAGTTAATTAAATTGATGGATTAAATCGACTAAAATAGTGTTTATGTAATAAATAAACACTATTTTAGTTTTTTTTAAATCTTTTATTGTATTTATACTTTTTTATGCTTTTTATGGTTTATAATAATGTTAAGTAATTTTATGAAAGGAGGAAATATAATGATTGAAACCAATGCAATTATGAGTCTTATTAAAAAAATAGATGAAGTAAAGGATAGTAAAGAAGATGCTGAATATATTAATGATTTGTTTACAATAGATAATATGATTAATGGCATTATTCCATTTGATAAAAATTTAATAGAAAAAATAATATATAAATATAAAGAAGATTTAGATCATCTTGAAAATTTAGAAAAAAGATTAAGAGGTTTTCAAATAACAGAGTTTAATAGTCCGAACAATAGTTATAAACAATGGCTTTTAAATATAAGACACTCATTAGTAAGAGTTGGAATAATGCGGATTTTGAAAAGAAAAGGTAAAGAATTATTAGAAGCTGATCTAATAAATAATAATAACGAGAACTTATATAACAAGTTTGTTGAAAAATTAGAAGAGACTGTAAATTAAATACATTAAATGAATATCACCATAATATTATTGATAAAAAAGTAACTTATGCAAAGTATTATGACTCAATGTGAAATACAGTTGGAATAGAAAGCAAACGTTCCCAGATAATGTAAAGTTAATTTGATTAAGTTAGCATCACCATAACTAAAAACAATCCTATTTTTTAGGATTGTTTTGTTTTGATAATTGATTTTTATATTTGTCAAAATTTAAATATATATATGTTAAGTCTTCGCTTAAATTTGAGTGTAATCTTTTCTTTGAAATAACAACTGAGTTTATGAAAAAATTTAAAAAAATTATAGATATTAAAAATACGATTATTATTCCTGCTGTAGAACCTAGTATAACAGATATCTTAGTAGTGTCTATTGCTTGAGTTTCAGTATTATATGCGATTTCTATAAATGAAGATAAGGTTAATGCAATAGACACAATCCATCCTAAGTAATTAGATTCAACTTTAATTGGTTTTTCACTATTGTAGTAGTCAATTGCCATTTTTAAATCGTTTTTTGTTTTAAAATTATATTGTTTAAGTAATAATATAAGATTATTTATATTTTGATTTTCCACTTCTTTAATATAAATTTTAAATTTAGTTAAAAATGTAGTTTTTTTATTAATGGTGTAATTTTTAGTAATTTTAACAAAATCAACTCCGAAATATATAATTACTAAAATAAAAAGTGAAATATAAATAAAATATGCTTTAATATTATTTGGCATTTTAAATACTAAAGAAATAAACATTAATGTTAATGCAATAGTCCAATAATATTTATTAAATTTACTTTCTCTTAAGTTCTTTTTATAATTTTTTTCAATGTTTTTAAACAAATAAATCACCTTCTAAATGTTTTCTATTATAACACATGTAATAGCATTTTTAAAAACTTTATATGCCGAACTTGACAAAATTACTGAATAAATATATAATTTCAGTAGGAATGTCAAAAAGGTGATAATATGGAAAAGATTACTCTAAAAGAATTTAAAGATAAAAGCAATATTGAAATTATTCAAGAATTAATGAAAAAAAATAATGGTTATATTACTTCTAAAGAACTAGATATGTTTGATATACATAGAATGTATCTTTCAATTATGCAAGAAAAAGGGATTATAGAAAAGGTATCTTCAGGTATATATATTGATTCTAATAAAATAGAAGATAATTATTATGTTTTTAGTTTAAGTATGCCTAATGTTATTTTTTCCCATATGACTGCACTTTATTTTCATGGACTATCTATAAAAGCCCCAAATGATATTTATGATATAACTGTTAAAAGGAATTATAATAGTGTACATTTAAAAAAACATAATGTTTTTTATGTAGATAATCATAATTATGAACTTGGACTTACAAAAGTTAAAACACCTATGGGAAATAAAGTAAAAGCTTATGATATGGAAAGATGTATTTGTGACATTCTCAGATCTAAAAATAGAATGGATTCAGAACTTATTAAGCATAGTGTTAGAGAATATATTAAAAGAAAAGATAAAGACATTGCTAAACTATCTATCTATGCTGAAAAACTGGGTATTAAAGAAATAGTAATGGAATATGTAGGTATGATGTATGAATAGTATGCAGTTAAAAGCAAAATTAAGAAATTTATCTATTGAAAAAAATGTTGATTTTAATACTTTATTAAGAATTTATATGTATGATAGATTTATTGAAAGATTATCTAATAGTAAACATAGTAAAAACTTTGTTATTAAAGGTGGATTTTATTTAAGTACATTATATGGCATTGAATCAAGAAGTACGATGGATATTGATACAATGTTTAGAAATGCAAAGTTTGATGAAAAAGTTCTAGTAAAAATGTTTAATGAGATTATTAATATTGATTTAAATGATAATATAACATTTAAAATAATTGATGTAGATACAATTAGAGATGAAGATGAGTATGGAGGTTTTAGATTTAATTTTGTTGCAAGTTTAGAAAATATTAATGAAAAATTTCATATAGATGTAGCTACAGGTGATCTAATTACTCCAAGAGCAATTATTTTTAAATATATACCTCTTCTTGGTGATAGATATATTAATGTATATGCCTATAATATCGAAACGGTATTAGCAGAAAAATTAGAGACAATATTGAGTAGATTAGAACTTAATGGAAGAATGAGAGACTTCTATGATATTTATTTAATATATAGTAAAGATTCCGAAAAAATAAATAAAAGTAACTTAAGAACAGCTATAGAAAATACATTTAATAAAAGAGAATTTAGAGGAAATATTATTGAAAATTATAAAATAGTAAAAGAAAGTAATATCTTAAGAAAAAGATGGACAATGTATTCAAAAAAATATAGTTATGCTAAAGACATTGAGTATGATGAAATATTAGAGTATATTGAACAATTAATAAATTTGTTAATAACTATTAGAGTATGATAGGAGGTAAACAATGTCAAATGAAGTTGGTGGAAGAAATGATAAACTCGGAAATCGCTATGAAAGAAATTGCATCATAAAAGCAATATTAGAGGTGGTTGAGGAGAAAACTAAGAGTTGTTTATTTGAAGGGTTAGGACAGGATGAAATAGCAACAGATATCCTCGTAAATAACAATGATGGAACAAAGAAATATATACAATGTAAACAGAGAAATTTAAGTAATGATGATTGGTCTTTTGGCGATTTTAATAAATATAAGTTATTACAAAAGTGGAAAATACATTTAGATGCAAATGAAAAAAACTGCGTTGCTTTACAAACTCCAATAACGTTTAATAGTTTAGCAGATTTATGCAGACGTGCTAAAGACAATGATGGTGATCCAGATAAATTTCTGGAAAATCAAATAAAGACATCTGAAGGTACATTTAGCGATTATAAAAAATATTGTAAATATCTTGATTTAAATTACGAAGTTATAAATGATGTCAGGATTTCTATGGGATATCTATCAAGAACTACTATTGAGCAAATTCCTGATGAAATGTTAAGAGAGATTATATTAATTTATATAAAAAAATTGTTTATTGGAAATGAAGAAGAAATATATTGTAAATTTGTTGATCTAGTATGTAATGAAGAAATAATGGGAAAAGAAATAGACAATAAATTTTTGTATAATTTTTTTGATAAAGAAGGAATCGTAATAAATGATTTATCCAATGATAAGATTAATTTTCCGGTATTAAAAACCCTAAATGAAGAATTTAAAAATAGTTTAACGTTAATTAATGATTCATATATAGAAAGAGAAGAATTAAATGAAATAGTAAATAATACTTTAGATTGCAATTCAACATTAATTCTTGGGAAAGCAGGGTATGGTAAAAGTGGAATAATGTATGGATTAACAAATTATTTTAAAGAAAATCATATTACATATTTAGCTATAAAATTAGATAGAAAAACGCCCAAAAATAATGTTGTTGATTGGAGTAAAAGTTTGGGATTTACAATGTCATTAGTTTATTGTTTAGATAAATTTTCTAAAGATGAAAATTGTGTTTTAATTTTAGACCAGCTTGATGCACTTAGATGGACAAGTGTACATAGTAGAGATGCTATGGATATTTGTTCAAGTTTAATAGATGAAGTAAGCAAAATAAATTTAACAAGAAATAAGAAAATATCAATAATTATGGCGTGTCGTACCTTTGATTATGAAAATGATGTTAATATTAATAAACTAATTGATTCTAAAAAGATAAATGATAATTTATGGAAAAAAATAAAGTTGGAAACTTTGAAAGATGCTGACGTAGAAAAAGTGGTTGGGAAAAATTATTCGAGATATAACTCCAAAGTTAAAAATATGTTAAAAATCCCGAGTAACTTATTTTTGTGGAAAAAAGCAAATATTAATGATGAATATGATAGCATTAGTAGTATAAAGGATTTAATTAATAGATGGTGGGATGATATTTCCTTTGAATCACTAAAAATTGGACTTGATTCTAAAGAATTATTGACTGCCAGAAATACTATAGTAGATAAAATGAAAAAATATAATATGCTTTCAATTAATAGAGTATTGATAAATAACATTGATTCTAATGTTATAAGTTACCTTTGTTCAAAAGAATTTTTTATAGAAAATAATAATATATTGTCTTTTTCTCATCAAAGTATTTTTGATTACTATTGTGTGGAAAAAATGATTAATAGTTATTTTAGTGGTGAATCAATCGAAATATTAATAGGGGAAAAGGATAATCAAGTTCCGAGTGTAAGATATCAATTACAAATGTTTTTGGAAATATTATGTGAAATAGATCAAAATAAGTTTATTGAAGCTATAGACATAATATTAAATTCAAACAAAATAAGAGCATATATAAAATATACAGCATTTGAAGTTCTAGGATTAGTTCAAAATGTTTCTAATAATCTTGAAAAATATATTCTTGAGAATTATCTTAAAGATGAATTTGTAGAAGATTATTTTAATACAGTTTTTATGAATCATGAAAATATGATAGCATTACTTGTAAAAAATGGTATTTTTGATAAATGGATAAGTGAACAAAAAACTACATTTATAGTATCTTTATTTAAAAGTATTGATATGAATTTACAAAATGATGAAGTTGATTTTATAAAAAAATACTTGTTTAAAGAAGAACAGTTGGATAGAGAATTATATAAATGTTTTCCATTAGAAATGTATTATGATACAGATGAATTATTCGAACTTAGACTAAATATATATGAAAAATATGATGATTTATTAGAGCGATGTTATTTGAATTTGGATGAATTGATAAAATATAATGAAATAAGAGCTATAAAAATAGTCGAATTGTTAGGAAGAAAATTGCCATTAAGTAAAAAACATATAAAATATGAAAATTCAATTATTGAATATGAGGAAAATATGAAAATAAAGGGTGATGCATTTGTACTAAAAACTTTATTACCTTTATTACCACTGGAAACAAATGAATACAATGTATATGATTGGAAAAAGGAAAAATACAATGAAAAGAATATTCAAAGAATAATTATTTCGTTATTAAAAATGGCAACTGTTAATTTAATAAAAGAAGATTATAAAAAATTTTATGATATATTTTCACCATATTTAAATAAAGGATTTATAGTACATAACGAACTAATTTTATTTGGGTTATTGAATCTTCCGGATGAAGAGTCAAATAAAATATTAAAATATTTATTCACGAATATAGATAATAACTGTTTTGAGTTTACTAGTGGTTCTTCACAATCAATAAGTCTTCTTAAAAAAATTATAATTAAATTTATTGATAAATGTGATAACACAACATTGAATATAATAGAAACTAACTTATTAAATTATAAACAAAATAATATGGTAGAACAATATAAATACTATATGTCAGTAAAAAAAGAAAATTTTACAGCATGTATGTATTTAAGCTATTGGGGAGATTTTCAACATGAAATTTTAAATATAATTCCGATCGGTAAGATGTCTAAAAAAGCAGAGGATTTACGACAAGTTTTAAATAGAAAATATAATTACAAGATAAGCCCAAAATTTAATAATCATTTTTTCGAAAGTGGTAGTGTAGTTTCACCAATTGCTCAAAAAGAATTGAGTGACAAAAGCTGGTTAAAAATTCTTTCAAATAAAAAAATAATTAATAATCGTAAAACAAAATTTTATGAAAAAAATTCTACGTTTGTGGAAAGTAGTTTATATGAGTTTCAATCAACATTATCTTTCAATATAAAAAAAGAACCGATTAGATTTATTGAACTATTTATAAATAATACGAATTATATATTAAAAGAATATATTATAACTTTATATAGTTCAATAGCTTGTTCGGAACAATTAGAGTGTGTTTCAAATGAATTATTAGAGAAATTGTTTTTAACAATAGATTATAGAAACGATAACTATGAACTAGCTCCTTATATTTGTGAAATAATATCAAGAAAACAAAATACAGATTGGTCTAAAGAAATTATTTACTTATTAATTCAAATATATGAAGATATAAAAAGAGGGTTAATTCAAAAGAATTATTTTAAACATGATGATGAAAGAGATATAGCATTGGAATATGAACTTATTGCAATTAATTCCACAATTGGAAAGTTTTCTGAAGCGGTTGCTAAACTTTTATGGGATAATAGTGTTAACTATGAAATGTTTAAAGAAATTATTAATGAAATGTGTATCTCTGAAGATGAATATGTAAGATTTTCAGTTATGTTTATGTTACATCCAATTTTAAAATATGATTTAAATTATGCTACTGAAAGAATATTAAAATTATTTGAAAATAATGAAATATATTATTTTAGAAATAATAGAAATATATTATATTGTACATATGATAAATGCGAGTCGTTAAGAGAAAAAATTACAAAAATTGTTTTAAGTGGATTAAAATCAACTAGTAAAAATTCTAAAGTGATTTTCTCTACATTAATTGTTGACATGTTTTTAGCTTATAATGAATTTCAAGATTATATTAATATAATCCAAGATGATATAGTTAAAAATCAAATTATGGAAATGTTTATAGAGTATTTAAATACTGAAGAATATAAAGAACAATGTAAGACAGAAATAGTAAAATTACTTTCTTTAGATAATATAAAAGTTAATCCATATCGATTATTTAATAACCAAAGAATAAATCTTGATGATGATTGTGATTTTATTTTAGCAATATTTAAGTCTAAAAAATCACAAGATTTAGTTGAGCCATTTATACATTGGATAAAAAAAGAAGGGATTAATTTAAATATGTATGATGAAATTATATTTAAAATTACAAAAGAAGCGATTGAACAATATGATAAAAATAATCCAGAACATAATTATGCATATGATGATCTTAACTACATAATTATAAGGTTATTTGATGAGGTTAGTAATACTAATTTGGAACATGTAAAGATTATGTGTTTAGATTTGTGGGATGAAATGTTTATTAAGCATATTGGATCTATTAGAAAACTAAGCAGAGAAATTGTAAATCTCTAGTATGGAAAATTTTAATACACTAAAAGAAACTCGATAAAAAACACGAGTTTTTTTATGTTATAATTTAAATATGGAGTTGAAGTATATGAGAGATTTATTTTTAACAAACTATAGCAATATTAAATTTTTAAATAAGATTAAAGAAAGCTTAAAAAAATGCAAATCATTTTATTTTTCGGTAAGTTTTATAAAAAAAGCAGGACTTATTTTATTTGAAAGAGAAATAGAAGAAGCGTTAGAACGTGGTGTTAAGGGTAAAATAATCACATCTACTTATCAAAATTTTACTGATATTGCTTCACTAAAAATTTTTAATGAATGGCAGAGAAAGTATTCAAATTTTGAATGTCATTTAGATTTTAATTGTTTTGATGATAATGGCTTCCATTCAAAAGGATATTTATTTGAATATGAAGACTCAATTGAAATTATAGTTGGATCATCTAATATCACAAGATTTGCTCTATTAAAAAATATAGAGTGGAATATATCTTTAATTTCGAATAATGAACTTGAATCAATGAATAAAGCAAAAGATGAATTTAATTTTTTGTGGGAAAGAACTTTTGATTTAACAGATGAAATAATTAAAAAGTATTCAATTATTTTAGATTACGCAATAGAAAAATGGGATATGGACTACATTAATCCTATGACTCAAAATATTGTTCCAAATTCAATGCAACGAAAAGCATTAAAAGAATTAAGATATTAGAAGAGTTAAATTATCTAATATATCAAGAATACTCAAACGGAATGTACACAGTAACACTTAACTAAAGAGTCAAAGGACGTTAGTTATAAGAGGCTCAGTAAGATATAAGGCTTATGTTAGAACCTATCTTATAGAAATATAAGATGAATACAGTTTGAACTATAACATATTTCAAAGAACTAAAATGAAATATAAAAAGGGGTAAAAAACATATGTTATAGTTTAAACATATTAAAGGAGATTTTCTCCTTTAGAGTGCTTTTGTTTGCTATTTTATGTAATTAGGCTTATAAAATGTAAGTCTTTTTTGTTGTTTAATTTAAATGAAGATAGGAGGAATGTTATGAGAATATTTAAATTATATTTACCAATAGAACTATTTGATAGAATTAAATTAATGGCAGATTTTTATCAAATATCTATTTCTAAAATGATGACTCAGTTAATGGAAATGGGTTATTTAGAAATGCTAAAAATTAATACTAAAGAATTAAGAAAGGAGACTGATAAATGAACTTTGACAAGTATTTAAAAATTCCAATGTTTTTAGCTGATGATAAGAACATAGGAAATAGTGGTAAATTGTTATATGCTAGATTATTATTACTTACATATAAAGAAGGTTATTGTTATGCTGATAATAGTTACTTAGGTAATTTAATAGGAGTAGGATCTAGAAGAATAACTGAGCTATTAAAAGAATTATCAGATAATAATTATATAACTATGGAATATAAACATAAATTTCAAAGAAAAATTTATATTAACAAAGATAAATATACATCCGTTACTTTAGAAGAAATGTTCTAATTAATTGGATGTATATTTTACATTCAAAGGAT
>USGV01000002.1 GCA_900554305.1 uncultured Mycoplasmatota bacterium | reverse complement strand
AAATTATTGCAGGTTCTTCATTTCCAATATTATAAGCAACCATTCCCTTATCAGAGAAATCAAATTTCTTTTTTAACCCCAATATTTCCTCATAGTATCTTTTTGCTTCTTCCATATTATCTACAGGAAGAAAATAATTGTCATAATTTTTCATATATTTAATGTCCTCCTTTCTACTATAAACTACACTACTATATTTTATAGTAATTATCGTTAAAAGTCAATATATAATAAAAAAATAGATTAGTTGCACTGAACTAATTTATTTGTATAACTGCCTGTCGTACAAAAAAGACTGTCATTACTGACAATCTTTTTGGTAAATTACTATTTATTAAACAAATCACTAAATTGGAATTTATATTTCTTGTTCTTTTATGCTTTTATTTATATAAATTGCATAAACTAATGATATTATTATTAAAAACATAGATGATACATATAATGATACTGTATTTTCAACATTAAATATAGAAAGTGAATTTACTAAACAATGGGTTATGATACAAGGAATAAGAGATTTACTTTTATAAAATATAATAACAAATAAATATCCTATTGAAATTGCATAAGATATTTGCATTAAAGTTGGAATTAAATTTGAACCATTTAATAAGTTAACAATATGACCTATCCCAAAAGTAATGGCACTTATAATTATTGCTCTGTTAACATTATCTTTTTCCATCATTTTAAATAAAAAACCTCTAAAGATAACTTCTTCTAAAAAGCCAACATTAAGCATTGTTAAAATATAAAATATTATTTCGTTTGGTGTATTATTGATGTTAATACCATTCCATAGATTAACTGATATAATCAATAATAATGGTATAAAATATAAATATCTTTTTAAATTTCTTACTTTTGTTAGTCCATAATAAGAAACTCTTTTTAGTTTTACTATCACAAAAATTAACACTAACGAAAATATTGTGTTTATAATTGTACTTCTATAATCTTCTATTCCAAAATTTTGTATACAATATGAATTTACTATTATATAGAATACTATTAATAATATACAAAATAAAGTTTCATTCTTTTCAAATATTTTTTTCATAATTATCTCACTTTCAAATTACTATTTGTTGTTTAGATAATTATATCATTTTTCTTGCATAAAAACTATTCCCAAATAGCAACAAATGTATTATAATGTATGTAGTGATTGATTCATACATCAATTACCTTTGGTAAAAGTTGTAGATAACTTCCTCAACGGCACCAGATTGATAATTGCTCGAACTGAGTTATATATAGAGGACTTGTCAAAAGTTCTTTTTTATGTTATTATGAATATGTCAAGGAAACTTGCATAAAATAAAAAAGAGGAACATTCGATTCCGAAAGCGAATGTCGCCTCTAATAAAATTATGGTCGACACTCAATCAGAGATGAAAGAGTGTCATATTTTTATTGCTATTACCAATAAGGTAAGGAGTAATAAAATGATAGCAATGTATCGAAGGACTTTTATAATAAAAGTTCTTTTCTTCATTTTTATCCCTCCTTTCTTTCTCAAGATTGGAGGACGACACCCACATCAAATGTTCCTGTTAAAATTATATAATAAATGGATTCATAAAACAATCAAACAAGAAATGTTTTTGATAATCAATATCGAAAATGTATATTATAATTTGAATAGTGATTGCTTCTTATATTAAATTGTTAATAAGTTGTAGATAACTTTCCCAATGGCACCATAAAAAAAGTCGTTCACAAAGCTGAACTTGATATATAAGACCAATCAAAGTCGATTGGTCTTTATTTTTATTTACAAAACACCATGATTTCTTCTATTTACAGCTATAAAAAAAGAATATCAAAAATTAATGATTCTAATATTCACTATCCTAGTAATTGCCTATTATTATTTTGCAAAAGATAGTCTAGAAGATTATTAAAAGTTAACACCCTTCGACAGTAAAAAGAAAAGAAATCTCACTACTGCATCTCTAATAGCCTCTTTATTTATTTTGGTAAGTGGGCTAATTTTCTTAGGAATAGCCATAGAAGATGATGATATTGATATAGAAATAGCCTTCAATTAATACCATTAATCAATCTAATTGCTTTCTTTACAAAAAAGCTATATAATATACCACAACCTAAAGGAGAAATAATATGAAAAAAATAAGCAATCTAAATATTCCCAAAGTAATTATTAAAAAGAAAGAAACAGAAAAAAAATAAATGAATTAATAAAACCAAGTGAACAAGCACAACTACAAAAGCCATTGATAAAGCAGTATTCTAACCATACTAGACAAAATTAAATATTAGTGATATAATACAAGTACTTTTTGAAAGGGAGATAATTATGAAAAACAATCAAACGACAACTACAACATTAAAAATTAAATCAACGAAAATTTGATTGTTTTAGTTATGAAAATATATAAATTATGACTATTACAATCAAGTAATAGTCTTTTTTATTTAAATAAATGATATAATAAATATAAATACAAAAATATAGGATACGACAATTAAACATTTATTTCAAAGAGAGTTATCATATGGTGAAAGATAATAAATAAAATTAATTGCCACTACCTATTAGTTGGACCAGAAATGGATTCCCCGAATAACGGTTATAAAAATAAAGAAAACGAAAGGATGGTACCGTGCTATATGCACTCCTAAGGTATCATCTTTTTTGTTTTAAAGGAGATGATAATATGACGGAAAGTGAAACGATTTACTCCCATTCAAAAAGAAAATAAAAGAAAGAAGGAATTTTTATGATAAATAAAGAAAGCGCTGAATTACTAAAACAAGTAATTCACAACAATTACAAAAATATAAAATATGAAAATATAAATGCTAATGAAAAAGAATTCTATTATGAATTTAAAATAGAAGAAAAAATAAGTGAAAATGATTTTGAAAAATTAGAAAAAGAAATGAAAAGCCTAAAAAAAGATACTTTTGTCAAATTAATAAGAATCAGTGGTGTCTATCTAGACAGTAACAGCAACAATGAAATGATTACAAGAATAACAGGAAAAGGCTTTCATAGCAAAGAAGAACTATCTGAGTATAACAAATTTGTAGAAGAAGCGAAAGAAAGAGATCATAGAAAAATTGGTCAAGACTTAGATCTATTTTGTTTTTCAGACTATGTAGGGCCAGGATTACCACTATATACTCCAAGAGGTACAATCGTAAAAGATGAACTACAAAAAGAAATAGAACGAGTTTGTAGAAAATATGGATTCGAAAAAGTAAGCTGCCCTTCGCTAGCCGACATATCGCTATTCGAAACTTCAGGACATGCAACAAAATTTAATGATGAATTATTTAGAGTGTCCTCTCCAAAAGGCCATAAGTTTGTCTTAAAACCCGTACAATGTCCACATCATACTCAAATATATGCCTCTAAAATTAGAAGTTACAAAGAATTACCAATTAGATACATGGAGTCAGATAAACAGTATCGTGCCGAATTACAAGGTGCTGTTGGTGGATTATCTAGAGTATACGCAATTACTGTAGAAGATGGACATTCATTCTGTAGAATAAGCCAAGTAAAAGAAGAAGTAAAAAATATGTGCAATCTAATTAAAGAATTTTATACAAGAATGGGTCTATGGAACAACAACTGGGTATCACTATCTGTAAGAGACAAAAATCACCCAGAAAAATATATTGGCAGTAAAGAAGATTGGAACTTATGTGAACAAATGCTTCAAGAAGTATCAGACGAACTTGGATTAAATGCCAAAAGATGTGAAGGAGAAGCTGCCCTATATGGTCCAAAACTAGACTTCATGTTTGAAGATGCTCTAGGTAGAGAAATTCAAATACCAACTGTACAATTAGACTTCTCTACTCCAAAAAGATTTGAACTATTTTATATTAATGAGTATGGAGAAAAAGAAACTCCCGTTATGGTTCATAGAGCAGTATTAGGTTCTTATGAAAGATTTTTAGTACTCCTTTTAGAACAAACAAAAGGAGTACTTCCTCTATGGCTATCACCAGTACAAGTAAATATCGTGCCGGTAAATATGAAATACCATGACGAATATTGTAAAGAATTAAAACAAAAATTTATAGAAGAAGAAATTCGCGTCAACTACGATACTGAAGAAATCAGTATGAATAAAAAAATAAGAAATAGCAATATAATGAAAAATCCATATACAATAATTATTGGAGATAAAGAGCGAGATAACAATTTAATTAGTTATCGTAAATACGGGAGCGAAAAAACTATTTCCATGAATATAGAAGAATTCATAAATCAACTAAAAAAAGAAAGTAGAGAAAGGAAATGATAAAATAAGCATGGAAAAATATACAATAGAAAAACTAAATCAAAATAATATAGAACATTATGCAAAAGTGAATGCCCTTGCATGGCTCCAATCATATAAAGGAATTGTCAATGATAAATTTTTAAAATTAATAAATACAGAAGAGGAAATACAAAAAGCAATTACAAACCTAAAAAACAATATGTATGATACTAGTAAAAGATTTCTATTAAAGGTAGATAACCAATATATTGGAATTTTAAGAATTCGCAAAACAAAATATAACAACTATTCTGATTATGGTGAATTAGGGGCCTTATATTTACTAGATAGTGCAAAGAAAAAAGGGTTTGGTAAAATTCTTTTCGAAAAAGCAATGGAAGAATTAAAACAAATGGGATATCAAAAAATGATTGTTGGGTGTTTAACAAAGAATTCTGCAAATGAATTTTACAAACACCTCGGTGGCAAATTTTTAGATACATCCCCTCTCACATTACCAAATGGAGAAAAAGTTATCGAAAATTTATACTCTTATGATATAAAGTAAAGCTTGTATTCATAAAAACATTTCAATATAATAAGATTATAAACTAACAAAGGAGAAGAAATATGTATAAAGTAAAAAATTTTACAGATAATAATGACATTCAAATATTAAAACAAATGGGACCGTTTACAGTAATTGAATATGTAAGAGATTTAAGCGTAACACCTATGACAGCACAAACAAGTTATTTTAGTAATTTAATGAACGTTAGAAAAAGACAAGTAATATGTAATCTAGCAAAATCCCCTGTAACAATACAAGCAGGAGCTATGCAATGGATGATAGGAAATGCAAATGCAACCACAGGAATCAAAGGAGCCGGTGATTTATTCTCTAAAATGGTAAGAGGAAAAGTAACTGGAGAATCAGCTATTAAACCAGAGTATACCGGTACTGGTGAAATTATTTTAGAACCCACCTATAAACACATTCTATTAATTAATTTAGAAGAATGGAATAATTCTATTGTATTAGATGATGGTTTATTTTTAGCATGTGAATCTAATTTAAAACAAAAAGCTGTGATGAGAAGCAATATATCTTCTGCAGTTGCTGGTAACGAAGGATTATTCAATCTAGGAATAGAAGGAAAAGGTGTTATTTGCTTAGAGTCACCATGTCCACAAGAAGAACTAATTGAAGTAGAGTTACAAAATGATGTGGTAAAAATTGATGGAAATATGGCCATTGCTTGGAGTGGCAGCTTAGAATTTACAGTAGAACGCTCTGGAAAAACATTAATTGGATCTGCAGCCTCTGGAGAAGGCCTGGTAAATGTATTCCGAGGAACAGGAAAAGTATTAATTGCTCCAGTTGACAGAATATAACAGATGTTAGTTTAAAATTCATTTGAAATGTGATAGAATAAGAATAATAAAGAGGTGAATTTTATGGAAAAAGAAAATCATGGGGCATTAACTTTTTTAGGAGTAGTAATGATTCTTTATGGATTAACATATGCCGTATTAGGAACATTAAGCTTAGCTGGAACAATTACAGGCGTTTTGCCAGGACACGAAAAGCAAGAAATCATAGTAATAGTGCTATCCTATATGATTACACTAATTTCTCTAATTGGTGGGGTTGCTAGTATTAAAGGAAAATATAAAAGTGCAAAGACAATTGGAATTATTTTTGCAATCGTTGGATTAGCATCATTAATATCTAACCAATTAACTCAAGACATGTTTAACAGTTTTGACTGCATTGCGATGGTATTAGGTGCTGGAATTTTCTACCTAGCATCAGCAGCAGAAATTAGACACAAAGAATTAGAAAAAGCTAGAGCAAGACAAAAACAAAAGAAAGCAAAAGAAGCTACTAAAAAAGAAGAAAGGAAAAAGCCTTCAACAAAAAAAACTACTACAAAGAAAAGCACAACAAAAACAACAAAACAAAATAAAAAAGAAAAGTAAAAAATTACTTTTCTTTTTTTAGCCATAATTTTTAATATTACGTAAGGCTTCTCTTTTCATATCACGTTCTTTAATAGATTCTCGTTTATCATAATCTTTCTTTCCTCGGCAAACACCTAAAGAAACTTTTAAAATATTATCTTTAAAATATAATTTAATAGGAATCAAAGTTAACCCTTTCATTTGTACAGCATCTTCTAGTTTTTTTATTTCTTTTTTATGAAGCAATAATTTACGATTTCTAGTTTCTTCATGATTAAATAAATTACCTTCTTTGTATGGAGAAACAAACATATTTAAAAGATATACCTCATGGTCACGTATAATTCCATAACAATCCTTGATATTGCAATTACCTTGACGTATAGATTTAATTTCTGTACCAGTTAAAACAATTCCTGCTTCATACACTTCGTCAATAAAATAATCATGATATACTTTTCTATTTAAAATTTCCACTTAATCAACTCCTACTAAGTCCCCAGACAAGTTCTGGATAACGAGAACTAACAACACTTTTATACTCATCATAATAACTTTGATAATCCGAAAGAATAGAACCATCCAACTTAGAATAAGGGTAAACTTTAAAATTTCGCTTACCGCCATAATTAGAATGTGTATAAATAAGCTCCGCCTTAGGACTATCTACAGAAACAGTAATATCTTCTTCCGTTTCTACTTTATTTATTGTAACTTCCATCATCAAACCTGTCAATCTTTCAACACCAACTTGATCAGAAATAAAATTTCCTAAAGAATAAATAACTAAAGTTTTTCCATCATTAATATATTCTACAGGCTCCACGACATGTGGATGTGTTCCAATAATAAGCTGTACCCCTAAAGATGACAAATAATTAGCAATTTCAACTTGCTCATCAGAGACTCCCATAGAATACTCAGTACCCCAATGCATCGCAACAATAATAATATCTACTTGTCCTTTAACCTTATCGATATCATTTTTAGCCTTCTCTGGAGTATAAACATTACTTAAATATTCTTTTCCAACCGGTGTTTCTAAACCGTTTGTCCAAGTTGTATATGAAAAGAAAGCATACTTAATACCATTACACTCATAAATACGAGTTTTATCCCTTTCCTCCCAAGAAGTACGTTGTCCATCCCAGATAACATCTTTTTTAGTAGACCAATAATTAACAGAATGAATAACCCCGGCCTCTCCTTTATCCATAGTATGATTTGTTGCTAGAGAAACAAGATTAAAACCCGCATCAATAAATGCATCTCCTACTTCATCTGGAGAATTAAACTGCGGATAATTAGAATAACCCAGATTAGCACCGCCTAAAATAGTTTCCTGATTATAATAAGCAATATCATAGGTAGAAGAAATAGGTTTAATGTACTCTAGCATCGGCTTAAAATCATAAGAATTAGCAGCTACTTTTGCATCTTCATAAATAGAGCTATGTATAAGCGCATCACCCACCATAAACAAATCAAAACTATATCGCTTAGGATACTCTTCGTTTTTTATAACATTTTTATCCTGTTGCTTTGAAACATCTTTAGAACGAAATAAAAAAAAGTTAAAAAGACAAAAACTTGCACTAATAAGAACTAATAAAATCCCGCAAAGAATAAATATTTTTCCACCAAGTTTTAATCTTCTAACTTTTCTCACTACCATACTACAACTTCCTTATTATCTCAAAATCAATCGTCTTCTCCTCTTTAGAAGCACGAACTACTTTGACTAATACTCTCTCACCAATTGTATATTTTACATGACTTCTTTCACCAGTTAAAGTCATATGCTCTTCATCATAATGAAAAAAGTCTTTCATATCACGAAGAGGAACTAACCCCTCAATTAAATTATCAAGTTCGATAAACATCCCGAAACTAGTAACAGAAGATATCATACCCTCATATTCCTCTCCAATATGATCCTCCATATATTCTGCCATCTTCATATCTTCTACTTCTCTTTCACAATCAACACTCGCTCTCTCACGATCAGAAGAATGTTCAGAAATATAAACTAATTTTTGCTCCCATTTACGAATAGTACCCATATCTAATTCTTTATTAAATAAATACGTCCTAAGCAAGCGATGTACCGTTGTATCAGGATATCTTCTTATAGGTGAAGTAAAGTGGGTATAACATTGACTAGCCAAACCATAATGTCCTAAATTTTCTGGTCGATAAACAGCTTTTTGCATGCTTCTAAGTAAAAGACTAGATAATATCTTAAACTCAGGTTTATCTTCCAAATATTTAATAATTCTTTGGACAGTTTTAGGGCTAGTATCTTTTAAATCACCAGGAACCTGATATCCAAGACTACCAACAAAACTCAAATAACTACGTAACTTTTCCTCTTTTGGCACTTCATGTACACGATAAATAAAAGGTAACGACATAAAATAAATATGTGTCGCAACGCACTCATTAGCAGCAATCATAAAGTCTTCGATTAACTTCTCTCCAGTTCCTCTATCTCGAAGAATAATCTCAGTAGGTTTACAATTCTCATCCACTAATATTTTAGGTTCATCTACTTCAAAATCAATATAACCACGTTTTACTTTCATCTTTCTCAATATATCTGCAAGCTCTGCCATTAAACGTAAAGATTGTTCATATGGCTCATATCCCTCAGGAATATTATTATCTTCCAAAATACTATTTACCTTCTTATAAGTCATTTGGATTCGTGAACGGATTACACTAGGAAAAATTTCATAATCCAATTGTCTTCCATCATGATCAAATTCCATCACACAAGAAATAGCTAAACGATCTACATTAGGATTCAAAGAACAAATTCCATTAGAAAGTTCATGAGGAAGCATTGGAATAACACGATCTACTAAATAAACACTAGTACCACGTTCCATTGCTTCATTATCTAATGGACTTCCCTCTTTTACATAATAGCTAACATCAGCAATATGAACACCTAATTTATAATGACCATTACTCATCTTCTCAATAGAAATAGCGTCATCAATATCTTTCGTATCATCCCCATCAATAGTAAAAATCTCCATATTACGCAAATCTCTACGACCAATCATATCAATATCACGAACTTCCATAGGAAGAGTCTTTACCTCTTCTTTTACATCAACAGGGAACTCAGTATTAATTTTATACTTATAAACAATAGATAAAATATCAACACCAGGATCATTTTTATGGCCTATAATTTCTACAACTTTACCAGAATATCTTAAATTATTATTAAGTTTCTTTAAAAGTTCAACTACTACTTTATGACCATCAACTGCGTTTAGAGAATCCTCTTTTGCTACTTCGATATTTAATTTAATCTTAGAATCATCTAAAGTAATATGACCTTTACCCTTAGAATCAAAATTAATCTCACCAATATATCTTTCAACTTGTCTCTTTATTACTTTTAAAATACGACCCTCTAATCGATCTAAATTCATTTTACTAGTAATTTCAACCAAAACAATATCATCGTGAATTGCACCATTCATATTTTCAGGAGCAATATAGACATCATCTTCCATATTTTCAATTTCAACAAAACCAAAACCTTTTTTATTAGCTCTCAAAGTTCCTTTTCTTAAGTGACTATCTTCAAGCATCATATATCTTCCTTTATTAGAACAATAAATAACTACTTCTTCCTCTAATACTCGAAGCTCATCACTTAACTTTTTTATTTCATCAACATCATGCAAATCTAACCTTTCTTGCAACTCATAAATAGTAAGAGCCTTATCACTATTTTTTAATATATTTATAATATCATCTTTCATTAGTATCACCTTCTATCTTTATTATACCTTATTTTTACCTATATAACTAGAAATATTTACATATGAAAAAAAGACTCTGTAAAGAGCCTTAATAACCTATATAAACATAGATACTAAACAAATAATAAAAAACGCTAATCCTAATACCCAAGTAAGACGAGTAATAACTAACTCAGATCCTCTTTCCTTACGATGCGTAAACAATTCAGAAGTACTTCCAGAAATAATTTGAGCCGCACCTTCCGCTTTACTACTTTGCAAAAGAACAATTACAATTAGTAAAATTGATATAATTAAGAGCGCTGTTTCCATAGCACACCTCCGTTAACAATACCAATATAATACCATAGTTTTTTATTTATTGCAACCACTGGGAAAGAATTCATAAGTGAAGTAACAACTAATTAGCTCAAAATAATTACTTTTTATATTGAGTACTATTATTTAATAATACTTCACCGCAGTACTCTCCACCGGATTCAAAGATTATCTTAGGTTCCATATCAGTATTCAAAAAATAATTTTTAGATACTTTAGGGACAGAAAATGAAGGCTTATTATCTATTTCATAAGAAGTATCCGCCATTTTATTACTATAAACTTTCATAACTAAATCATTACTATCTTCGATACTTACACCATTTTTATTAATATACATATCATTAATAATATCCCATGCTTCTATATCTTCATCTGTTGCTATATTTCCATAATCAAGACAGGCCTCATCAATTAGTTTAATTAATTTCTTAGCATCAGACTTACTAGAATACTCTGAAAGATAATCAGTTAGCTCAGATAAATCATGATTTCCACATGCACTCATAAAATTATCAGAACCAATTAACTCACAGATAACTCTAACATAATTAGCATTTTTAGTATAATAAACCGTATTATCAAAGCTTCCACTTTCTTGTGTTAAAAGTGTAGCAATCCCCTCATCAAGAGAAAGTCCAGTATGAAAGAAATTATTATTATTAAAACTAAATCCTCCAGATAATAAGTAATGATATAATTCGTGTTCTTTGATTTCCAAAATTTTTGAATCTCTCTTATATTTAAGACGCTCATTTAAATAAATTGCATTCTTATCTGGTTTATATTCAGCTAATACTCCCTCAGTAAAGTCTTCCTCTGGTAACGTAACCGTATCTAGTGTCGAAACAGTATCAAGTAATTGTTCTTGATCTAAATATTGACCGTACTCAGCAATAAATTCACAAGCAGCAGGATAAACCTCTTCTAATTCACTTTTTAGTTCTAACGATTCATTAAAACCATCTTGAAATTGTGATAACAATTCATCATTGCTCAATTGAGAAAAATTAGTAGAATCAGAAAAATTAATAACTTGATCAATACCTCTTGAAGAAAGTAAAAGTACACTTCCTACTCCAAGACCAACTAATACTTTTAATACATTTTTTTTATTAACATTAAATTTATTCACATTTACACCCCTTACTAAGTTCCATATTATACCACAAAATAATGATTTAGTAAAGGATAGATTACAAACAAAGATTATACCATGCTAAAAAAGCAAAAAAAAGACTTAAATAAGTCTCTTTATCCATTAATTCCAATACTACCGGAGTCAGAATTAAGATTACCAGATAAATCTGTATCTTGAGTTTGATATGCTTGAGCAACACTATTAATAATTTGTGTTTCAGCACTAGATAGTCTTTCTAAATATTGAGTACCGACTTCACGAACAGCATTAACAAAATTAGCTAATGCCGTAGTAATAGCCTCACCTCTAAAAGCACCATTACTTTCTACATTTTGAAGTTTATCTAATTCAGTTTGCACATTAGTCTTATATGTTTCTATTGCTTGAGACACATTTGCAGCAAAAGATGCAGTAACACCGGCAAGTGGTTGTCCAGAAGCTACTTCTTCTCCAAACAATCCAAACACTCCACCTTCAGTACGCGTGTTTGCAGTAACACCACCTTCAACAGCGCCACCATTAACACTACTCTGCAATAAACTATCTCTTTCACTTGTATCTACAGTTGCATTACTCATTGTAATTGCCATAACTATTTACCTCCTATTCTACATTAATCATTGTTTCATCTTTATTTGCCATTGCAGCATTTACAGAATTAATTTCACTAACCAAAATATTATATAAAGTTTCAAATTGATTAGCCACATGCTGAGCATCCTTGTTTAAATTTGTTATAAAATTTTCTTGAGCTTTACCAGACCACTCATTTTCACAACAAGTCTGAATGTCCTTAACACCTTCTATAATAGCATCTTTAGCCTTATTAAGCGATTCAGATTTGATTGCATCTAAATAAGCGCCTACTCCTTCAGTGTCATACCCATAAGCCATATCTCCAATTGCTGGCATAATTATTCTCTCCCTTCATCCAATTTGCCGATATTATTCATAAGAGTTGTTGCTACTTCTTCATCCCTATTTCTATACCTATTAACGGCTTTCCCCAAATCATCAATGTAAGCGGAAATATTAGAAGAAACAACAGGTAATTGTTGTTTTATAGCGGAAAGTTTAGACAAAATTTCACTTTTTCCATAACCATCCATATTACCTTTAATAGTCTCCATACAAATATCTAACCTATTAGATATAGAATTAAGATTTTCTATAGCATCTAATAATTCGACATTTAAAGAGTTAACTTTTTCCTCATTAATTCCACTAGCCACTGATGCTCACTCCTATCTTAAATATCCTAATATAAGAGTAACTCAATTAAATATAAAATGCAAGAAACGAAGAAATAGTTTACACTATTTTACTACCGAAATATGCTTTTTAAGTTCCCCAACAGAAATAGAATTAATATCATCCACTCTATTAACCATATGATTTACGTACTTATCATTAATATCTGCAACCCATCTAGCATATTTATTACTTTCTTCTCTACAATCACTTAATTCTCCTACAATTCCAGACCAATCGTACTCTCCATTAGGAAAATGTACACGATTAGCAGAAGAAATTGCATTAGAAATCTTATCCACTTCACTTCTAGCTAAAGGTAATAAGCTATTACTTATTACATCTGTATCAACAGTTACTTTTGACATAATACCCACCTCCTACAATTTGTTATCGGAAATAACATTCATATCACTGGCATACTCACAAACTCTACTTCCTAAATTAGAAATAGAATTTCCTAAAGCTATAGCACTTGGTTGATCTTTTAACGTAGCTGAAATAAATTGTTTAGCAGCACCTTGTGATCCCTCACTCATCCAAACACCATTATTTTCCATATTCTGAATTTTAGAATATACACCATTTACAATATTAATATAATCTCTAGCTATAGTTTTTAAATCTTCCCCGGCAGATTTAATTCTATTAGCCTCCATACTCAATTTCATATAAACCTCCTACTTTTAAGATTCCATAGCCTCTCGAGCTTCAGCATCAGCAATTTGATAATCTAAATTTCGAATAATAGATTTTGTCCCTGGAATAACCGTATTAACAATATTAGAATAAATCTTTCTTTCCTTTTCAAGTAAATGTGAAAGATAATTAGATCCTCCACTAACATCATCAACAGAATAACCTCTTCTTTGAGCATCAATCATCCTCTCAAGCAAACTAATGGCCATTTGCAAATTATTTGCAGTTGCTACAACACCATTCAAGCAATTAATATACTGTATTTTTCTATTTCTATAATAACTAGAACTTGCCATATTACACCTCACATTAATATTATTTTACTACCATTCCTAATTGCAGTATCACGTACTAACACATCAATATCATATCTCTCGCCTGTATCTCCACTATATAAACAATTATTATCATTAACTTGAAAATATCCCAAGGAAAGTTCACTAACTACTCTAGATAATAGAATAATAACATTTCCTATTTTCTTATTTACTGGAATATAAACATCATATTTTTCTTCGAGTACAGGAACAACCAATTCAACTAAAATCTTATTATTCATCTTCCCGATCAACTCCATCTATCACATATTTAATAACCATATGTTTTCCTTGATATATAGGATAACCAATACATGGGAATAGGTTTTGACGATCTTCCATGCTCAACGACATAACTCCCAATGCCACTTGTAAGCCAATATCCTCGCCCAACCAAATACCAAATGTATTATTAATATTATCTTTATACCAAGGCTCAACCTGAATCTGTTTGTATTTATCTGAATCATCGAAAAATAAGAACGTATTATTTTTACATTTACTAACTTCCTTAAACAAAGCTTCAAAATATTGTTTATATTTAGCTGAGCATTGCCTTTTGAATTCATAAATTCCTAAACAAATATAAACATGTTTTATTTTCTGATTTTCATCATTTTGAACATTTTTGTAAGCAGAAATAAAAGCATCTTCTAAATTATCACTAAAAACTTCAACCCCGTCATAGTTACCACGATATATACTCATAGCATCAATAACGTGAACTTTTACATCTTTTAAAGAAATCATCTGTCTAATCAAAGCATATACAAAGTAAATATGATTTTTCAATGATTTAGCAGCAATCAAATTGATCTTATGCTCCAAGAAGTCATAAACATAAACTTCCAAACTATTTTTCTCAATACCTATTGGTACACAGTTTAATCCTTTTAATTCAAACATAACATCATCAACATATGCTATATCTGGCAACACCGGAATACGTTTTGCCTTAATATCAGGATATTTTTTACTAACTTCTTTAGCATATTCTCTAATAAATTGTACTTTATTTTCCCTATCACAAATATCAGCCGTTTGAAATTGATAAGCATTTTTATTATCTACAGAAGCAATTCCTCTTCCATAATTATCAACAGGAATTAGTCCCTTTGGACTACCTAATAAATCTCTATAATCATAATCGTTAGGCATTTTTAAGCATACTTTATTTAAGAAACTCTGCGCAACTCTTCCCCTAACTGCATTACTAACAGTAGTAGTAACAATGAAGAAAATACCATACTTACCGCCATCACGAAACAAGGTAAAAAATATATCAGAACTTCGTGCATATGTTTCGTTAAAGTTCTCATAATTATTAAGAGCTACAACAATAACTTGATCTTTTTTCCCAGACAATTTACAATACTCTTGATAATTTCCTCCCCATTCTGAATATTCTTTCTTTCTACGCTCTAATTCCTTATTAAGCATTTTAACCAAATTTTGTAATTTACTTGCTTCTTCTGTAACAAAAACATCACCAACATGAGGAACTTTTTGCCATATTTTTAATGTTTCCGCACCAAAATCACCAATATAAAAATTAATTTCCTTAGGACTATGATATAATGACAAACTATAAATCATCGTACTAATAATATTTTCTTTACCTACTCCAGGTAACCCGTAAATCAATACATTACCATCTTTTAGCAAGTCAAAAGTAAGTAATCCTTGCTTTTGAAAAGCTGGAGCATCATATTCACCAATAACAGGAACAAATTCATTTTCATTAGTAGTATAATGATATTTTTCTAATAATTCATCCAACATAATAGTTTTACTCAAAGAAGGTAACCACAATTTATTAGGAGCAAAACCATCTTCTTCAGCAATCTTTTGTAAGTGTTTTACTATATTGGTCAATTGATCTCCCAAGTCTTGAACTGGAGTCTCCTTTTTTTGAACATCATTAACCTTTTTAATACTATTTCCAAAATTATCTACAAATACAATGGAATCATCAACTTTTTTGATAATACGCTCCACAGGAACATATTTTTCTCCACTCCAAGCAGATTGTCCAATATCAAAATACTCATCATATCCAACTTGTAAATAAAACCGACCTGTCTCTTTGATACTTGCCGCCTCTGGGCGCTTTAACATTTCCATACTATCCGCTCTACTTTGAACCTTTAAACAAACTTTAAATTTAGAGTTTGACCAAATCTGATCATTAACAACACCACTAGGTTTTTGCGTTGCCAAAATTAAATGCACTCCTAAAGAACGTCCAATACGAGCAGTAGAAACAAGTTGAGCCATAAAATCTGGTTGCTGTGCTTTTAATTCTGCAAACTCATCAGAAATAATGAACAAATGAGAAATTGGAGTATCAATAACACCTTCACGGTACAATCTTTGATACTTATAAATATCCATAGTACTTTCTCCAGTCTGCTCACGAACTTCATTAAACATTCTTTGTCTTCTTTTTAACTCACTATCAATAGAAACTAAAGTACGATTCATCTCTGCAGTATCTAAGTTTGTAATCGTTCCCGCTAAATGCGGTATAGCTATACCCTGCTCTCTATTTTCAAAAGCACCAGCAAGACCTCCACCCTTATAATCAATAAGTACAAATTGTACTTCTTTAGGATTATAATTAAGTGCCATAGATAAAACATACGTAATAATAAATTCAGATTTACCACTACCAGTAGAACCTGCAATTAACCCATGTGGACCATCAGCTTTTTCGTGCAAATCCAAAGTAAATATTTCGCCACTAGTATGTACACCTATAGGAGCCTGAAGCGTCGACATAGGATCACTACTTAACCATCGATTCCTAATATTTAACTGCTCAATCTTACCGACATTAAATAACTCTAAAAAAGATAAAGACGTAGGCAATTGACTATCTGCATCCTTGCCTTGAACAGGTATATTAGCAACTCTTCTAGCTATATTACGCATATTTAATCCGGCAACATAATCTGCTTTAAATTTAATTGTATCTTCTTCTGTAATTTTGCCAGAAAACATTCCACTCTCTACATCATCAATAACAATAAACTTTTGACACTCTTTTGGTAAGTTTCTCATGTCCTTTTCAATAACAACTAGAGAAAATCCGTAATTATATTGATTCTCTAAAAGACTGTTAATAAATTTTAAATTTCTAATTGACTTATAATTATCGGTAATAATCAAATAATAAGAATCATACAATTCATACTCTTCATAACGTTCTTTATTTACCTCTTTACTAGCTTTAGCTCTCTCTTCTTTTTTAGCAACCCTTTGAGAAAATTCGTTATCTAAGTATGAACTCAAAACCTTGAAATCTTCTTGTTTACTAGCAAAAAAACGAACTGTTTTATCATCACTCCAACAATGTGGAATATATCTAGCATAATCCCATCGATAAGCTTTCTCTTCGTCTGTAATAATAATCAATTTTAAATCAAGAGGACTATGATATGTAATTAATTGCAACATAATACTATTAATAAAATCTTCAGAATTTTTATTAGATAAAATCAACGCAGTAACAATTTGATCTTTAAAACTAACAGTAATAGGGACATTATTTAACAAATCATACTTTTTCCCTAAAGCACACACCGCTTGATACAAATTATCATCGTCTAAAGAAAATTTTTCTTCTGGAGCAGATAATTCAATTAAAGAAGGTCTATCTCCAAGGCCTAATCTAACTTCAATAAAATCTTCATCTTTAATTTCTTTGTTCCATAATAACCTATTTTTAGTCTCTAAAATATTAAAACATGTTGCTAAATCCGGATAATTATCAATAAATATCTGCTCTTGTTTTTTCTTAATAGAATTAAAATGCTCTTCTTTTTCTAATAAATATTGACTATATTTTTCTTGACGTTTCTTTTCTCTCCTCTTAGCTAATCTTTTTTGAAATTGTTTAGTAATAATCGGAATAATAAGAGAACCAATAATCATCGTAACACACATTAAAATACCGGGAATCTGTGCACTAATATCTGCTTCTCCAGAATAAAGCTTACTACCAATATTATACATATTAATAGAAGACATACCTAACATCGTAAAGCTTGAACCAATACTAAGTAAAAATGGCATATCATTATCTTTATCTTGCCTACCAGGAGGTGCATCTACCTTTACTACCTCCTTTTCAACAACTGTTCGAATTCTAGGGATATGAGAAAAATAATCATTTTCATTATATAAAGGTTTATTACTATCAATTTCAGAAACTGGAGTATAATCCTTATTACTAACAGATGAGACACCACCAAAAATAGATAGGCCATTAACACGATACAGATTATGAGCCATTGGTATTTTAATAAACTTCTGCATCCAAACAAGTCTTAATCCATTCATAAAAATTACATCCCCAATAAAAATCGGAGTTGGAGAAACGACTCTTTTATTATTAACATAAATATAAATATTAGCATCATAATTAGTTGGTGTTATATACCATACATTGTTTTGTAATTTTAATATAGCGTGGTTAGGAAGCATCATGTTTTGATCATACATAATACTATTATTTTGATCTTTACCAATAGTGACCGTATCAGTTCCTTCGATACTATAAGAATACTCAGCTTCTTCAATAGAAGGTAAACAAAACAAACATATATAATCATTTCTACCAGAAACACTTAATGGTACACACATATAATCTTCTAGTTCAATTTCTGGAAGAATAGCATTATTAAAAACTATATTAACATTTCCATTACTTTTTAATATCCATTTGCCATTAGCAGTATCAATGTTAATCGAATTTTCTATACCAGAATCAGAAGACTTATAAGAAAATAGCATAGAGCCATCAACTTTAGCAGGTAAATTAAATTTAACTAAATTATTTTTCTCTTGAATATATAGTCTCACAAATACCACACCTTATCATAACGAGTATAACATAAATAAACATCCAAAACAATAAAATCAAAAGAAAAAAGAGCCATCTGCTAGCTCTTAAATTTTATTAATACAAATTTGTTTTTCCACTTCTAAAACATTAGAAGAATTTCTTTCTTTATACTCAACAATACCCTCACTTGCTTTTCTACCAACAGTAATTCTCTTAGGAATACCAATCAAATCCATATCTTTAAACTTAACACCTGCTCGTAAGTCTCGATTGTCTAAAAGAACTTCTAAACCACGAGACTGTAATTCATGATAAATTTCTTCAGCTAATGCAACCTGAACATCATCTTTCGCATTAGCAATCACAATTGCTACATCATATGGAGCTAGTTCATTAGAGAACATAATACCATTATCATCATGATGTTGCTCGACATAAGCAGCTAGAATTCTAGCAATTCCAATTCCATAACATCCCATAACAACAGGTTTTAATTGATTATCTTGATCAGTATAATATAATCCTAAAGATTCGGAATATTTAGTACCAAGTTTAAATGTATTACCAACTTCAATTCCTTTCTTAAAGTGCAACTTCCCTCCACAATGAGGACAAACATCATCTTCAGTAACCATTCTAAGGTCAGCCACCTGATCATACTGAAAATCTTTTAAATTAACATTAATGTAGTGGTAATCAGACTTATTGGCACCAACTAAAAAGTTTTTCATAGACAAAAGTTCATAATCTATAATAACAGGAATATCCAAATCAATAGGACCTGCAAATCCTACTTTTGCATGAGTTATTTCTTCGTCTTCCTCTGGCGTTGCCATAACTACTTCTTTTGCTTTTAATAGTTTAACAATTTTAGCTTCATTTAATTCTCTATCACCCCGAATTAAAAAAGCATAAAACTTTCCATCCACTTTATAAATAAGGGTTTTTACTGTATCAACAGGCTCAATCTTATATTGATCATATAAATCTTGTATAGTACCAACATTAGGAGTGTGAAGCAACTCTTTTTCTTTTTCAATTGCATCATTAGAAACATGAGATTCCATACATTCACAAACTTCTATATTAGTAGCATAGCCACAATCATCACAAATTACTAAAACATCTTCGCCAATATCGCAAATAGCTTGGAATTCTTCAGATAAGCTTCCTCCCATCGCGCCTGTATCAGCTTGAACTACTTCATAAGTAAGACCAAGTCTTTGAAATATCTTATGATAAGCATTAAACATTGCTTGATAAGCCTTAGAAAGATCTTCTTCATCTTTATCAAAAGTATACGCATCTTTCATAATAAATTCACGTGTACGAATTAATCCATAACGACTTCTAGGTTCATCTCTATACTTATTAGCAATCTGATATAAACTAAGTGGCATATCTTTATGAGATTGAATCACGTCTTTAGCAACTTCAACAAACAATTCCTCATGAGTAGGACCTAATACATAACGTCTATCATAACGGTCAGACAAATGAAACATATCATCACCAAAAGCTTCTACTCGACCGCTTTTTGCATAAAGTTCTTCCGGAAGGATACTAGGCATTACTAATTCATTAGAAGAAATCGCATTCATTTCTTCTCTAACAACAGCCTCAATTTTCTTAAGAACACGAAGTCCCATAGGTAAAAAGGTATAAATACCACTACCTACTTTCTTAATCATTCCAGCACGAACTAATAAATTCGCACTAACACTTTCCTCATCTTTTACATCTTCTTTTTGTGTAAAAAAATAATTTCCTTGTAATTTCATAATATCCCTCCTAATAAAAAAAGAATGATACCCAAGGAGTGCATATAGCACGGTACCATCCTTTATTACTTAATTATTTAACGGTTAACACCGGAAGCAAAACTTCACCTAGAAAGGTAGGAATATAACTAGATTATAATTGAGTTCACACTATCCTCAAATCACTGATATAAGAGCTAATTATATTATGGTCTTTCCATTGGTTTTAAACGATTACAAATAGAATAATATAAGAAAAACAAATTGTCAATAAAAAAAGAGTTATTAATTTAACTCTTCTTCAATTCTCATTAATTGATTATATTTGCAAATACGATCTGTTCTAGACATAGAACCAGTCTTAATTTGACCTAAATCAAGTCCTACTGCCAAATCTGCAATTGTAGTATCTTCCGTCTCACCACTTCTGTGAGAAATAATTGTTTTATATCCATTACTCTTAGCAAGTTCTATAGTTTCAAGTGTTTCAGTAATAGTACCAATTTGGTTAACTTTTAAAAGAATTGCATTACCTGCTTTATGATCAATTCCCATTTGTAAGCATTTCTTATTTGTAACAAATAAATCATCACCTACTAATTGAATCTTATTACCTAAACGTTCAGTAACCTTAGTAAATCCATCCCAATCATTTTCATCTACTGGATCTTCAATAGAAATAATTGGATAAGTATTAACTAATTCTTCATAAAAATCAATTAATTCATCTGTAGTTAATTCTTTGCCATCAACATGATATACTCCGTCACTATAGAACTCTGAAGCTGCTACATCGATTGCGATACAAACATCTTCCCTTGGCTCGTATCCAGCTTTTTTAATAGCTTCAATAATTAAATCGAATCCTTCTTTATTAGAACCTAAATTTGGAGCAAACCCACCTTCATCTCCAACTCCAGTAAAGTATCCTTTATCATTTAATACTTTCTTTAAAGCGTGAAACACTTCAGCACCAACACGTACTCTTTCATGAATGGTATCTCTTTGTGGAATAATCATAAATTCTTGGAAATCCAAGTTATTATCAGCATGAGCACCACCATTAATAATATTCATCATAGGAACTGGTAAAGTTTTACCATTACCAACATATTCATATAATTCTTTACCTTCATTGATAGCACTAGCTTTTAAAGCTGCCATACTAACACCTAAAATAGCATTAGCTCCTAATTTAGATTTAGTTTCAGTACCATCTAATTCTATCATAGCATAATCAAGTGCCTTTTGATCTGCTGCATCCATACCAATAACTTTATCACGAATAATAGTATTAACATTGTTAACAGCATTTAAAACACCTTTACCATTATAACGACTACCACCGTCACGCATTTCTAAAGCTTCACGTTCACCAGTAGATGCTCCACTTGGTACAGCAGCACGTCCTTTAATTCCATTTTCTAAAATAACGTCCACTTCAACAGTAGGATTACCACGAGAATCTAATATTTCTCTAGCTTTTACGTCTTTAATTTTCATTAACATCATCCTTTCATAAATAATATTATAACACTAATCCCATTGGATTTTAACTATTTTTTAATGCTTTAACACAATCTTTAAACTCAGCACCTCGAATTTCACACTCTTTATATTGATCCCAAGAAGCTGAGGCAGGACTTAATAAAATTACATCTCCAGAATCAGAAACTTCATAACATTTTTGAAACCCATCTCTTAAAAACTCATAACTATAAACAGGAATTTTCATGGTATCAGCAAACTGAACGACTCTATCACGACACTCCCCTATCGCAACAATACATTTTACATGTGCTAAATAATCAGAAAGTTCAAAAAAGTCTTGACCGCGTTCTAAACCACCTAAAATCAAAATCGTAGGTTCATCAAAAGATGCTAAAGCAATTTGTGTACACTTAATATTTGTAGCTTCTGTATCATTATAAAACTTTCGTCCATTAACAGTATCAACATACTCTAAACGATGCTCAACACCTTTAAAATTACGTACTACTTGACGAATAATATCATCAGAAATTTTTAACTCCTTAGCTACCATAACTGCAGCCATTACATTTTCTACATTATGAATTCCAGCAATACGAATATCATCGCGACTCAATATTTTTTTATCATAATAATAAATATCTCTACCATCTAAGTAACAACCATTAATAGAGTTTTCACTAGAAAAGAATTTTTTAGTAGATAAGATTCGTTTAGTCTCATCTAAAACATCTGCATTTTCAACATTCAATATCGCAACATCGTCTTTAGTCTGATTCTGAAATAGCTTAGCCTTAGCTTTCTTATAAACTTCATAACTACCGAAAAAATCAATATGAGCAGGACTTAAATTAGTCATCACTGCAATATTGGGATGAAATGCAGATAAGTTGGCTAGTTGTTGACAAGAAACCTCCATCACTACTACATCGCCCTCTTTCAACTCCCTTAAAACACCAGAAAGGGGAAAACCTATATTGCCAGCTAAAAAAGCCCTATCTCCAAATGCCTCTTTTACAATAGCATAAGTAAGAGAAGTAGTTGTAGTCTTACCATTAGTACCTGTAATACCAATAAGCGTAACATTCTTAGGAAATAAACGATAAGCCATTTCCACTTCATTAATTACTTCTATTCCTAATTCTCTAGCCTTAAGCACATACTTATGGTGGATAGGAACACCAGGATTCTTAATCAAATAATCAAAAGTAGAATCAAGTAAATCATCAGGATGAGAGCCAAAAACAAATTCCACTCCTAGCTCTCTCAATTCCTTAACTTTTTCTGCATCTTGAAACTCCTCTTGCTTACTATCATTTAAAACAACTTGATTTCCTCTTTGAATCAAGAATTTCGCAGCTTCATATCCACTTCTAGCAAATCCTAAAATTAAAATCTTTTGATTTTCAAACATAATATCACCAATATAAGTATACTATAAAGGAGAAATTTTGACTACCGAAATCTAGAGAATATATTGAAAGAACTGGCAAAGCTATGATATAATGAACAGAGAATAGGAGAAGCGTCTATGAAGATTGTAACCATTACCCCTGAACAATTTGATAGATATGCCAGTAAGCACAGATATCGTAATTATTATCAAACATCTGTCTATGGTAATACTATGAGAAAATTTGGTTTTAATATCCATTTTTTAGGTATTGCAGACGACTCCAACACTTTAATAGGAGCATCACTAATTATCTACAGCGAAGTATTTATGGGACATAAAATTGCATATGCACCTAGAGGAATTTTATTTAACTATGATAATCCAACACAACTACAAGAACTTGCAGAAAAACTAAAAAAGGTCTTAGGAAAGCAAGGATTCATGCTATTAAAAATAGATCCCTATATTCCATCAACCATTAGAGACCATGAAGGAAATATTATGAATTTTAATAATCAAGTAAATCTAATCATGGCAAATTTACAAAATGCTGGTTTTGTTCATCAAGGAAGAACTTTATTCTTTGAAGGAGAAAAACCAAGATGGGAAGCCTTAGTACTACTAAATAAAGACATTAGAAGCCTATTTAATAGTTTTGACAAAAGAACTAGACATAAAATAAGAAAAGCTGCAAACTGCGGAATTGAATGTTATAAAGATCCAAGTAAAAACTTAAATACACTATATAATTTTGTAAAAAGAAAAACACCAAAACCCATTGAATTTTATAGAGAATTAGTAAGCAACTTTGGAGATAATGCTGAAGTATATTATGGTAGAATTAACACTGAAGTATATGTAATCAATAGTAGAAAAGCATACGAAAGAGAAATGGAAAAAAACGACAGAATAGCCGAAAAAATACAGCAAATAGATATTTCTCCAGAAATGAAAAATGCTCTTTTAAATAAAAAAATGGAATCAGATAAATTATTAAATACCTACAAAAATAGTATGGTTCAAGCTACAGAATTATTAAAACAACATCCAAATGGAATTGTTGTAGCTGGAGCAATTGTAATAAAATACGATAACTCAGCATTCTTGTATATTGATGGATTTGATACAAACTATTCAAACTTAAATCCTAATTATCTACTAAAATGGCGTATGATAGACGATTACAATAAACAACATTTAAAATATTTAAATCTGAATGCCATAGTAGGAGAATTTGAAAGAAAAAATAAATTTAGCGGATTAAATGAAATGAAATTAGGATATAATTCAACTATTACCGAATACATTGGGGAATTTGATATTGTATTAAATAACTTTTCATACAACTTATATAAGAGTTTCGGAAAAAAATAAACAACAAAACTAGGGGGATAAAATGAAAAAGACAGTAGTAGTACTCTGTGGAAGTATGAAAGTAAAAGACGAAATAATAAAAATAAAAGATGAATTAGAAAAAAAAAACTACAAAGTATTATTACCTATCGAATGCATGCAAGGATTGCCAAAAGAAATAGCCTCACGTGCCCATTTTGATAGAATTCAAGATAAAAAAACAGATATCGTTTTAATAGTAAACGCAACAAAAAACGGAATAAAAAACTACATTGGACCTAATTCATTTGCCGAAATAGCATTTGCTTTCTATTTTAAAAAAGAAATATATGTTTTAAATGACTATTATGAGCCCTATCTAGATGAATTAGAAGGCTGGAAAGTAAAAGAATTACATGGAAATTTAGATAATATTAAAAAGATTGATTAATATCAATCTTTTATTTTTTGCAATAAAAAACTAAGGGGTCTCCTTAGTTTTTATAATCATTATTCAACGATTTCAGTAACGTTACCAGCACCTACAGTACGTCCACCCTCACGAATAGAGAATTTAGTTCCTTGTTCAAGTGCGATTGAGTGAATTAATTCAACTTCCATGTTAACGTTATCACCTGGCATTACCATTTCAACACCTTCTGGTAAAGAGATAACACCAGTTACGTCTGTAGTTCTGAAATAGAACTGAGGACGATAGTTTGTGAAGAATGGAGTATGACGTCCACCTTCTTCTTTGCTTAAGATATAAACAGCAGCTTTGAATTTATGATGAGGTGTAACACTTCCTGGTTTAGCAAGAACTTGTCCACGTTCAACTTCTTCACGAGAAATACCACGTAATAATACTCCAGCATTGTCTCCTGCTTCAGCAAAGTCTAATTGTTTACGGAACATTTCAATTCCTGTAACAACTGTTTTCTTAGTAGGTTTGATACCAACGATTTCAACTTCATCATTAAGTTTTAACATACCACGTTCAACACGTCCTGTAACAACAGTTCCACGTCCAGTGATAGTAAATACATCTTCGATACTCATTAAGAAAGGTTTGTCATTATCTCTCTCAGGAGTTGGAATCCAAGTATCAACAGCATCCATTAATTCATCAATCTTAGATACCCAAGCAGGATCTCCTTCAAGAGCTTTAAGAGCAGAACCACGGATGATTGGAGTTTCATCTCCATCGTAACCATATTCACTTAATAAGTCACGAACTTCCATTTCTACTAAGTCTAATAATTCTTCATCGTCAACCATATCACATTTATTTAAGAATACAACCATTTTAGGTACTCCAACTTGACGAGCAAGTAAGATATGTTCACGAGTTTGAGCCATAGGACCATCTGTAGCAGCAATAACTAAGATAGCTCCATCCATTTGAGCTGCACCAGTAATCATGTTCTTAACATAGTCAGCATGTCCTGGACAGTCAACATGTGCATAATGTCTCTTTTCTGTACTATATTCGATGTGTGCAGTATTAATAGTAATACCACGTTCTCTTTCTTCTGGTGCTTTATCGATATTAGCGAAATCAACAGCTTCATTACCGTTTTTACCAGCTAAAACTTTACTAATAGCAGCAGTTAAAGTAGTTTTACCATGATCTACGTGTCCAATTGTACCAATGTTAACATGTGGTTTTGAACGATCAAATTTTTCTTTTGCCATATTATAATTTCCTCCTTTTTCATTTACAACATATATTTTATCTAATAATTGAAAGATTTTCAACTATTTTGATACACTTTTAATTAATTTCCACTCTTTTTGATAATTTCATCAGCAATGTTTTTAGGAACCTCTTCATAGTGGTCAAAGAACATAACAAATGTTGCACGACCTTGAGTATTAGAACGAAGATTAGTTGCATAACCAAACATTTCTGCAAGTGGTACCATAGCACTTAATTTAACAGCATTACCTTGAGATTCTTGACCTAATGGACGACCACGACGGCTAGTCAAATCACCCATTACATTACCAAAATATTCATCTGGTGTAGTAACATCAACTTTCATAATTGGTTCAAGTAAAACAGGTTTACATTTGTTCTTAGCTTCTTTTAAAGCCATACTAGCAGCAATCTTGAATGCCATTTCATTAGAATCAACATCATGATAACTACCATCAAATAATGTACATTTAACATCAATCATAGGATATCCAGCTAAAACACCAGATTGCATAGCTTCTTGTAATCCCTTGTCAACAACTGGAATGTATTCACGAGGAACAACACCACCAACGATTTGATCAACAAATTCATATCCTTTATCTGTGTTAGGTTCAAATTTAACCCATACGTGTCCATATTGTCCACGTCCACCAGATTGTTTAATATACTTACCTTCACAGTCACCAGCTTGTTTAATAGTCTCACGATAAGCAACTTGTGGAGCACCAACATTAGCTTCAACATTAAATTCACGTTTCATACGATCCACTAATACGTCTAAGTGTAACTCACCCATACCAGCAATAACTGTTTGACCAGTTTCATGATCAGTATGAACTTTAAATGTTGGATCTTCCTCAGCTAACTTTTGTAATGCTAATGCCATCTTATCTTGATCAGCTTTAGATTTAGGTTCAACAGCTAATTGAATAACTGGTTCTGGAACTACTAAACTTTCCAAAATAATAGGTTTCTTTTCATCACATAAAGTATCTCCAGTAGTTGTATTCTTAAGTCCAACAGCAGCAGCAATATCTCCTGTATACACATCACTAATTTCTTTACGATTATTAGCATGCATTTGAAGAATACGACCAATTCTCTCTTTAGAATCTTTAGTTGAGTTTAAAACATAACTACCACTTGATAAGTGACCAGAATAAACTCTAAAGAAAGTTAAACGTCCAACAAATGGATCAGTCATAACTTTAAATGCCAATGCTGCAAATGGTTCATTATCGCTTGGATGACGAACTGCATCATTTCCATCTAAATCAGTACCTGTAATAGATGGAATATCTAATGGACTTGGTAAATAATCAATAACAGCATCAAGTAATAACTTAATACCCATATTACCTAAAGCAGTACCACACATTACTGGGAAAAATTCTGCTTTTAACGTACCTGTTCTGATAGCTTTCTTTATCATATCAATAGAAACTTCTCCACCATCAAGATAAGTCATCATCATTTCATCATCAAATTCAGCAACTGCTTCAATTAATTCTGCACGTTTTTCCTCAGCAATATCTTTTAAATCTGCAGGAATTTCAATTTCTTTAGCATTTTCAGCTTGTTGTCCATCATATTCATAAGCCTTCATTGTAACTAAATCAATAACTCCACGGAATTGATCTTCAGCTCCAATAGGCCATTCAATTGGTTTAGAATTAACACCTAAACGATCACTAATAGTTTTTAAACTATATTCGAAATTAGCTCCCATTTTATCCATTTTATTTGCAAAAATAATTCTTGGAACTTTAAATTCAGAAGCTTGTCTCCAAACAGTTTCAGTTTGTGGCTCAACACCAGCTTGGGCATCAATCAATGCAACTGAACCATCTAATACACGTAAAGAACGAGAAACTTCAATTGTAAAATCTACGTGTCCTGGAGTATCAATAATATTTAAACGATAACCCTTCCAATGAGCTGTCGTTGCTGCAGAAGTGATAGTAATACCACGTTCTTGTTCTTGTTCCATCCAGTCCATTTGACTAGCTCCATCATGAGTCTCACCAATTTTATGAGTAACTCCAGTATGGAACAAAATTCTTTCGGTACAAGTAGTTTTACCTGCATCGATATGAGCCATAATTCCTATATTTCTTGTCTTTTCTAAAGACGTATCTCTTGCCATATAATGACTCCTTTCCTACCATCTATAATGTGCGAAAGCCTTATTAGCTTCTGCCATTCTATGAGTATCTTCACGTTTTTTAACAGCTGCACCAGTACCATTAGATGCATCTATAATTTCATTAGCCAAATTATCAGCCATTCCCTTACCACCACGATCACGAGAATATTTAATTAACCATCTTAATGCCAAAGCTTGGCTTCTTGCTGGAGAAACTTCAATTGGTACTTGATAGTTAGATCCACCAACACGACGGCTTTTAACTTCTAATTGTGGTTTAATATTTTCCATAGCTGTCTCGAATACTTCAAGCGCATCTTTACCAGTTTTATCTTTTACTTTATTAAATGCTTCATATACGATTGTTTGAGCAATACCTTTTTTACCATCCAACATAACAGTATTAACTAACTTAGTAACAAGTTTAGATTTATATATTGGATCTGGTAAAACGTCTCTTTTTACTGCACGTCTTTTACGCATTTTTACTTCCTCCCTTCAAAAATTCTAATTACTTACTATCTTTTGGCTTTTTAGCACCGTATTTACTACGACCTTGTTTACGATCTTTAACACCAGCAGTATCTAATGTACCACGAATAATGTGATAACGAACTCCGATTAAGTCCTTAACACGGCCTCCACGAATTAAAACAACGCTGTGTTCTTGTAAGTTGTGTCCAATACCAGGTATATAAGTATCTACTTCCTTACCATTAGATAAACGAACACGAGCATACTTACGTAATGCTGAGTTAGGCTTCTTAGGGGTCTTAGTACCAACACGAGTACAAACACCACGTTTTTGAGGAGAGCTAGTATTAGTAGTTTTCTTAGTTAAAGTATTTAATCCAACATTTAATACTGGAGCGCTACTCTTTCTAACCTTTTTCTTACGTTTGTTGTGAACTAATTGGTTTAATGTAGGCATAAAATATATCTCCTTTCTTTACACATATCCAGGTGTATCATCATAGCTTCTAAATAAAACTTTGCTCATGCAAAGTCATTTAATTAGCAGATATAATATATCATTACAAAAATAGAAAGTCAAGTAATATTAGAAAAAAAGATAGACTTTTTAATTAATAAATTAAGATAATAGAATAAACTCTTCTTGAACTAACTGAATATCTGAATCTTTCTCATGGTCAACATCATAAACCAAAAACGCAACAATTAGAATGAATATAATAAAAATAATTAAAAATGCTATCATATTTGAAACACCCCAACCGCTATTATTTAATTTTGCCATGTCATCACCTTCAACTACATTGTACTAAATTTAAAAATAAAAGTAAAGAAAAGGAGTAGTCTTAACTACTCCATAAATTCATCTTCTAATTTGTCTAATGGTTCTTCATCAATAAATTGAGAAGCTAAATCATAGTCTACATTACGATAAACTTTACTACCAGTACCAGCTGGAATTAATTTACCAATAATAACATTTTCTTTCAATCCTTCTAAGTGGTCTACTTTACCTTTAATAGCAGCATCGGTTAAGATACGAGTCGTCTCTTGGAATGATGCAGCTGATAAGAAGGAATCAGTTTCAAGAGCAGCTTTTGTAATACCAAGAAGAATTGGTTTACCAAGAGCTGGTTTTTTACCTTGAATAACCGCTTCTTTATTACTATCAGTAAACTCACGGAAATTAACAAGTGCTCCAGGAAGAAGTCTAGTATCTCCACCTTCGATGATACGAATTTTACTAATCATACGACGAGCAATAATTTCAACATGTTTATCAGCAATATCAACACCTTGTGAACGATAAGTATGTTGAACTTCTTTCAAGATATATTCTTGAGTAGTAAGTGGATCTGTAACAGCTAATAATTCTTTTGGACTAATAGCACCTTCTGTAAGTTTATCTCCACAAACCACTTCATCACCTTTTTCAACACAAAGCTTAGCACCATAATTAGTAACATGTTCTTTAGTTTCTAATTTATTTGTAACGCTAATTTTATATTTACCATGATCTTCTTTAATCTTAGTAACTTTACCATCAATTTCAGCAATAGTTGCTTTACCTTTTGGATTACGTGCTTCAAATAACTCTTGTACACGAGGAAGACCTTGAGTAATATCTTCTCCACCAGCAACTCCACCAGTATGGAAAGTACGCATTGTAAGTTGAGTACCAGGCTCACCGATAGATTGTGCAGCCATAACACCAACAGCCTCACCAATCTCAACTAAGTTACCAGTTGCTAAGTTACGACCATAACATTTTTGGCATACACCATTAACAGTATTACATGTAAGTACCGTGCGGATTTCCACTTCAGTAATTCCAGCAGCAATAATTTTATCAGCTAAAGATTCCGTAATCATTTGTAATTTATCAACGATTACTTCTTTAGTTTCTGGATGAATTACTTTCTTATTAGCAAAACGTCCAACGATACGATCACGTAAGCTTTCAATAACAGCACCAGTTTTTTCGTTGATAAAGTCGCGAACAACAACACCTTGATCAGTACCACAATCTTCTTCACGGACAATAATGTCTTGTGAAACATCAACTAAACGACGTGTTAAATATCCAGAGTCTGCTGTCTTTAATGCTGTATCAGCACTACCTTTACGAGCACCATGTGTAGATAAGAAGAATTCAGCAACAGAAAGTCCTTCTTTAAAGTTTGAAAGTACTGGAATTTCAACAGATGATCCATCTGGTTTTGCCATGATACCACGCATACCAGCAATCTGTGTAAAGTTTGAAATATTACCACGTGCTTTAGAATGCATCATCATAAAGATTGGGTTATCTACTTCGTTATTAGCAATCTCTTCAAGTTCAGCTTGAACTTTATCTTTTGCTTCATTCCATGTTTCAATAACCTTATTAAATCTTTCATCTTCAGTAATAAGACCACGTTTATATTGTTTATTAATCTTATCAACTAATTTCTGACTTTCACCAACAATTTTATCTTTATCATTACTAGTAACAACATCTGCCATACTAATAGTAATACCAGCGATAGTAGAATATTTAAATCCTAAATCTTTTAAACTATCAAGCATAGTAGAAGTTTCAGTCGTTTTATAACGTTTAAATACTTGATCAATAATCTTTTCTAAAGTTCCCTTAGCAAAAGGTTTTACTAAAGGCATATCTTTAATAGCAGATTTTATATCAGTACCTTTTTCTAAGAAATATTTATTAGGTGTAATATTTTGAATATTATCATCACTAGGCTCATTAATATAAGCAAATGAATCAGGTAAAATTTCATTAAATTTAATCTTACCAGCTGTAGTAACTAAATATTTACCTTTTTGACTTTCAGTAAATAATTTATGTTTAAATGAATCAACTGGAACAGCAATACGAGTATGTAATGTAATTTCTCTTCTCTCATATGCCATTAATGCTTCGTTAGTATTTTTAAATACTCGACCTTCACCATCTTCTCCTGCCTTTTCCATAGTAATGTAATAGTTACCCAATACCATATCTTGTGCAGGAGTAACGATTGGTTTTCCATCAGAAGGTTTCAAGATATTTCCAGAACCTAACATTAAAAGTCTAGCTTCTGCTTGAGCTTCCTCAGAAAGTGGAACATGTACTGCCATCTGATCTCCATCGAAGTCAGCATTAAATGCAGGACAAACTAATGGATGCAAGCGAATTGCTTTACCGCCGACTAAGATAGGTTCAAATGCTTGAATACCTAAGCGGTGTAATGTAGGAGCACGGTTTAATAATACTGGATGCTCTTTAATTACTTCTTCTACAATATCCCAAACAACAGGATCTTGATTATCAATTAATCTCTTAGCAGCTTTGATATTGTGAGCAATATCTTTACTTACTAACCCATGAATAACATGAGGCTTAAATAGTTCTAGTGCCATTTCTTTAGGAATACCACATTGATACATCTTAAGACTTGGTCCAACAACGATAACTGAACGACCAGAGTAATCAACACGTTTTCCTAATAAGTTTTGACGGAAACGACCTTGTTTACCTTTTAACATACTAGAAATAGATTTTAATGGTCTATTTCCTGCTCCAGTAACACTTCTACCACGACGTCCATTGTCAAATAAAGCATCAACAGCTTCTTGTAACATACGTTTTTCATTTTGAATAATGATACCAGGAGCACCTAAATCAATAAGCTTCTTTAAACGATTATTACGGTTAATAACACGACGATATAAATCATTTAAATCACTAGTAGCAAAACGTCCACCATCAAGTTGAATCATAGGACGTAATTCCGGTGGAATAACTGGAATACAATCCATAATCATCCACTCAGGCTTATTTCCAGAATGATAGAATGCATCAAGTACATCAAGTCTCTTAAGCAAGCGGGTTCTCTTTTGTCCTTGGGCTGTTTCTAATTCTTTTTCTATTTCATCAATATCTTTCTTTAAATCAACTTTCTTTAATAATTCTTTAATAGCTTCAGCACCCATACCAACTTTGAAACCAGTACCATATTTTTCATAATATGCACGGTATTCTTTTTCTGATAATGTTTGCTTATTTTCAAGTGGAGTATTTCCTTTATCAATAACTACATAACTAACAAAGTATAATACTTCTTCCAAATCTCTAGGACTCATATCAAGAACTAATCCCATACGAGAAGGAACACCCTTAAAGAACCAAATGTGAGAGACAGGAGTTGCTAACTCAATATGTCCCATACGTTCACGACGAACTTTAGAACGAGTTACTTCAACTCCACAACGGTCACACACGATATTTTTATAACGAACTCTCTTATATTTACCACAAGCACATTCAAAATCCTTTGTAGGTCCAAAAATCTTTTCACAGAATAATCCATCACGTTCAGGACGAAGAGTACGATAGTTAATAGTTTCAGGTTTCTTTACTTCTCCATAAGACCATTCACGAATTTTTTCAGGTGAAGCGATTCCAATTTTTAATGCGTCAAACTTATTTACTTCTATCATTAAAGATCAGCTCCTTCCTCAAAATCTTCTTCCATTTCTAAGTCTTCATCTAATTCTTCTTCAAAGTCAGCATCTTCCTCTTCTTCATCCATCTCTGCAAACTCATCATCGTCATCAGACGAAGATATTGGAACAGCCGGAGACTTATCGATTTCATCAATATTCAATTTTGTGTCTTCTTTATCTTCCGCTTCTTCGATTTCTTTTAATTCTAATGTTTTACCATCATCATCAATAATAGAAACGTCTAAACCTAAAGCTTGGAATTCCTTCATAAGGACTCTGAATGATTCAGGAACTCCAGCATGATCAATTTCTTGACCTTTAATAATTGATTCATACACTTTAACACGACCAACAACATCATCAGATTTAGTAGTCATCATTTCTTGCAATGTATGAGCAGCACCATAAGCATATAATGCCCAAACTTCCATCTCTCCAAATCTTTGTCCACCAAATTGAGCTTTACCTCCAAGTGGTTGTTGTGTAACTAAAGAATATGGACCAGTAGAACGAGCATGAAGTTTATCATCAACCATGTGATGAAGTTTAATCATATACATAACACCAACGGCGATACGATTATCAAAAGCTTCACCAGTACGTCCATCATAAAGAACGGTTTTACCATCCTCATCCATACCAGCTTCCTTCATCATAGCTTGGATATCATCAATATGAGCACCATCAAATACTGGAGTGGCAATATGAACACCTAACTTCTTAGCAGCCATACCCATATGAATTTCAAGAATTTGTCCTAAATTCATACGAGAAGGAACACCTTGTGGATTTAACATAATATCAACTGGTGTACCATCTGGCATATATGGCATATCTTCTTGAGGTAAGATAAGTGAAATAACACCCTTATTACCGTGACGTCCAGACATCTTATCTCCAACTTGAATCTTACGTTTTTGAATGATGTAAACACGAATTACTTTGCTAACACCAGCTGGTAATTCATCATTATCTTTACGAGAATAAATTTTAATATCATGAACAACACCATCTCCACCATGTGGAACACGAAGTGAAGTATCACGAACTTCTCGAGTTTTCTCTCCGAAAATTGCATGTAATAATTTTTCTTCTGAAGTAAGTTCTGCCATACCTTTAGGAGTAACTTTACCAACTAAGATATCTCCTTCTTTTACTTCAGTACCTATGGTAATAATACCATTTTCATCTAAGTTACGACGAGCTTCTTCGCTAACATTAGGAATATCACGAGTAATTTCCTCAGGTCCCAATTTAGTTTCACGACATTGCATCTCATAATCTTCAAGATGAAGTGAAGTGAATTTATCATCTTTTACTAAATTTTCATTTAAAATTACTGCATCCTCATAGTTATATCCATTGAATGTCATAAAAGCAACTGTCATATTTTTACCTAAAGCAAGCTCACCTTTATCTGTAGAATTACCATCAGCTAAGATGGTAACGCCAGCCTTAACTTTATCACCAACATGTACAATTGGTCTTTGATGTGAACAAATACTAGAGTTAGCAAGTTCAAAGTTAGCTAAACGATAAGTATCTTTACCATTTTTAGTTTTAACAACAATTTTTCTAGCATCAACATATTCTACAACACCATCAGCTTTACAAATAATTTCAACTCCAGAATCTTTAGCCGCAATAAACTCAACACCTGTACCAACAAATGGAGCTTCAGTTTTAATTAAAGGCATAGCCTGACGTTGCATGTTAGCTCCCATCAATGCACGAGTAGCATCATCATGCTCTAAGAATGGAATACAACTAGTAGTAACAGATACAACTTGTTGTGGACTAACATCAATATAATCTACTTGTTCAGGTTTAGCTAAAATGTTGTCCCCACGGAAACGTGCATTAACCATATCATCAGTAATAACATTATCTTCGTTAGTACCAACAGTAGATTGTGAAATAATATAATCAAGTTCTTCATCTGCAGTTAAATATACAACTTCATCTGTAATCTTTTTATCTACCACTTTACGATATGGAGTCATAATAAATCCATATTCATCGATTTTTGCATAACTTGCAAGTGAAGTAATAAGTCCGATATTAGGTCCTTCAGGAGATTCAATAGGGCAAATACGTCCATAGTGAGAAGCATTAACGTCACGTACTTCTACACCGGCACGATCTCTAGACAATCCACCAGGTCCTAAAGCTGATAAACGACGTTTATTAGTAAGTTCTGCAATAGGGTTAGTTTGATCCATAAATTGAGATAATTGTGATGAACCAAAGAATTCTTTCATAGCTGCAGTAACAGGACGAATATTGATTAAAGTCTTAGGAGTAACTTCTTCCATCTCTTGAGTAGTCATACGCTCACGGATTACTCTTTCCATACGAGAAACACCAATTCTAAATTGATTTTGTAAAAGTTCCCCAACTTGACGAATACGTCTATTTCCTAAATGATCGATTTCATCATAATTACCAACGCCATGTAATAAATTTAAGTAATAAGAAACAGAAGCATAAACATCAGAAATAGTTAATCTCTTAACATCAATACTTTGATCATTACCAATAACAATAAGTTTTTTCTTTTTATCAGTAGGATCAACAATCTTAATTACTTGTACTTTATTATAAGTATCTAATTCATCATTGACTGTAACTTCTTGTAGTCCAAATCCTGCATTCAATGCAGCTTTTAATACGTCTAAGTTAGCCTTAGTAATTTGAGTTCCTTTCTCAAGAACAATAACGCCATCAGCATCGCAAACATCCTCAGCCAATGTTTGATTTAATAAACGATCAGCTACATTAAGTTTACGATTAAATTTGTAACGTCCAACTCTTGCCAAATCATATCTAAATTCATCAAAAAATCTAGTAATAATCTGGTTTTTAGATGAGTCCAATGTAGCAGGCTCACCAGGTCTTAATTTTTCATAAATTTCAATTAAAGCTTCATCCGTATTCTTAGTAGAATCTTTAGCAATAGTATTTTTTAGATAATCATCTTCCCCAAACATAGATAGAATTTGATCATCACTAGAAAGACCAAAAGCACGAAGTAAAGTAGTTAAAGTTACTTTTCTAGTACGATCGATTCTAACATACAAGACATCTCTTGCATCTACCTCAAACTCAAGCCAAGTACCACGAGTTGGAATAATTTGAGATGTAATTAATTCACGTCCATTTTTATCAACTTCACGATTAAAGTAAACACTAGGAGAACGAACTAATTGAGAGACAATAACACGTTCTGCACCATTGATAACAAAAGTTCCACTTTCAGTCATCATAGGCATATCACCCATAAAGATTTCTTGCTCTTTTACTTCTCCTGTTTCGCGATTTAAAAGACGTACTTCTACTCGTAGTGGTGCTGAATAAGTAGTTTCCCTGTCCTTGCTTTCCTTGATAGAATAACGTGGTTCATCAAAATGATAATCTCCAAATTCAAGCGATAAAGTTCCAGAGAAATTTTCTACTGGAAATAAATCTTCAAACACTTCTTTAATACCAAAATTGATGAATTTTTCATAAGATTTTTTTTGGATTTCTAACAAATCTTTTAACTCATAAGTATTTCTAATACGTGAGAAATTTCTTCTTTCTCGATAGTCGCCATATTTTACGTTTTTATAAGCCACTGAATTCACCCCTAACACTAATTTTTTTAAAGAAAATACCAATAACAAAATATATTGCCAATTTATATTAATAGCACAACGTTGACAATAAGTCAATTATAAATGGCACTGAATAATGAAAAAGCCTTTCTTTTTTTCTAATACCTTAACAGTATAAACTTTTTCTAAGTCGACAATTAGCGATTTAGCACCTTGCTCTTTTCTTATAACTAAATAAAGATTACCGCCATCTTCCAAATAGTTTCTAGCATTCATCACTATGTCATAAACAATTTTCTTACCAGCCCTTATTGGAGGATTAGTAATAATTGTAGAATACTTCTCTGAAATATTACTATAACAATTACTTTCAAAAATGGACACTAAATCAGAAACACCGTTTAATTTAGCATTCCTTTTTGAAAGATGCAAAGCACGATGATTAACATCGACCATGTCTACCCTATGAGAAGTTACTCTAGCCAATACGATACCAAAAACTCCATAACCACATCCCATATCCAGAATTTTGCCTCCAACCTCTTCTCGCGGGATTACTTCAAGAAGAAGTCTACTGCCAAAATCCAAACCGTCTTTTGAAAACACACCATTATCTGTTAGAAATTTAAAATGGTTTCCTAAAACTACACAAGTAGTCTCTTTAATATCACTAGGTAATTGCTCGTTTGTAAAATAATGCCCCATCTTATCCCCTCTAAACAAAAAAGAAGGAGAAAACTTTTAAATTTCGATAAGTTTTCTCCCTTTCGTAAACATATAATACATGAATTGTTTTAATTTGTCAAACATTTTTTTATTTTTTGACGAAATTTTACTTTGAAATCACAAATTTTATAAAATTATGATTTATTGTTACTCATTTTTTTCTCAAAAACAACCGAAGATGCCTCTTTTTTATCCAAAATAGCACTAACTCTTTCCTGAGCATCTAAAATTTCCTCTACTAATGCAGAAGATGTTGGTATTGGACTTCCTACATACCTATCCATAAGATTATTTAATTTCATCTGAGCAACACTTAATTCTTGATCATAACTTGTATTATCCATATATATTCTCCTTTGCCAAAAAGAAGGAAAAATTTTTTAAATTTCGATAAGTTTTCTTCTTTTCGCAAAAATATAATACAGAAAACATTTTAATTTGTCAAATATTTGTCATTTTCCACAAAATTTTACTAATTTTTTAATTCTTTATTTACTTATAATAATTATTTAAAATTCTTTCTAAAAAATTCCATGGGCCAACCTTTTCTGTAATGTTTTTATAATTATCATGAACCATATCCATAATTTCCTCTATAGTAAAAAAATGGACTTCTGAAACTTCTTCCTTTTGAAGTTTAATTTCGGATAGATCTATATTTTTAGTAATAATATAGCATTCATTAAAATGTTTATTAACAATATCCTTATGAGTATCTATAGAAGTAGAACCGATTAAATATTTAATATCACAATCATCAATATCAATACCAAATTCTTCTTTAGTCTCTCTAATTAAAGCTTCTCTACCAAATTCTCCTGCTAAAACATGTCCGCCAATAGTAACATCCCATTTATTAGGCCACTGCTTTTTATTAGAACTTCGTTTTTGCAACAATATTTCCTTTTTATCATTAATAACGAAAGCATACACAGCCCTATGCCATAAGCCATTCTTATGACATTCTTCTCTAGTAGAAGTTTTACCAGTAAACTCCCCCCATTCATTTAACACATCAAATTCTTCTTTCATAACTACTCCTTTATAATATATTATCAAAATTATTTTATCATAAAAATCATAAAAAAAAGAAGTTAATTACTTAACTTCTACAGTAGCTCCAGCTTCTTCAAGCTTAGCTTTAATTTCATCAGCTTCAGTAGTAGAAATGTTTTCTTTAACTGCTCCGTTGTTATCAACGATATCTTTAGATTCTTTTAATCCTAAACCAGTAATTTCTTTAACAACTTTGATAACAGCAACTTTAGCAGCTCCAGCATCAGCGATAGATACTGTAACAGTGCTAGGTGCAGCATCAGCTTGAGCTCCAGCAGCAGGTGCAGCTACAGCTACAGCAGATGGATCAACACCAAATTCTTCTTTCATTGCATCTACTAATTCTTTAATTTCTAATAAATTCATTTCTTTTAAACTACTGATAAAATCTTCTTTTGTTAATTTAGCCATTTTATTTCCTCCTTATTTAATATTTATTTAATTATTAATTTTCTTCTTTTTGTTGACTATATAAATCTAATGCGATTGCTAAATCTCTTGGAATAGCCATCATACCACCAGCAAGCATAGTAAGTAATCCTTCTCTTGATGGTATAGTAGCATATTCAGCTAATTTAGCTTGATCTGCTTTTTCTCCATCTACAATCCCTACTTTTAATACTAATGCTGGATGATCTTTAGCAAAATCTGACAATACTTTAATTGGTGCGATTTGATCTTCACCAAAAGCAAAAGCACTAGGTCCATTTAATGATTCATTTAAATCTATATTTAAATCATTAAAAGCACGAGCCATTAAAGTGTTTTTATAAACTTTATAATCAGAGTTAGTTTCTCTTAATTTGATACGTAATTCTTTTGCTTCACTATCAGTAATACCACGATAATCAAATAATACGATAGTATTAGCATTTTGAACACGCTCTTTGATTTCATCGATAATAGCTTGTTTTTGCTTTAAGATTGCTTCACTTGCCATCAAAACACCTCCTTTATTATTTAGGGATGCCATAAAAAAGATTCTCTACACAGACGCAAGAGAACCTTTTCCTATTCACTTAAGATTAAGTCCTCGGTAGGATTTATTTTTACACCTACTGTCTATGGCACCTACAAATTGTCTTTATTATATCCTATAACTAACTATTTGTCAAAATTATTTTCAACTTTAATTCCAGGACCCATAGTTGAAGCTATAGAAATACTCTTAACATAATCACCTTTTACTGTTGCTGGCTTAACTCTTAAGATAGCTGATACGAAAGCATTTAAGTTTTCCATCAAATCTTCTTCAGAGAATGAAACCTTACCAATAACTCCATGAACAATTCCGAAACTATCAGCACGATATTCAACACGTCCAGCTTTTACTTCACTAACAGCTTTAGCAACATCTAATGTAACTGTACCAGTTTTAGGGTTAGGCATTAAACCTTTAGGTCCTAAAACTCTACCTAATTTACCAAGAAGAGGCATCATATCAGGAGTAGCAATCATAGTATCAAAATCAAACCAATTTTCTTTTTCGATTTTTTCTAACATATCAACGTCTCCAACATAATCAGCACCAGCTTCTTTAGCTTGAGTAGCTTTTTCTCCTTTAGCAATAACTAAAACTTTTGTAGTCTTACCAGTTCCTTTAGGAAGTACAATAGCACCTCTTAATTGTTGGTCAGCTTTCTTAGTATCGATATTTAATCTCATAGCGATTTCAACTGTACCATCAAAAGAACTAGTAGAAGTTTCTTTAACTAACTTAACAGCTTCTTCTTTAGTATATACTTTGTTACGTTCTACTTTAGACATAGCTTCTGTATATTTCTTACTTCTCTTTTTCATTTTTATTCCTCCTTACGTGGTAATAGCGGTTAGAACCTTCCACATAGGTATAACCTACATAGAATAATTACTTATCAGTATAACCAGGGATTGAAATACCCATATTTCTAGCAGTACCAGCAACAATCTTCATTGCAGCTTCTACATCATAAGCATTTAAATCTGGTAATTTGATTTCAGCAATTTCTCTTAATTGATCTTCAGTTAATGTAGCGACAACTTCGTTAGCTCCCTTAACTGCACCTTTATTGATTTTTGCATATTTCTTAAGTAAAAATGCAACTGGTGGAGTTTTAATTACAAAATCAAAACTTCTATCATCATAAATTGAGATTTCTACTGGTAAAATATCACCCATTTTATCTCTAGTAGCATCATTATACTTAGTACAAAAATCTTGTAAATTAATTCCTGCAGGTCCTAAAACAGTTCCAACTGGTGGAGCTGGTGTAGCTTTTCCTGCTGGGATTTGTAATTTAATCTTCTTTATTGCTTCCTTTGCCACGAAAAACACCTCCTATAATTTTAGTTTTCGCGAGTGGTCCAAATAGCTTGATTCCCGCTTTCATAAATGCAAACCATGCTTCCCACTAAATCTATATTAATTTCAATATAGCCCCTAAATAATAACATAGAAATTATATTTTTGCAACTATTTTATGCTTTTTGAATTTGATTTAATTCAACCTCAACAGAAGTCTCTTGTCCAAATAAATCAACAAGTAACATAACTTTTTGATTAGGAAGGTCAACACTATCAATCTTACCAAACATTCCATTAAATGGTCCATCAACGATTTTAACAGTAGCTCCTTCTACTAAATCAGTATCAACATCCATGCGACTGATTCCCATATTACCAAGAATCTTATCTACTTCGTATGGTTGTAATGGTGTAGGTTTAGCACCCTTTCCACTAGAACCAATAAATCCAGTAACACCTGGTGTATTACGAACAACATACCAAGCTTCGTCTGTCATTACCATTTCTACTAAAATATAACCAGGAAACATTTTCTTAACTTTTTCTTTGCGAACTCCATCTTTTTCCTCGATAACTTTCTCCTCTGGAATGACAACTCTAAAAATATAATCTTGCATGTCCATTGATTCAGCACGCATCTCTAATTTTTCTTTAACCTTATTCTCATGACCAGAATAAGTATTAACAACATACCATTGTTTATCCATAACTAAAACTCCTTCTATCTAAATATTGATTGAATTAATGCAAAAATAATGTCGATGACATAAAAGAACAAAGAACAAAATACAATAAATAAAACTGTCGCAATAGAATATTTAACCATATCTTTTTTTGTTGGCCAATGAACTTTCTTTGCTTCTGATTTTACACCATGGCAAAAGATACGGAATCTTACCCATAAGCTCTTCTTCTCTGAAGATACTTTTACAGAATTATCTTTTTTTTCTTTTTTCTGTTTATCCTTATTCTGCTTACTTTTTTCATTCTTATGAAACTGAGTCTCATCAACTTTATAGTTTTCTATTTCATCTCTTTTTCTAACTTCAGCCATATTTCACCATTCCTATTTTTTTATCAAAATAAAAACACTTTCCGTGTTCACCATTAAAATAGCATAAACACTAGAAAATGTCAACAACTAAAGATAAAAATTGTTAATCCTTTTTTAAAAAGATACCTTATCATTAATAAAAAAGATTCCGATATATATTGTATAATATCTCTTTGGAAAGGAGATGTTTTTATTATATGCATAATAAAGAGTATGCTTTAAAACTTGTTCAAGATAAACAAAATGGTTTAAATGGTTATTCTTATTCTCAAATTGCATCATTAACTGGATATAAAAAACTTCAAATTGTAAGATTTTCAAAGCAATTAAAAGAAAAGGATATTGATTCTATTTTAGTTCATGGTTTAACGGGTAAACCTTCTAATAATTCACCTTCCAGCAAAGAAATTGAATTTATTAAGAACTTCAAGAATAAATATCCGATTATTAGTATAACACAATTTCAAGATATTTATCATGAAGATGTTGTTTGGAATCCTGATATGGCTAAAATTGTAAAAGAAAACAATCTTAAAGTTAGAAGCTATTCTTTCTATGAATCATTATACGAAAAATTTCACTGGGTTAAACCTATCAAACATAAATGTTTCAACAAAGAATATGAATCTCATCCTCTAAGAGAACCTTCTCCTAGAAGGGGTATCTTAATTATGATTGATGGTACTCCTCATGATTGGTTTCAAAACGGAAGAAAATCATCTTTACATTTAGCTATTGATGATGCTACTGGTGAAGCATTATGTGGTTGGTTTATGCCTGCTGAATGCTTAGAAGGTTATGTTCATATGCTTGAAATATTAGTTACTAAATATGGTATTCCTGAAAATATTTATTGCGATAGACATACTATACTTATTAATCCAAAAGATGGTGAATTAACTAATTTTGGACACATGTGTGAAGATCTAGGTATTAATATAATTGCAGCTAATACACCCCAAGCTAAAGGAAAATTTGAAAAATGGAATAATACCATTCAAAACAGATTAATCAACGATATTAAACGTTATAATATTAAATCAATTGATGAATTAAATATATTTTTTAACGATTATTATTGTAATTATCTTAATCAGAAATATGCTTATGAACCTAAAGAGGATGATTCTGCTTTTGTTCCTTTAGACAATATAGATTTATCTAATATTTTATGTATTCGAAGTACAAGAACCATCCTTAACGGTAATATGATTTCTTGGAATAATAATTATTATCAAATACTAGATAAAGATAATTCTATCAAAAAAATATATAAAGGAACTGAAGTACAAGTATTTGAAAATGTATTAACCAAAGTAGTTAGAGTTAAATATTACAATATCTTTTATAATACAAAACAAATCGAAGGTCACAGACAAGATCCAGTAAAAAGAGAACAAATGAAAATAGATAATCAAAAACAGCTTGAACAAGTTTTAAGAGAACGAGATGAAAGATTAAAAGCAAGGGCGAACAAAGTGAGTTCATGAAACCCTTGCTTTTTAGATTTCATCGATTATGCTATGACTACAAACAAGGTTTACCTTTGTTTGTTATCCACATTATAAATCGGTATCATTTTAACTAATGTTTAACACAACTAAAGATAAAAATATATCAACGCAACAAATAAGCAAGGAATAAAACAACAAAACCTAATACAAATACTAAAACTGGATAAATTAAAGCTCTAGCAAAAGCAGCCTCTTTTCTTGCCAAACTAGCATAAATAATCTCATTTGCCTCTTCATTATGTGGAAGAAAATCTTCAGCAGTATAATTGGTACCATTTGTTTTTACTAAACTTTTTCCTTGACTTTCTCCACTATTAGACGAAACTTCTTTTTCTAAATTCTGTAAATCACGTTTCTTCCTTTCACCAACATATTCACTATAATAAACAGAAGCACCTTTTTCTATAATACCAGAGTAATAAGGAACATCCTCAGGAGGTAAAAAGATACTAAAATCCTGGAAATTTTCTTTTAATGACGGAATAGTGTTCATTGTAAAATGTTGCAAGCACTTCGCATAAAGTCCTACTTGTAATACCGCTGACATAAAGATATTATCTCTAACAATTCTTTTCTTCTGCGAAATATCATAAGGCAAAGGTGCCAAATCTTGAAACTTAATTTGTCGAATAGACTGATTTAATAAAGTTACTCTATCAAGAGCAAAAGAAGAAATATAATATCCCTGATTATGAATATATTTCATAGCAATATCCATATTCACAAATAAATTTTGCAATTGATCGTTGGTATGATAACCTTGCAACCATTCATTTAAGGTAATAAACTCTATTTCTTTGCGACGAAAAGGAACAATATTAGAATGCTTTAATTCCTTTAATTCCTGCTTATTTTGTCCGCCATCTATAACAGAAAAAGGAACAGTTGAATTCTGTTCTAAAGAAGAAAAATCTTCATTTTTAACCCATTGTTCCTGTCCTGCCATATTCTATTCACCTATTATTATTGTAAAACAAACAAAGTCTTTTTTCAATTCAAATTATATTTTTCAACAACTTTTTTAAAAAATCTTCTTGCCTTAGAAATTTTAGATTCAACAGAAGAAAGCTTTAAATCTAAAAGTTGAGCAATTTCCTTATATGAAAAACCATTATAACGTAATTCAAAAACACACCGAGTATCTAAATCCAAAGTATAAGAAGATAAAAAAAGCTCATAAGTTAAATCTTTTGAAAAAGACTGAAAAAAAGTTCCAAAATAAGAAGAATCAGGAATAATATTAGAAGAATATTCTTCATCCAAAAAAGAAGAATTTAAAATCTGATGCTTTTGCGCCGATAAAGACCTACAATAAGTTCTCATATGCCGCTCTATACAAATACTAGCATACGTATAAAACATAGTATTAATATCATCACGATAATTAACAATAGCACTGTTAAGTCCTATATATCCTTCCTGAATTAAATCCTGATATTCTCCCCCGTGTAAAGAAGCAAAACGAAAATACTTTTTTGCGAGAGATTTAATAATAGGCAAATATTTTTGATATAAAATATCATAACTTACATCCATATCCTCACTAATCAAATATAGAACTTCATAATCATTCACAGTCTTATAATTCAAAATATCATCTACTTTCTATTTCGAATCACCTCATAAATCATTATTCCACTAGCAACAGAAGCATTAAGACTATTAGTAGTACCATACATTGGAATTTTTGCTATAAAATCACATTTTTTCCTAACCAATTCAGAAATTCCCGCTCCTTCATTTCCGATAACTAAAGCAATTTTTCCTGAATAATCAATACTTCGATAATCGACACTATCTTCTAAAGCAGTGCCAACAACCCAAAAATCATTTTTCTTAAGATAATCAATAGTTGAAGACAAATTAGCAACCCGAGAAACTTTCATAGTGTCAAGCGTTCCAACACTAGTTTTCATAACAGTTGCATTTACTTGTACTTGTCTATCTTTAGGAATAATAATACCATCAACTCCAGCCGCTTCACAGGTACGAATAATTGCCCCAAAATTATGTGGATCTTCTAAATGATCTAAAATAACTAAGAAAGAAGCATCTTCATTAACAACATCTGCTAGTGGATAATATTGGTAATCTCGAACATATAGAATTATACCTTGATGAACGCCTTCTGCCAAATGATCAATTTCCTTTTTTGGCTTAATAAAAACCGGAATTTTACTCTTCTCTAACAAAGCAAGAATCTTTTTATCATCAAAGCCATCCTGTAATAATACTTTTTGAACATTCTTTGGTTTTTTTAATACTTCTAAAGCAACATTTCTACCATATACTAACATACACTATCCTCCAAAATAAATTTCATAATCATATCAATTCTATCTCTCTTATTATCTAAATCTAAATAGCCAATTAACGCCTCCAACCCAGTCGCATATTTATATGTTACAATATCACAATTTTTAGGATGTGACGTCGTCTTATAATTTCTAGCTCTCTTTACAATATCCATCTCTTCATCTGACAAAAAATTGACATTTATCATTTTCTTCAAATATGCAGCCTGACTTTTTGCACTAACATACTTTACAGCTTCCTTCTGTAATTCATCTACATGAGCAATTCCTCGACGAATTAAAAATTTACGTACATAATTCTCATAAATAGTATCACCTAAATAAGCAAGAACTAAAGAATTAATTTCTATTACTTTCAAAAAAATCACCACCATTACAAAAATAAATGATTATCATAATAATTCATATGTTCAAACCATCTATATATCAAAAGACTATTACTAATAAACAAAATAATAGAAAAAGAACAACACTTCAACTCATACTAATAATAAGAGAAGCTCGTTCTTTATACACTAATAATATTTATTATTTATACATATCCCTACTAAAGAAGCTCATAAGTAGTTCCTTCTCTACTATCAATTAAGCGAATTCCTTCTTTTAATAATTCATCACGAATAGAATCAGCCAATACAAAATCCTTATTACGTTTAGCCTCTGCTCTTTTTTCTATTTGCTCCAATATATAAGCCTCGTTAGCAACCGCCTTCTTTTCTTGAATTAAATCTAAAGATAACACTTGATCAAACTCACGAATTAAAGAAAGTTTACTCTTTCCAGAAAGCTGATCATCTTTTAAAACTTCATATAAAACAGAAAGTGCATTAGCAGTATTCAAATCATCTGATAAGTCTAACATAAATTTATTACGATATTGCTCTATTAATTCTTTATCCTCTTCTCCATTCTCAAAAACAGAAGAAATACGATTGCGCAATTTTCTCAAAGTAACAGAAGCTTGATCTAATGCTTCATAAGAAAATACTAATTGCTTTCTATAATGAGAATTCAAACACATAAAACGAAATGCTAAAGGGTCATACCCTTTTTCTTTTAAAGCAGTAACTGTTAAAATAGCTCCATTAGACTTACTCATTTTACCTGTTTCATCTAATAGATGTTCGTTATGAAACCAATACTTACACCATGGATGTCCTAAATAAGATTCACTTTGAGCAATTTCATTTGTATGATGTGGAAAAATATTATCAACTCCACCTCCATGAATATCAAGATACTCACCTAAATATTTGATAGAAATACCGCTACACTCAATATGCCACCCAGGATAACCACGTCCCCATGGAGAGTCCCATAACAATTCATGATTTTCAAATTTACTAGTAGTAAACCATAAAACAAAGTCAGCTTGATTCTTCTTATTACTGTCTTCTTCTACGCCTTCTCTAGCGCCTACTACCATATTATCCTCTTGATGATTAGTTAAAACATAATAATCTGATAACTTAGTAGTATCAAAATAAACATTACCACCAGATAAATAAGCATATCCCTTATCGATTAAAGTAGAAATAATCTTTATATATTCATCAATATTATCAGTAGCAGGAGATACAATTTCAGGCATTTTACAATTAACTAAACGAAAATCTTCAAAAAAGGCATCTGTATAAAACTTAGCAATCTCCATTGCTGACTTATGTTCTCTTTTACGAGCAACTTCCATCTTATCTTCCCCAGAATCAGAATCACTTGTTAAATGACCAACATCTGTAATATTCATAGCCCTAGTAACCTCATACCCAAGAAAGCGTAATGTCTTATCTAAAACATCATGTCCTATATAATTACGAATATTACCAATATGTGCATAATGATATACAGTAGGCCCACAGGTATACAACTTTACTTTTCCTTCTTCATGAGGAACAAATTCTTCAATTTTTCTTGTTAAAGTATTATATAATTGCATAAAATCACCTACTACTAGTATATCATACACAAAATAGAAAAAATACAGATTTTTATTTATAAACTGTATTTAAATCTATTTGTTCTAATAATTTATCAATTTTTCTAGCACCATATTCCTGATACTGACAGTTTTTCTTAATTTCCTTTAATATAGATTTAGTCTGCTCTAAACTAATATCTGAAAACTTATTACGAATCTTTTGCAAGATAACTTTATCAATAACATCAGAAGAAAAAGGATAAAAGTATAGGATAGCATCGATTCTATTGATAAGCTCAGGACCAAAAAAATCTTTAAGATCTTTTTTTATAAAACTTTTATCATTTTCTAAGAAGCCAAGGGATTCTTTAGAACTACCTAAATTAGAAGTCATAAAAATAACAACATTAGAAAAATCTACTGTATCTCCATAAGCTGTAGTCATAACTCCATCATCTAACACTTGTAAAAACAACTTCAAAACACTAGGATGAGACTTCTCTACTTCATCCAATAACAAAACAGAATAAGAATGCATTTTAATTTTTTCTAAAACAGTATTCTTATCTTGATATCCAACATAGCCAGGAGGAGAGCCTAATATTTTAGAAACAGAATTAGAATCTCTATACTCGCTCATATCTAATTTTATAAAAGCATCTTTAGGATAAAGTAAGTTTGCAAATTTTCGTACTAATAAAGTTTTTCCCAACCCACTTTTCCCAACAAGAAGAAAACTTTTAGGAGTTTTTCTGTCATGAGACCTAGAAAAAATCGTCTTTGACAAAATAGAAACAGCTTCATCTTGACCTAATACAACTCTTTCTAACTCTCTTTTCAAACTTTCTGAATTTAAATTAAGTATCTTCTTAATTGGAATTTTAGTCTTAGAATAAATAACATCATAAATAACATCAATAGATAAAGTAGGCTTTAATGATGTCTGAGATTTAACTAACAAACGATTAATTTTAGACTGTAAAAAATGCTCTTTCTCACGTAACAAAGTTGCTTCTTTAAAATTATGTTCCACGATATACTTATTTTTAGACTCTATAATTTCGCTAAGTTCCAACTGCAACTGTTGAACTTTTTTATTTGTTAAAGTATTCATACTAACCAATTTAGAACAAGACTCATCTAATAAGTCTATCGCTTTATCCGGTTGCTTGCCATTAGATATATATCTTTCAGATAACTCTGCAACAGAAAACAAAATATCATCAGTTAATATAATTCCATAGAAATTTTCATAAATCTCTTTTAGATGTAAAAGAATAGATTTAACATTTTCCAAATTAGGTTCTTCTATAATAATCTTTTGAAATCTTCGATCAAAAGCCTTATCACCTTCTAAAAATTTCATATATTCAAGTTTTGTTGTCGCTCCAATAACTTTAATCTTTCCTCTAGCTAAATAAGGTTTTAAGATATTAGACGCATCAATAGCCCCTTCAGCCCCACCAGCACCAATGATAGTGTGAATTTCATCAATAAATAAAATAATATTAGGAGCCTGTTCTAATTCTTCAATCATTTTATTAATTCTCTCCTCAAATTCTCCCCTATATTTAGTACCAGCAACTAAGGATGAAATTGCAACACTTAAAATTCTCATGTTTTTAAGTTCATTAGGAACAAGTCCCAAAACAATTCTTCTAGCTAATTCTTCTACCAAAGCAGTCTTTCCAACACCAGCATCACCAATAAGCAAAGGATTACATTTCTTTCTCCGTAACAATATCTCTATCATATGACAAATTTCTTCATCTCTACCAATAACAGGATCAAAATTACCGTTTCTAGCTTCTTCTGTAAAATCAACAGCAAAATCCTCTATTGCCAATTTAGTAGATATAGATTTTCCTTCACGAATCAATTGATTAGAAAACTGTTCATATAAGCTATCCAAATCTATATCCATACTCATCATTATTCTATTAGCAACGCCTTCTCCTTCTTCTAACAAAGATAAAAACAATTGTTCCACACTAACATCCGTATTTTCATCTTTACTATCCAAAATTGCATTCTCAATAATTTTTTTTAAAAGAGGTGTATATAAAAACCATTTTGTTTGTTTACTCCCCATTCCTATAACATCTATCAATTTATTTTTAAAAGAAGAATATGTAAGGTTATATTGTTCTAAAAAAGATAAAAAGTTTTTATTAGCATAATGTAAAATAGATAGCAATAAATGTTCACTGCTAACATATGGATGTTTTAATTCTTGCATCTCTCTTTTTGACATAATCAATATTTTTTGAGCATCTTCTGTAAATTTTGAAAACATATAATCATCTCCTATATCTATTTTAGAAATAAGAAAGATTAGATTCAAGAAATAGAGTACCCAAAAAAAAGACAAAAAAAGAGCCTTACGGCTCTTTCTGTTAGATTAAAATTAAAATTGTAAATACGATTAATAATACAACTAATAATTCTAATACTAATTTCCAAATTGCTTTAAACCATTTAGAATATGGAACTTTCAAGTAAGATAACATACCCATTAAAACTAAACTAGTTGGAGCAACTAACATAGTCAATCCATAAGCTGCTTGATATACAACTGCTATTATTGGATAGTTATCAGCATTTGTCACAATACTAGCTAAATATGGTAAAGAGCTTTGGAATACATAAGCTGCATCTCCATTAAATAATGCAGATAAAATTGCTACAATAAATGTAGTAAATACATTAAATCCATCAGTGATTCCTAAAATTGCTTTATAAATAACTAATTGGAATGGATGATAAGTAGTAATTACTAAAATAGTATAAATCATAATAGCGATTACTGCAGGTCCTAACGCACGTTTAGCACCATTAACAAAACCATCTACTAATTCATCAAATTTAACTTTATAAATTAAAGCTAAGATAAACATGAATACCATTAATACAACTACTAAATCAATTAAAGTCCAAGATCCAAAAGCATTGATAGTACCTAACAATTTACCAAATAAAGCAAATCCAAACACTTCAAATCCAGTAACTGCTGTAGTAGCTTCATCCATAGCAGTAAGACCAAAGGCTCCAGACCATGAAATAAATGCTAGTACTAAGATAATAAAGATTACAGATAAAATAACAGCTAATGGCCAAACAATATGTTTTTTACCAGCAACTGTAGCAGGGATATAAGAATCTTCCTCTGCTTGATCTTCTGTAACTACAACTACTTCTTCTTCTTTTACAGCTGCTTTTGTATTTTTAGAAGATTTAGTTTTCGAAGTTTTCTTTTCTTCTTTAGCAGTAACTTTTTTTACATTAGCTTTTTTATCACTCTTCTTTGACTTTTTGATATATAAAATAGTATTTACAATTAATAATACCAAACCTAAAAATAATAGAATACATTTAGGTAACATACCATCAGTAAATTCATTACCTAAAATACTAGGAATAATACCAGTATTATTATATCCGAAAGTAGTACCTAACATACCAATCATAGTAGAACCAACAATAGTAAGTGCAGCTACGATTTTATCAAATCCCATAAGTAATATCAAAGATACTAACATTGGATAGAAAATAATTAAGCCAAGTTGTAACCCACAAATAGATGTAAGAAGAGCAATAAGTACCATCATAATAGATAGAACAACTACTTCTTTACCCTTAAATGCAACTTTTAATTTATCTAACATTGTACGGTATGCACCAATCTTGTTTAGCACACCATAGAAACCACCAACAACTAATATAAAGGCTGCAATATAACCAAAATATGAAATTGCTGTAACAGGATAATTAAATAAATCAAATAGTCCCATTTGAATGCGTCCTTGATCAACGTAACTACCTGAATAATAAGCAGCTGGTAATATCCAAGTAAGTAACATGAACACTAATAGTGTAATAAGAACGACTTTAAATGTATTATGTTTCTTCATAATTAACCTCCCATTATCATTATACTGACATAGGAAATTTTTTACAAGCATTTGACTATTTTTTTTATGAAAATTTAGTGAAAAACAAAGAAAAAAGACTCTAATCTAAGTCTTCTTCTTGTTCATTAATTGGTCTCATTAATGGGAACAAAATAACATCTTTAATATTTTGAGAATTAGTTAAAATTTGAACTACACGATCAATTCCCATTCCCCATCCACTAATCGGTGGCATACCACATTCCATAGCAGAAATATAATCATGATCCATCGGCATAGCCTCTTCATCACCTTGAGCTTTTAATTTTGCTTGTTCTTCTAAACGACGAGCCTGCTCCTGTGGATCAACAAGTTCTGAATAAGCATTAATAATCTCTGCACCATTAATAACTAATTGAAAACGATCAGTAATAGTAGGATCCTCATCATTAGCACGAGCAAGAGGACTCAAACTAATTGGGTGTTCAGTTAAGAAAATAGGATTTACAATATGTACTCTTGCAACTTTCTTATATAATTGATCCACTAAATTACCGTAACCTAAATTTTCAAGTGGTGTTTCACTATCAATTTCGATTTTCTCTTCTTTAATTTTTTCTAATAATTTTTCCTTAGTATCATAAAGTTTAATATCTATATCACTATAACGTAAAATTAAATCTCTAAAACTAACTGCTTCCCATTCTCCACTTAAATCTACTTCTTTGTCACCAACTGTAATAGTTAAAGTACCAAATAATTTCATAATAATAGATTGAAGCATCTCACGTAAAAACTTCATATTGTCTTTATAATTATAGAAAGCAGCATATCCTTCAATCATAGTAAAATCTTGCAAATGAGTAGCATCTATTCCTTCATTTCTAAAACATCTAGCGATTTCAAATACTTTAGTAAATCCACCTACAACAGCACGTTTTAAATATGTCTCAGGTGCAATTCTTAAATATAAATCAATATCTAAAGCATTGTGATGTGTAATAAAAGGTTTAGCGGCAGCTCCACTAGCTTTGTTATTTAAGATTGGAGTTTCAATTTCAATATATCCTGCTTCATCTAAATAATTTCTAATTTCACGAATAAAGCGACTTCTAAATAAAAACTTCTTCTTTGATTCATCATTCATAATTAAATCTAAATATCTCTCACGATAAATAGTTTCAACATCTTCAACACCATGGAATTTTTCTGGTAATGGTTTTAATGCTTTTCCTAAAAATGTAATACTACTAGCACGAACTGTTTTTTCTCCAGTGTGAGTAGTAAAAGTCTCACCTTCTACACCTATAAAATCTCCAATATCATAATTTGCTTTAAACTCTTGGTATGCCTGTTCTCCAATCATGTCTAATTTAACAGAAATTTGAATTTTCCCTTTAATATCTCCAATAGTTAAAAAGCTCATCTTACCCATTTTTCTCATTAAAATAATACGACCAGCCACTCTAACACCAGTAACGCCATCTTCCAAATTACTGGCATCAGAAAGTTCATAATTAACTTCAAATCTTTCTGGATAAGGATGTTCAATATTTTTAAGCTTTTCTCTTCTTACTACCTCTTGTTCACTTAATTCTCGCATGTTTCCATCTCCTTTACTAAGTCACATTTAACTACATCAGTATGAGCAATTAAATCATGAATACCTTGTCTTTTCTCACTAAACATAACCATAAATCCACTAGCTGCAATAATTGTAAATTGAATCATACTCAAAATACCAACACCATAAAAATAAGCCATTTGATTAGTAAATAATAAAACACAGAAATTTACCATATCAATTAAAATGGAATTGATAATTAAAGATCTAAAAATCATCTGATTCATAGTAAGTTGATTTCCATCATTACTGCTAACTTTTATTTTTAGTAACTTTTTACCAATAGTTTGACCATCATTTTTAATTTGAAAAACCACAAAATATAAAATATTCAAAAATATAGTGATTAAAGAAAGGATACCTTGTTTTCTTGCCATTTCATAACTAACACTAATACTTTCATTAGTGTATTCTTCAATACTGATTTCTTGTTTCATATAATCTTCTACTATCTGTGTACTAGATTCACTCAATTTATCAATAGAATTCATATCTAAAAAAGGATATGCAATCATAGACGCAACCATAGATACAATAAAAACGTCTAATATAAATGCAGCAAATCTTTGAATAAACAAAGCTTTTTCGAGTTGCTTTTCTTTTACCACTTTCTCAATAGTTGTTCTTTTCTTTGACTTGGTATTTTTATTTTCTTCTTCAACGATTGATGCTTCTTCTACTTTTTTACTTTTTGCCATCTAATTCCTCCTTAAATACATTTAATATAGAAATTATATCACGAATTTTAGTTGTTTGATAGATTTTATTTTTAACTATCGTACCACCAGGAACTCCTTTTAAATACCATCCAATATGGTTTCTAATTTCCAAAGTAGCAATATGCTCACTTTTAAGATGAGTCAAATAATCTAAATGATGCAAAATCATAGCTATTTTATCATCTATAGAAATATCAGAATCATAAAAATTAGTTTCTAAATAAGAAATAGTATTTTTAATAAGCCAAGGATTTCCTAAAACCCCCCGACCAATCATCACAGCATCACATCCAGTTTCATCTAACATCCTTTTAGCATCTTCTGGTGTTTTTATATCTCCATTTCCAATAACTGGAATAGAAACTACTGCTTTAACAGCTTTTATAATAGACCAATCGGCTTTACCACTATATCCTTGACTCCGAGTACGAGGATGAACACAAATTGCAGAAGCCCCTGCAGATTCTATAACTTTAGCAACTTGAATAGCATTAATATGATTTTGATCCCATCCACTACGAATTTTAACGGTAACCGGAATAGGTACTGATTTAACAACAGCCGCAACAATCTCATAAATCTTATCTGGGTCTTTCAAAAGAGCACTACCAGCCTGAGCCCTAACTGCCACCTTAGGAACGGGACACCCCATATTAATATCAATAATATCAGGTCGCATTGTCTCATAAATATATTTAGCAGCTTCCACAAAGGATTCCTTATCACTACCAAAAATCTGTTGTACTAAAGGACGTTCCTCGTCTGTCATATATAACATATCTAAAGTTTTTTGATTTTGAAAAGTAATGGCCTTATCACTAACCATTTCCGCATAAATAAGACCACAGCCCATCTCTTTACAAATACGACGAAAAGCAGAATTACAAATTCCTGCCATAGGAGCAAGAACAACTTGATTTTTTATAGTAATATTACCAATCTTCCATTCCATATTTCCAACTCCTTTTTGCAAGGCTTAATATACCATAAGAAAGAAAAAAAAGAAAGCTATTTACTCTCTTTTACTTTGTTTTTTAATAAATCTCTAATTTCTTCTAATAATACTACTTCATCAGCCTTCTTTATTTCTTCTTTCTTTTCTTCCTTCTTCTTAAACTTATTCAATATTTTAATCATCACAAAAATAGAAAGTGAAATAATCAAAAAATCAACAATAGACTGAAGAAAAGCACCATATCGAACACTAGCACTACCTACTTGAATAGACAAATCACTAAAGTTAAGACCTCCTAAAACAACACCTATCACAGGCATTAAAATATCTTGAACCAAGCTGGTAACAATTTTACCAAAAGCTCCTCCAATAATAACACCAACAGCCATATCTACTACATTTCCTCTAGAAATAAATTTTTTGAATTCACCAGCCTCTTTTTTTATTTTCTTAATTTCTTTAGTTTCATTTATTTCAATTTTCTTCATTTTACTACACTCCTTATAAAAATTATAACATAAAAAAAGAAGCAAATTATTTATTTGCTTCATCTAATTCTTTTAATAATTCTGCTTTACTCATTTTTGAATAGCCCTTAACACCTTTTTCTTTAGCTATTTCTTTCAACTTAGTAACAGACATCTTTTCATAACTAGTATCCTCAGTTTCTTCAGGCATACGACCGTTTTTAACTAAGTAATCAATTTGCTCTTTAGTCAAAGTCTCATATTCTAATAATGCATTAGCAATAAGTTCAAGTAAATCTTTATTCTTATTAATAATTTCTTTAGCCTTTTTATGACAATTATTAATAATCTTTCTCATTTCCATATCAATCTCATTTGCTACTTCATTAGAAAAATGTTGTGCTTTATTATAATCTCTTCCTAAGAATACACTACCTTCTTGTTGTTCAAATTGAAGTGGTCCCAAATCACTCATACCATATTCTGTAACCATAGCACGAGCAATCTTTGTTGCTTTCTCAAAGTCATTATGAGCTCCAGTAGTAATTTCTCCGAAAATAATTTCTTCAGCGGAACGACCACCTAAAAGTCCAGTAATTTCCTCAAGCAAATCTGTTTTCGTAGAACATAACTTTTCCTCGCTTGGAACCATCATATTATATCCACCAGCAGAGCCTCTTGGAATAATAGTAACTTTTTGAACATCATTTGCATGAGCAAGCTTTAATCCTATAACAGCATGTCCTGCTTCATGGTAAGCGACAAGCTTACGATCATTTTCACTATACTTATGTGATGTTTTAGCAGGCCCCATAAGGACACGATCAGTAGCTTCATCAATTTCACTCATAGTAATTTTATCTTTATTACGACGAACTGCTAAAAGTGCAGCTTCATTAAGTAAATTTTCAAGATCAGCGCCACTAAAACCAGGAGTACGTTTAGCTAAATTACTTAATGTAATACCATCAGCTAAAATCTTATTTTTAGCATGAACAGCTAAAATTTCTTCACGACCTTTTACATCAGGCAAATTAACTGTAACTTGTCTATCAAAACGTCCAGGACGAAGTAATGCGGGATCCAATACATCAGGACGGTTAGTAGCTGCTATAATAATAATTCCCTCATTTGCACCAAATCCATCCATTTCAGTAAGTAATTGGTTAAGTGTTTGTTCACGTTCATCGTGTCCTCCACCTAAACCAGTACCACGTTGACGACCTACAGCATCAATCTCATCAATAAATATTAAACATGGAGCATTTCTTTTTGCTTGCTGGAACATATCACGAACACGACTAGCTCCTACACCAACAAACAATTCTACAAAGTCAGAACCACTAATAAAGTAAAATGGAACATTAGCTTCTCCTGCAACAGCCTTTGCAAGCAATGTTTTACCAGTTCCTGGAGGACCAAATAATAATACTCCTTTAGGAATTCTTGCTCCAAGTTTTTGGAACTTCTTAGGATTTTTTAAGAAATCAATTAACTCTTTTACCTCTTCTTTTTCTTCTTTTAACCCAGCAACATCTTTAAATGTCACTTTATTAGCATCACTATTTAATCTAGCCTTACTCTTTCCAAAATCCATAGAACTTTTATTACCAGCCATCTGGCGACTAAAGAAGAAGAAAGCAAAACCAATTAATAACACAAAAGGCAAAACATTGATTACTAATAGCCAGAAAGAAGAAGAATCAGGATCAGCTTCTGCCTCTAATTTGAAATTTCTCTCTTCACTAGCATTTACAATTTTTTTCATAACTTCGTCACTAAGTGGTAAACGAGCAAAGAAAGTTTCATTACTGTCATAGTCTTTTAAACTACCTCGTACTTCATAAGTATAAGCACTACCACGAGCAGTAATTTGTACTTCTTCAATGTTTCCTTTATTTAATTCCGACATGAACTCATTATACGTTAATACATTCACATCATTGTTCATTACATTAACAACGTAAAAAACACCAAGCATAATTAATGCTAAAAATAAATAAGGTAACAATCCTTTTTTAATTGTTTTTTTATCTATTGTTTTATTCACGACATTTCCTCCTTAACTATATCTCAGTATTATATCATATTTTTCTGTTTTTTTCTTATCATATTTAGACTTTTTTAAACCTGGAAGCCAAACAACAACACCTTTAGCATCAACAACAACTGGCCAAGTATCTCGGTCACTTAATTTAACCTTCTTATCAATAAAAATATCTTTAATTTTCTTGGTACCATTTCCTTTTATAGACATACGATCACCAAATCTACGTGTTCTAACTGTAAGTGGCAAACTAATTTCTGAACTAAGTAAACGGCAAGTATCATTTCCATTACCAAGAACATCATCAACCTGTTCAATCACATGATGGTTAGGAAGAAGAACATATTTAGATAGTTCAACTTCATAAGTTGTAATTTCGGTTGTAATCTTCTTTAACTCTAATTCTTGATAGGTTTTTATCGCAATGACTTCGTTAGGCAAATTAACAAAGGCATTCGCTCTATTACTATATATTAAATTTAATAAAAGTTCAATATGTTTATCATTAATTAATATTAAATCATCCTGATAAAAATCATTCATCATATAATATAAAACTTCCTTTTGAATAAAAGCATCCAATTCTTTAAATAGGTCTATCTTTAAAAAATTATGATGAATAACTTTTTTTAATGCTTTATCTCTTTCATGTTCAATAAACTGATTAGCTTCATTTAAAACAGTACTAAATTTTAAATATTTCAAATGAATATTAGGATCTTCTTCTTTTAAAAAAGGCAAAACATATTTACGATAACGATTTCTAGTATATTTATCTTTGGCATTAGAATCATCAACATAATACATAACATGATTACACTTATCGTAGTCCTCTAGTTCTTGTTTCGTATATCCAAGCAATGGACGAACAATTTTATAATCACCTTTCGCTACTACTTTCTTAAATCCACTATACCCGTTTAAATTAGAGCCACGAGTAATACGCATCAAAACAGTTTCTACTAAATCATCACCATGATGAGCAGTCATTAAATAATTAGCATGATATTTATATACCACTTTTTCAAAAAAGTCATAACGAATATTTCTAGCTTCATTATGAAAATTATCATCACCATATTCTGTAATCATCATACATTCAAACATAATCTGATTCTTTTCACAATAATTTCTTAAATATTCTTCCTCCTGCACACTTTGTGCACGCAAATTATGATTAACATGAGCTACGATTAAACTTAATGAGTATTTCTCTCGAATTTTTAATAACATATCTACTAAAGCCATAGAATCAGGTCCTGCAGAGCAACCTATAACAATAATATCTTGTTTATGAAAAGTAAAATTATCTTCTATTGACAACATAACATACCTCCTATAGTAACCTCAGAAAAAAAGAAAACCCCTTTACTCTTCAGGAATTTTCAAAATAAACTCTCCATCTTTAGAATAAAGATATTTTTCTCTAGCATATCTAGCTATATAATCCGGATCTTGCAACTTATTTGCATCTACCTTCAATTTTTTTTCCTTATTTTTTAAAGAAATTAATTCTTCTTCCAAATCTTTTTTTTCTTGGTATTTATCATAAATTTCTAACCAGTACTTACCAATAGTAAAAGTAGTAAATCCTATGACAATAACAGAAGACAGACCTAAAAAGAGCATTCTTCTACGCCTTTTAGTCTTTGCTTTCGACTTTGCCATAATGATCACCTACTCTTTCACCATAAATTATAGACCAGTTTAAAGTATAGAGCAAGAATACCAAAAAAAAAAGAGAAATTTGACACTATTTTTTACGGATTTTTTTAAAGAATGGAAAGCTAATATAAAATCCTAAAAATAATAGACAATAAAAGTAGACATGAATAATTCCATGATTAATTTTCTGAAGGATTAAAAAATACAATAATGCCATATCTAATAAAAATAACAAAGTAATTAAAATTTGAACTACTATTTTTTTATAAAAAAGAAACTGATAATGAAGATTAAATAAAAAAGAAAAAAAGATACCGTAAAAAAAAGAAAAAAGTAAAGAATAAATTTGTATTTTTAAATTCATTATTTAAATAAACGATTAAATATACTATTCTCTTTATCTTTTTTCACATCTTCAATATAAGTCATACTATGAATAAGTCCTTTAATTGATACATTACCTTGCATAGTATCTAATTTAATTAACTCTAGTCCCTCTCCTTTAATCATTAAAAAGCCCATAATAGTATCTAATAAAAATTGTTCACTATCAAAATTCTCTATTTTTTTCACACCTGTAATAACTAGATTTTTTCTTTCTAACAAACTAATCCCATGATTATAATTATTAATAGTATCTTGTTTATCCATAAAGTCCTCCTGATAAATAATATGCAAAACAGAGAATTTTATGCAAAAAAAAAGAAGACTAACTAGTCTTCATTTTCAGTAGGTTCTTCAGCTTTTTCATAAGCATCTAAAATTGCTTCTTCAAACATTGCTCTAACTTCTGGATTAATTGGATGAGCAACATCACGGTAACCACCAGTAGCTGTCTTTCGGCTAGGCATAGCTATGAATAGTCCGTTGTCTCCATCAATAATTCGAATATCATGTACTGCAAAACTATCATCTAACAATACTGAAGCAATACCCTTCATGCGAGATCCTTCCTTATTGATTTTGCGTACATTTACAGATGTAATTTTCATGTAATATTCCTCCCTCTTAAAGTATTACACTTTACATTTTAATTCTATAATAATTATAAGAAAAATGCAATATTTTTTATACTTTAGAAAGAGTTTATGGTAAAATTTCTAAATTTTGAGTCAAAATATCACTATAACTAAATGTTTTTATTTTATTATTTTCAGTCTCTATAGTAAAAATTGCTGGATATAAATCAACAATTACACCATAAAACTCGTCCACCTGATTTCTTGCTCCATGAAATCGAAATGAGCACTTAACACCTTGATTCTGCTTTACCACTTTCTTTATATTATCTATCATCATCTAGGATACCCCACATACATAGTTCCATTTGTAATAATTCCCCCTATACCATCTTTGCCATATTTTGTTTTTTCTAAAATATTAAGTAAATCAATACTTTTATTCTTATCAGATAAGGCCAAAGAAGAAGCCAAAATTGCCGGATCCAAAGCATGAATATTAATTCTTTTTGGACTAGAAGCAAAATTTGCACCAGCTTTAATCAGTTCTTCATAATTAGATTGACAAGCACCCGCAATAATAATTAATTTATCTTGACTCTTTTCATATTTTCTAGCCTCTTTCACAGCTTCTATAAAATTGAACGAATTTTGATAGTCTCCACGATTTTTCTTTAAATACGCATCATGTCCAGTAATAACAACAATATCTGGCTGAAATTCTTCTAACAAGCCATAAATCTTATGTGGAATTTCCATTTCAGAAACAGTAAGTCCATTAGCTTTAACATTCATTTCTTTATAAAAATTCATACATCTTTTAAGATAGTCACTATCACCATCTATATGTAAAATTTTACCAGGCAAATAAAAATATTGACTTCGATCCATTTGCAAAGAACGTAAATTTTTTTCAAGAATCTGCTGGTCAGAATCAAAAGACACCGTAGTTTTAACCAAATCAGATAAAGAACTATCAGCATAAAGTCTCAAGTCAACACCCTTTAAAAAGGCTATATTCCCGTCAATAGAGACTATCTTAAAAACGATATCATGATTATGAGAAATACGTGTAACATAATCACCTTCATTAAATTTCATACAATCATCTCCAATAAATTGTATGCAAAAAAAAAAGAAATATTCTAAACAGATAAGCCATTAGCAATATCTACAAATATTTCAACAGATAATTGCTCAGCACGAGCAGTCAAATCGTAACCGTATTTTTCCAAAATTAAAGAAATAGAATCTAAATCATATTTTTTTAAATTATTACGCAAATTTTTTCTTTTAAATTGAAAACTATCTTTTACCAATCTAAAAAATAAATCTTGATCCTTCAAAGGTAACAAATTATCTTTTCTCGTGAAAGATACTACTACACTATCAACATTAGGTTCTGGAATAAACTCTTTTCTAGAAACTAAAAATTCTTTTTTTATGATATAAAAATAAGATAAAAAAACAGTAATAGAACCATAATCTCTAGTTCCCGGAAGAGCAGAGAATCGATTACCAACTTCTTTTTGAACCATCATACAAATCTTTTGAAAATTCAAATGACTATCAATAATCTTCATAATGATTGGCGTTGTTATATAATAAGGAACATTACTAATGAAATACAAACTTTGATAAGAAAAACGTGAAATATCCTGTTCTAAGGAACTAGTTAAAAAATCCTGAAATAACACTTCTACATTAGAAAAATTTTCTAACTTCCTATGTAGTTCTCCCTGTAAGTCCGTATCAATCTCATAAGCCAACACATGTCCTGCTCTTTTTGCCAATTCTTGCGTTAAAATTGCTCCACCTGGACCAACTTCTATTACTAAATCTTTATCTGTCAGAGAACAAACATCTGCAATTCGTTCTACTACAGCTTTCCGTTTCAAAAAATTCTGACCGTACCTTTTTTTAAAATCTACATTGTAATGTTCCATACTTATCACCACCAAAAATATAACATAATAAAAAAAGAAAGACAATAAATTAAATCACTTCAATGTCTTTCTCCAAAACAGACTGTTTTTTTGCCTCGTTCAATTTCTTTTGTTTCATAAGTGTACGTACTTTAATTACTTCCACCATAATTAAATATAAAAGCGGAAGTGCTATACAAAGAATCCAGCCAAAATACGTAGACAAAAACTGCCTAATATAGCCAAGCATCGGAATTCTAAACAAGACTTTTCCATAAACGTTATCTTCATTAACTAAAACTCCATCAGCGACATTATTATTATCTCCTTTAGTACGATAAAGTAAAGAACCATCCGCCCCTTTTTTAATACCGATAATTCTATGAGTAATAATTTTACCAGCATAATAAGAATCCGTTGCTAAATAACTAATGATATCTCCCTGCTTTAAATCTTCAGGAGAAGTTCTGGCTACAATAATCGCATCTTGTACATTAATTGTTGGAACCATACTAGGACTCACAATAACATAAGCATCAAAAAGTGGCGGTTTATCTTCCCCAGAACGAAGATTATATAATAAATCAATAAAATAAAAAATAAAAAATAAAAAAACAAGAGCTAATAAAAGAAAGATAACATACAAAATAACCTTAGTTATAAAATGAAAGAAGAACTGTATGATTTCTTTGATAGAAACAACATCATCATGATTTGTATCAAAGTATTGTTTCATAATAGCCCTCCTATCTATCATCATAAACATAATAACACGCAAAAATCAAAAAAACCAGTTATAAGGTAAAAAAAAAGAGGAGTTTACATCCTCTAAATCGCTTTTGCTGTAACATTTAGTTTAATATCAAAATTCCGACTAACGGAATCAATAATAGTATCTTTAGATACCCACATACGTAAACGAAAATTCTCTCTAAGCTCTTTACTAGTTCCTGATGTATTCGCCAAAGTACCTGAATATAATACCATGCTACCTTTTTTACTTCCAAGGAAACTCACCTCTTCTAATGGTATAAATGGTTGGGGAATTTGAGTAATAGTAGTATCCTCATATCCGTTATCACCTAGACGTTGTAAATAAAATCTTACAGAAGAATTATCCAACATTGCTTGATTAGAAGAAATTTTTTCCACAGAAATTTCGTAATTAAGAGTAGTATGTGCAGATAGATTACTTTGCACGGTAAAATCATAAACATTGCCATTACCCTCCAATAACTTACCCGCATCATCAGAAATAGGCATAACATTTTCCATAGACAAAGATCCACGATTATTTTCTAAACCTAAAGAGATAGTTCCTGTAGAAATACCATTGGTATATGAATCTTTAAAAACAGTAGTGAACGCTGCATAAGAAACACCGACAAAAGCAATAATTAAAACAGCAATGCCAATAATAGATAATAAAATTTGTTTAGACTCTGACTGAATCATATGAAAACCTCCGTCTACTATAATAATTTAATCATATCATATAAAAATTAAAAATCAAAATAAAAGACTTCAAAGAAGTCTATTTTGCTTGTCCAAACACTTTGATTTTAACAGAATAGGTAGCACTAGGATCTACAACAGCACCCTCTCTTACCCATAATCTTAATCTATAGTTAACTTCTTTTTCTGAAGAAAGATTTACCTTATCCAACACCATAGATTTAGCGGGACTACCTAAAGTTGTTTTTTTCTTAATGGGAGTAAAAACAGTAGGATCCTCTACTTTGGCATAAGTACCACTACTCTGTTTTTCTAAATAAACAACGATATCATTATCGGGAATAGTAGAACTATCATCTTTTATCAAAGCAATTTCATATTGAACAGAAGCATCTTCATCCATCTTAGAAGAAACCGAAAAATCAAAATAACTCCCCTCATCTCTTAAATCCTTGCCACTTTCATTAGACATAGGAGTCAAATTGGTAAGAGAAAATTCATTAGTAGAAGTTTTATAATTCATAGTAACAACACTATTTTTTACTACCTCATTCACGTTCTGTTTTTGTTCTCTAAAAAACATCATAAAAGCAAACACAACAACTAAAATTAAAATTAGACTAATCCCCAAAACAATAAATACTACATTTCTTGTCCTATAATTATTTTCCATATATCCTCCTAATCTATTACCTTAGCATAAAGTAAAATTTTAAAACTACGTTTTTCCATTGTAATTGGATAAGTATCCCTCAACCAAATACGTAATCTAAATTTTTTTGTTTCTTCTTTCTCCAATACACCTGAATAAAGTTTCTTTCCAGCAGGATCAGCCTTGGCTACTTTTAAATCACTATAAGTAGGAATAGACGAACGATAATCCTCCATAGGAGAATCATCTTTACCATCCGTCAAGTAAACTTTAACATAATCTGTAGGAAGCTCTAAAGCCACACCAACAGGTATAGCATAAATTTCATAATTAACAGATTCTATACCTTCCATAGTAGAAGAAATACTAAATTCACTATACCCATATTTTGTTTGATCAGGAGAAAATGTAAGTTGTTTCCCTATAGCATCAGTGATAGGCATAGAATTATCAACTTCTAAACCGTTAGAATTTTCTGAATAAGAAAAAATCAAAGTAGCATTTTTTGTATTCTCAGTATTACCATAAGAATAAAGAAATAGGCAAAGTATAAATGAAAAAATAGCTATCAAAATCAAAATAATCAAAATAAATAATGTCTGATGCTGCTGTAATTTATTAAATACTTTCATATAGCAACCCCTATCTTATAGTATTAAGAATACACTATTTTATCTTTTTTTTCAACCTAATCTAAATGAAAAATATACTTAGCATTAGATGTAGTAATTTCCGCCACTTGTTTAAGAGAAACATTCTTACAATTAGCTATTTTTTCTGCAATGAATGGTATATACTTAGAACTATTTTTCTCTCCACGATATGGAACCGGTGTTAAATAAGGACTATCCGTTTCTAAAACAATACTATCTAAAGGAATTTTAGTAACAGTATCTGCTAAATTGCTATTCTTAAAAGTAATAACTCCGCCAATTCCCAAAAAAAATCCCATTTTCATATATTCTTTTGCAGTTTCTAGACTTCCGCTAAAACAATGAATAACTCCGCTTACAGAATATTTTTTCAAACAATCTATAGTATCAAAAGTAGCATCACGACTATGAATAACAACAGGCAAATGATGTTTCTCAGCAATAGCTAATTGTTTTTCAAACAAAGATATTTGTTTCTCCCTATTTTCTTTACCATAATGATAATCTAAACCGATTTCTCCCAATCCAACTACTTTATCTAAACATAACTGTTCCTCCAAGAAAGATAAATCTGAATCAATAATAATATCTGCTTCGGATGGATGATAACCAATAGTTACAAAAACATCAGAATATTTTTTTGCATATTCTAATGATTCACTAATACTTTCTTTCGTACATCCAGATATAATAATTGAACTTACTCCAGCCTGTCTATTTTCTTTTAAAACTTCTTCTATATTCTTATAATCTTCATTAGACAAATGACAATGTGTATCTACAAACATAAAATACCTCCAAAATAAAAATATCATATTAATGATATTTTTTCCACTCACAATATTTAGCTACAAAACGATAGGTTATTAAAAAAAACAAATAACAAACATCTAAAATATTTTTCGTAACACTTATATAAATAAGTAAGAAAAATATTCCTAAAAAGAAAACTAAATCTACTGTAAAAAACTGCACAATATTTTTTGACATAATCTTATCCTTTCTTACAGCAACTACTCTTTAACTATAACACACACAAAAAAAGAAAGACATAATTTTACATCTTTCTTTTTATAATTGACAAACTATTTTACATTTTCAGCAAAGAACTTATCTCTATCAATTCTTTGGAATAATACAGAAGGAGTTTCTAAATGATACTCATTAGAACTGTTATAAACAATATTTGTATCAGAAGTATTTAATTGCTTTCTAATTTCTTTACTAGTGCTTGGCATAAATGGTTCTAAATAAAGTGAACAAACGCGAATAGATTCTAATAAATGATAGATAACATTTTGTAAACGATCCTTTTTACTATCATCTTTAGCAAGAACCCATGGTGTTGTTTCATCTATATATTTATTAGTAAATCGTAATACATTAAATATCTCCGTAATAGCATCACTTATTTGTAAAGCATCCATCTTCTCTTCCACTATGTTTTCTAAATTTTTCAATTTACTTTCTAATTCTAAATCAATATCTTCTACAGCATCAGTACCACGAACAACTCCATCAAAATACTTATTGCCCATGGAAATAGATCTTTGTACTAAATTACCCAATACATTAGCTAATTCTCCATTAATATGATCAATTAATAAATCATAAGTAATATTACCATCACTAGCAAAAGGAATTTCATGTAGTAAATAATAACGTACTGCATCTACTCCAAAAGCTTCTACTAATTCATCTGCATAAATAACATTACCTTTAGACTTACTCATCTTATCATTATTCATAAGTAACCAAGGATGACCAAATATCTTCTTTGGAAGTGGAAGATCTAAAGACCATAAGAAACAAGGCCAATAAATAGAATGGAAACGTACGATATCTTTTCCTATAACTTGTAAATCTGCAGGCCATAACTTTTTAAACTCACCAGTTACTTCATCTACATCATAACCTATATTAGTAATATAATTAGTCAAAGCATCAAGCCATACATAAACAACATGGTTAGAATCAAAATCCACAGGAATTCCCCACTTAAATGAAGTACGAGAAACACATAAATCTTGTAACCCTGGTTTAATAAAGTTATTTAACATCTCATTCTTTCTTGCTTCTGGCTGGATAAAATCAGGATGACTTTCAATATATTCTTCCAACTGTTTTTGATATTTACTTAATTTAAAGAAATATGCTTCTTCTTTTGCCTCTTTAACTTCTCTACCACAATCAGGGCATTTTCCATCAACAAGTTGAGACTCAGTCCAAAAAGACTCGCAAGGAGTACAGTAAAGTCCAGTATATTCACCTTTATAAATATCACCTTGATCATACATCTTTTTAAAAATATGCTGAACTATTTTCTTATGATGAGGATCAGTCGTTCTAACAAATTTATCGTAACTAGCATCCATCAAATCCCAAATACGTTTTACTTCTGCTGCTTGTTCATCAACAAATTCCTGTGGACTTACACCAGCAATCTTTGCTTTCTCTTCAATTTTTTGTCCGTGTTCATCGGTACCAGTTTGAAAATAAACATCATATCCCTTAAATCTCTTATATCTCGCTATTGCATCTGCCAATACAATTTCATAAGTATTACCTATGTGTGGCTTACCAGATGTATAAGCAATAGCAGTTGTTAAATAAAATTTTTCTTTCATAATTCTCCCTCCTAATAAAAAAACTATTATAAACATAAGGACGAAGTTTCGCGGTACCACCTTATTTTATAATAGTAAATATTATACACTCAAATAGTTAACGCCTATCTACGATTACACCTACATATCGATGTAATAGTTCAGAAGCCATATCTTATAAAAAGTTTATTTCCTTTTTCACCAACCGGAATCTCTAAGCTAAACATTTTTTTATAAGACTCTTCCTCATCACAATCAATATGGCTAGAGTATAACATAAAAAAAACTATTCTTCAATATGTTTTCCTAAAAATTTAGAGACAACATCAGCCATCTTCTCTTCGACCTGACCAACACTTTGTTCAGAAATAATTAAAACTAAACCAATCGCATCACCATTCATAATAACTGGAGAAATAACATAAGCATACTGTTCTATATCAGAATCAAGAAGTTCAATATTATGTAATTCTCTCTCCACTACTATACTACGTTCTTTCATAATAAATTCTAAAGCTTTAGAAATAGATTTATTCAAATACTTCTTTTTTAGATTTCCACTAGCTGCAATAAAATTATCACGATCTGTAATAAATACACTCTGTCCTGTAACTGAATTTACAATATCAACCAATTGTTTAGAAATCTCATCCATATCCGTCATCTTAGAAAACTTTTTTAAAGCAATCATTTCTCTATCTACAAAGATTTCTAAAGACTCACCATCCCTGATTCTAAGAGTACGGCGAATTTCTTTTGGAATAACAATTCTTCCTAAATCATCCACTCTTCTAACTACACCTGTTGATTTCATATAATTATTCCTCACTTTCCCATACTACTATTGTTTCAATTTTTTCTAAATTTATACCGCTTTTCATAATTTATTATAATCAATATTCCCAAAATTTCCCTTGGTAAATATTTCCATATCAAAAAACATACAAAAAAAAGAAGAACATTTTTTGTCTTCTTTAATATATTTACTCATTTCCATTTAATAAATAAGAATTCAACTTAGTAAATAAAAATCTTTCTCCTTGTTCTCTCACACCATTAATTAAGGTCGTATCCTTAACAATTACTTTAAAATCTATACTTTCTAAAAGCTGCTTGATATAAGTAGAACGAACAAATTTTATCATCTCATTTGAAAGTGTATCAGCAGTTTTTTCATCAATGTTTTTTGTAAATAATTGATTTACATTTTTGACAATTTTTTTCTCAATTATAGTACTAATATCTGCTTTTATTGTTTTTTTCAATTTACGATTTAAAGGAATAAAATCTTTTTTATTAAATTTAATAACATCAGTTTCCTTTTTTGGAGAAAAAGAAATAATAATTTTTTGGAGTTCAGTTATCCTTATTTTTTTCCAATCAGAAATATAAGTAATAACTTTTTTTCGATAATCCTCTAAAATTTTATCTAACACATCCGCTTTAATAATTGTCTTATGTCGTTTAGCTAACTCTAAAAACTTACATTTAATAACATCCATAGAATCAAGCGGAGGTTTTTTTAATAAAGATAAAATATCATCATCAAACAAAGAGATAGTATTATTTTTCAAGGTTTCTAATACTGCATTTTTATAATTTTCAAAGTGTTTTTGTCTAAAATCCTCAATTGTCTCCTGATTCATACTACCACATCCTAGTATTGTAAGTGTAACAAATGCAACTTCATCTAGTCAAGATTATGACAAAAATTTGCCATAAATTAAATCAAGTAAAGAAACTAAATAATAAATCGGATGTTTTTCTAATTTTATAATATCTAAAATAATCACCAAATTAGAACCCCTACTTAAAAATCTAAAAGAGGGACTAATCTCATAAGAATCCATAAACAACTCATCAACTCTAAATTTAGAGACAACTTCCTCTGGAAATACAAGTTCAATAGAATTCTTAGTTTGAGATACACGTTTAACACCCACTCGTTTAGCCAACTTTTCAAACCACTCTTCATACATATAAATAAGCATATCATCATTTACTCTTCCAAATCTATCTTCTAACTCAGCTTTAACATCTTCCAATTTTTCTGCAGAATCAATTTCATTGATTTTGCGATGAATTTCAATCTTTAAGTCATCTTCAGAAACATAATGATCATCAATATGCGTACTAACATTTAGTAGCGGTTTACTATCAATTTCTTCTTCCTCTAGTGGTAATTCTATATTCTTCTTACGAGCTACTTCTTCATTTAAAAGTCTTAAATACAAATCAATTCCAACAGAATCAATAAATCCAGCTTGTTCACTACCTAAAATATCACCAGCACCACGGATAGACAAATCCCGAGTAGCAATACTAAAACCACTACCAAGAGCAGTGAATTCTTTAATTACATTAAGTCTTTTAACAGCAGATTCTGTTAATACTTTAGCAGGATGATACATTAAATAAGCATACGCAAACTTATCACTACGACCAACACGACCACGTATTTGATAAAGTTGACTAAGTCCAAATCTATCAGCATCCATAATAATTAAAGTATTAACATTAGGAATATCAATACCAGTCTCAATAATCGTTGTACAAACTAAAATATCATATTCATGATTAATAAAATCTAAAATTCTATTTTCCAAAGCATTTTTATTCATTTGTCCATGAGCAGTTATAATTCTGGCATCTGGAACTAAATTTTGAATACGATACATTTCTTCTTCTATAGACTCAACTTTATTATACAAAATAAATACTTGACCATCGCGAGATAACTCTTTATAAATAGCATCCTTCAAAATTTGATTATTCTCTTCAATTACATAAGTCTGAACAGGATAACGATTAACAGGAGGAGTCTCAATTAATGATAAACTACGAATACCTACTAATGACATTTGCAATGTTCTAGGAATTGGTGTAGCAGTTAATGTTAAAACATCAACATTGGTTTTATATCGCTTGATTTTCTCTTTATGAGTAACTCCGAAACGTTGCTCTTCATCAATAACCAAAAGTCCTAAATTTTTAGGTTTGATATCATCACTCAATAAACGATGGGTACCAAAAACTAAATCAATAGTACCATTAGAAATTCCTTCAATAATCCTTTTAACCTCTTTAGGAGAAGTAAATCTATTTAAAAGACCAATAGATACAGGAAAGTCTTTAAAACGTTCCATAGCATTTTCGTAATGCTGATTTGAAAGAATAGTAGTAGGACATAAGAAAAGTACCTGTTTAGAATCTAAAATAGCCTTAAAAGCTGCTACAAAAGCAACTTCAGTTTTTCCAAAACCAACATCACCACATAATAAACGATCCATTGGTGTAGGTTTCTCCATATCTTCTTTAATCTGTGCAATAGCTCTTTTTTGATCTGGAGTAAGTTCATAAGGAAATTCTGCTTCAAAATCTAACAACATATCACAATCAGGAGAAAAAGCAAATCCTTGTCGTGCTTCACGCTCAGCATATAGTTGTAATAAATCATCCGCCATATCCTGAACTTTCTTTTTAACTCTATTTTTCGTCTTCTCCCATTCACTACCACCAAGTTTATTTACTTTAGGAGCATATCCCTCTTTACCAGTATATTTGTTAAGTAAATCTATCTTCTCAACTGGTATATATAATTTATCTTCTCCCTGATACAAAACTTCTACATAGTCTTTTTGAACACCTGATAAACTAAGAGTCTTAATCCCATTATAAACACCAATACCATGAATATTATGAACAACATAATCACCAACAGATAATTTATTAATATCCGAGATACTAGAAGAATATTTAAATTTAGTACGATATTTCTTTTGTTTTTCTTTTACTAAAAACAATTCGTTGGCAGTCAAAAATACATAGTTTTGATAAACAAAACCTGCTTTCAAAGGAGTAGAAACTAAATTCACTTCATTCGGGATAATATGATCAAAATCAGTCTCTACTACTTTCATATTAAGAAATTTCATAACACTAAAAATTTGATATTTTTTTAAACATAATACAACAGTCTTTCCATCATTAATAGACTGACGAATAAACTGATTAATAGAATCGGCATTTTCATTAAAGTTATTAATTGTATGAACACTTAAATCTAATATATTATTAGAAAGATAATGATCAATATTCATATAATAAATAGGAAAAGTTGGATGAATATCTAAAAAATCAAACATATATTTTCCATTAAACTCTGCATCTTTAGTACTGCGATAAGTTAAAACCTCTTCCATAATTTGCGAAAAACTAACTTTTAACTGTTCATAATCCTTGAAAAAAGTAATAGAATCTCCCAAATAATCCAAGATTGAAGAAACTTCCTCATAAAAAGGTAAAAACTTTTGCTTAGAAGAATCTTCTTCTACTATTTTTGTTGTTAAAAATTCAGAACAAGGACGTATCAAAATTGAAGAAATACTAGATAAAGATTTCTGCGTATTACAATCAAAATAACGAATAGATTCTATTTCATCATCAAAAAATTCAATACGAACTGCAGTATCACTTTCCACAGGAAAAACATCAATAATAAAACCACGTACTGCAAATTCACCTGTTTTATTAACAATTGTATCTCGAGTATAACCAGATTGAACTAATTTTTCCACCAATTCTTGTGGATTAATAGTATTACCAACCTCTAGATTTAAAAAAGCCTGTTGATAATTTTTTTTTGTTGGTAAAAAACGCAAATATCCCATCAAGTTAGTAATAACAATATTAGGTTGTTCTAAAACTTTATTAATAGTTTCCAAACGATTATAACGAAGTTCAGGGCTGATAGCTAAAGCTTCACTAGTTAAAAAATCATCCATAGGAAACAAACTAACATTATCTGTATAATTAGATAAAGAAGAATACAATTGATTTGCTTCATATAAAGAATTAACAACAACTAAAATATTTTTCTTTTCTCTTTGCAAAGTAGAATATAATAAGACACAAAAAAACTCATCGGTAACACCAGTAATACCCATGTTCTTTTTTAATTCTATAGTTCCGATTTGTTCAAAAACATTCATAAAATCACCTGTTTTTACGATTATAGCGATTCATTAAAGATAAGAAATCTAATTTAAAATAGTCATCAATCACATCAACTAAAGACGTAAATAACTCTAGCAATTGTTTCTCTTCATCTTTAGAAAATCTACCCAAAACATAATCTTTAGTTTCACGTGACTTATCATTAGAAATTCCTATTTTTAAACGCTTATATTGTTGAGTATGAATACATGCCTCAATATTACGTAATCCATTATGTCCACCACAAGAACCTTTATCTCTTAATTTAAAATTACCTACATTCAAATCTAAATCGTCAGAAATAACTAATAAATCAGAAGTATCAATCTTAAAAAAATTAATAAACTGTGAAACAACAGTACCAGATAAATTCATATAAGATTGAGGTTTCAAAAATATAACTTTTTCTCCATTTAGATTAATTTCACAATAAAGACCTTGAAACTTATTTTTCCAAGTTATAGAAACATTTTTATAATTTAAATAATAATCCAAAAAAGAAAAACCAACATTATGCCTAGTACCTTCGTATTCTCTACCAGGATTTCCTAAACCAACTATAATTTTCATAACATCACCTCTAATTAAAATTATTTCCCGGGAAATAATTTATTTTTTATTCTCATGATATTCCTTATAAATAATAGATTTCGCAACGCCTCTTTCCTTTGCAACAGTTTTGATAGCATCTTTTTCACTCATACCATCATCTAAATAAAGATTAATATGTTCTAAAATAGACATACTAGAATAATCTATATCTTCATGATTACCATCAACAACCACAACAAATTCTCCCTTTAATTCAGGAACAATTGGAATAAGCTCCTGTATTGTACCACGACAAATCTCTTCATGCAACTTTGAAATTTCTCGGTGAATACTAATATTACGATTACCAAAAACCTCTAACATATACATTAATGTCTTTTCTATACGATGTGGTGCTTCATAAAAGATTAATGTATAAGGCAACTTACTTAAACTGATAAGTTCTTTTTTTATTTTAGATTCTTTAGTCTGTAAAAAACCATAAAACAAGAATGGAGAAGGAGAAAGTCCAGAAGATGTTAACGCAGGAACAAAAGCAGTTGCTCCAGGAAGAGCGATAACATTGAAATGATTATCTATAACCGCTTTAGAAACTACATATCCTGGATCACTAACAATTGGAGATCCCTGATCAGTAATTAACCCTATATTTTTACCATTTTTTAATTCTGAAACAATATATTCTTTTATTTTATCTTCATTATATTCATGACAACTAACAAGTCGCTTCTTAATGTTAAAGTGATTTAATAACTTACTACTTTCTCTAGTATCTTCGCATAAAATAAAATCTACCATTTCCAAGACTTTAAGTGCTCTAACTGTAATATCATCCAAATTTCCAATAGGAGTAGGAATCAAATATAAACTAGCACTTCCATCATAACTACTCTGTCTCATGCTTAACCTCCAACAAAAACTTTTCATATTCACTAGTTTTAGTACCATTCTTCATATACATAATAAATGGATGTTCTACTTTTAAACCAGATTTCCCATGCTTAGTTCCTTCTAACAAAACTAAAGTAGAAGGTTTATCGGCCTTCTCATGAACAAACTGAATTCTCTTGGGTTCAATATGATATTTACGAAATAAATCAAAAATCTCTAATAAGCGCTCAGTTCGATGAACAATAGCAAAATTACCGTTATTTTTCAACAATCGAGAAGCAGTATGAATAACATCTTCTAATGATATACACACTTCATGTCTAGCAATCATTTTTTCTTCTTGTTCATTAAAAAAATTCTTATCATTTACTTTAAAATATGGAGGATTACAAGTAATAACATCATATTCTTCAATTGTATCAGACGTGACATAATCTTTCATATCAGAATTTATAATAGAAATTTGAGATTCAAGATTATTGTATCTAATAGACTTTTCAGCTAAATTAGACAAAGATTTCTGAATTTCAACTCCAACAATAGGTTTATCCGTACGAAGAGATAAAATTAGTGGTATCACCCCATTACCAGTACCTAGATCAAGAATCTTTTTATCGCGTAAACGAATAGTAACAAAGTTAGAAAGCATTACGCTATCTAAAGAAAAAGAAAAAAAGTCTGTATTTTGATAAATCTTACGATTAGGATAACCTAAAATATCATTCAACACTTCCATGATATTCTTCCTTCTTCATCTCAACAATCCCTTTTTCCTTTAAATCAACTTGAAAAGTCCCCTTAAAAACATCAATAGAAGAGACTTTTCCAATACCAGATTCAGTTTCCACTATACTTCCCATTTTAGGATATCCTTTTTTTAATTCTGTATATAAATCATTTTCATATCCAAGACAACACAAAAGTCTACCACAAATTCCATTAATTTTAGAAGGATTTAAAGCTAAAAATTGATTCTTAGCCATATTAATAGACACACTATTAAAATCAGTCAAAAACGTATGACAACATAAAAACAATCCACAAGGTCCTAATCCTCCTACTTTCTTAGCTTTATCACGTACACCAATTTGTCGAAGTTCAATACGAGTTTTATATTTCTGAGCTAACTTTTTAGCTAACTCTCTAAAATCAACTCTGTTATCCGCAACAAAAGAAAAAACCAACTGACTCTTATCAAAAGTATAATAACAATCTACAAATCCCATATTCAAATCTAAATCATTACTATATTTTCTAGCTACTTCTAGGGCTTTTTTTGCTTTTTCATCATTTTCAGATAAGATTTTTCTATCATCGTCGGAAACTTTTCTAACAACTTTTTTTACAGAATCAGGTAAATTTTCTTCTTTTTCCATATAAGAAGCTTTCTTTATAATACCTGAATCAAGACCAGATTCAGTTTCAACAATTACTAGATCATTAACAACTAAATCCAATTCACTGGAATCAAAATATGCAAAAACCTTTGTAACAGGAAACATAACTTGAACAACTTTCTGCATCTATTTCACCTCCACAAATCTAGAATAAATACAATCTAACCACAATTTATAATTTATATTATACATCAATTTAGGAATTTCTTCTTCAATTATAGTAATATAAGATAAAAGTATATTAGCATCAACACTATCTAAAAAAGACAAGTTAGAATTCTCATTTCCTTGAGATTTAGTAGATAAATAGTTAATAAGGATTTTTTCAATAACAAAAAACATTCCTTTAGCAACCTCTTTATCAGGTAATATTGAATCATAAATTTCTTTATAATGAATAAATAAATCTTCAGGATGAGCAAGATACTTCATAAAAGTCATAACATTATCATCAATATCTCCAAAATCAGAATCATCCAATAAAGACAGGACCTGACATCTAGATAAAATTGTATCCAACACTTGATAACGATTACTAGTAAGTAATATAGCAATAATACCCTCTTCTGGCTCCTCCAAAAACTTCAATATAGTATTAGCAGAAGATGGGTTCAATTTCTCAGCATTCTTAATGATATAAACTCTTCTCTGACCAATCAAAGATTTATTCTGATACTCATCTTTCAAAGATAAAAGTTGACTCTTTTTTATCTGATTACCCTCAGCCTCAATAATTTGTAAATCAGGAAAACTATTTTCATCAATCAATCTACAACTATTACAACGATTACAATTTAAATCTTTCACTTTATTAACAGACTCTGGACATAAAATCATTTTAACAAACAATAAAACAAGAGGAAACTCTAAAGAGAAATCCCCTAATTCTATTAAATAAGAATGAGATAACTTATTAGATTGCATAATTTTTTCAATATAATTAACAAATCGTTCTTGTACATAAGTTAAATCATTCATAAACATCACCTATTATAAAATCAAAATCTTAAATAACACTAATGCAATTAGTGCTGGAGCTCCCAAGAAAGCTACAGAAAACAAAGTTATAAAATTAATTGGTAAAATCATATTAAAATTAACTGCAATCAAATTATAACCATATAAAAGGAACCCACTAATAACAATCTTTTTAACAATTCCAACTATTTTTTTCATATCATTATCTCCTCGATAAAAAATATGAAAAAATACAGCTTTTATTCTATTTCTTTTCTATCATTCAAAGCTCGTTCTAAAGTAAGACTATCAACATATTCCATATCAGCTCCCATAGGAACACCACTAGCAAGCCGAGTAACTTTTACTCCCATTCCCTCTAGAACTCTCTTAATATATAAAGCTGTAGTTTCTCCTTCAATACTAGGACGAAAAGCAAAAATAACCTCTTTAAATTGTTCTTCCTTAATTCGATCAATCAACCTATCCAATCCAATATCCTCAGGATTTATACCATCAAGAGGAGAAATCAACCCATCTAAAACATGAAACATTCCATGGAACATACCTAATTTTTCAAACAAAAATACATTTTTAGTATCTTCTACTACACATAAAGTGGTTTTATCTCTTCCTACATCAGAACAAACAAAACAAACATCTGTATCAGTAAATGTATTGCAAATAGGACAAGGATGAATCTTTTCTTTTACTTTATTCAAACTATCTGAAAAAAGTTCAACTTGCTCATCCTCTAAATCCAAAACAGAAAAAGCTAAACGCTCAGCAGTTTTTTCACCAATACCTGGTAAATATTTAAAAGATTCTATTAAATTTTTAATACTCTCAGGATACATAAATCAACTTAAAATAATCCAGGTATATTACCAAATTTTCCCATTTTCTTTTCTGTTTCTTCATCAATTTTCTTCATAGCTTCATTCACTGCTACCATAATCATATCTTCTAACATCTCTAAATCTTCAGCATCTAAAGCATTAGATTTATCGATTTCTACTTTTACGATTTCTTTTGTACCTTTTAAAGTTACTTTTACTAAAGAACTTTCCCCTACAAATTCTTTAGAATCAATTTCTTCCTTTACATTCATCATATCTTTTTGTAATTTTTGTGCTTGTTTCATCATTGCTTGTATATTCATAAATATTCTCCTTTTAATCAAATTCTACGATATCGCCAAATATAGAAGCGGCATCATTAGATATTATATCATTAGTTTTTTCTTTTTTAAACAGTTTCTCCGGTTCCTCTTTTATTTCATAATGTTCACCATTCTTCAAATGACTAATATATTCAGATTTTAATTCATTCCATTGATTATCTGTAATAATAGCAAATTTCTTAACAGAACCAGTTAATTTATTATAAACATCTTCCATTTGCTCTAAATGTTCTAAATTTTGTTGCACAATAGAATCATATTCATAGCTAAGAACAATAATATCATCGCTAGCAACTCTAAACTTAGAATTTAAAATTTCACATACTAAGTATCCAATTTGTTGATCAAAAGTATAATCATTCAAAAGACTAAACTTACTCATCTCTTGTGTTAATACTTGCTTATTCGCTAAAGCAAAAGCATTGTTAATTCGAACATTTATAATCTCATCTAAATTCAAAATATCCCCAACTGTTTTTGAAACAGAATTATCATTATCTTCTAAATAAACAGCATCGTCCAAAGAATCATTTTTTTCATCCTTAGTATCATCAACAACTATTTCGTCAGATACCACAATAGGCTCTTCTTTAACAATAGAAGTTTCAATAGTTTTTTCAGAAATAGATTCATTCTTTTTATCATTAAAAATAACACTATTTTTTTCTTGAGAAACCTTAATATCACTTGATTTTCCAACAAAATCACCGTTAATAGAAGACATAAAATTCAACAATAATATTTCAATATAAATTTTAGGATTACCACTCTTTTTAATATCGAACACTTTTTCGTTTATAACTGTTATTAATTTTTCCACAAGACTAATATCATAGTCACAATTTTTAGTTTTTGTATAATAATCAACTAATAAATCTCTCAAATAATACATAAATTGTGAGGTAATTTGAACTAGATTTTTTCCACAATCATTAAACTTAGTAATCTGGGATAATACTTCTTTAAAATTACAACTAAATATAGAATCAGAAAATATCTTTAAATCTCTTTTAGTAATCAACCCATTAAGTTCAGTATAAATATCCATTGTGATCAAATCATCTGTATAAGAGCTCAATTTATCAAGCATTCCCAAGGAATCTCTCATTCCTCCATCTGCTGCTAAAGCAATTTCCTTTAGTACGTCATTCTCTACCTTTATATTTTCACAATTACAAACATATTCCAATCGACGAATTAACATATCAGTAGATATTCTTTGAAAAGAAAAACACTGGCAGCGAGAAATAATAGTTTCAGGAACTTTCTGAGGATCAGTGGTTGCTAAAATAAAAATTGCATGTTCTGGTGGCTCTTCCAAGGTTTTTAATAAAGCATTAAATGCTCCTATTGATAACATATGAACCTCATCTATGATATAAACCTTATACTTTAATTCAGCTGGAACTAAATTAATCTTATTACGCAACTCACGAATTTCATCAACGCCATTATTAGAAGCAGCATCAATTTCTAAAATATCAACACATTCTTTTTCGCTAGCAGCTAAACAGTTTTTACATTTTCCACAAGGATTACCATCAATAGGATTTAAGCAGTTAACAGCTCTTGCAAAAATTTTAGATAAAGAAGTTTTTCCAGTACCTCTAGAACCAAAAAACATATAAGCATGACAAAATTTATGCTGTTCAATTGAATTTTTTAAGACTTTAACAATAGAAGTTTGACCCACCACATCATCAAAAGTCTGTGGTCTATATTTTCTATATAAAGCTTGATACATAGGTACACCTCCAATAAACATCTATATTATACCATAAAAAAAGAAGAAATCTTCTAACTATTTCTTCTATTTCTAAAAAAGTCCTTCATAATTTTATCAACTTTTTCCACAGCTAAATCATTAATAATAGGAACACTAGCATTATTTTTATCAGACTCTAAAATTTTCAAAACTATTTCATAATTTCTAAAATCAGAATTAGACAATCCACAGAAGATGTGACTAACTCTCGCTTGCTTTAACGCACTAGCACACATAGGACAAGGTTCTAAAGTAATATAAACATCACACCCATCTAATCTCCAATTATTAAGTTTTGAAGAAGCTTCTTCTATAGCCAAGATTTCCGCATGTTTTGTAGCAGAATTCATCTGTTCCTTTCTATTATGAGTAAGAGCCAATATTTGATTATTTTTAACAATTACACACCCAATAGGAACTTCATCTTCTTCAAAAGCCTTTTTTGCCTCTTCTATAGCCATATCCATATATTTTAAATCCATAATCCACCTCAAAATAAAAGCGCACATAAAAGTTGACTATTAAGGCTGCTACTTCCCAGTCCTGACCTGTTTCTAGTACTTTTATTGCGCTATAAATATTTTAATACAAACAATTAACTTTGTAAACTATAAACCAAGATCATCTATAAAAAAAACGTTTTATATGTTCCACGTGAAACTATCATTAAAATTTTACTCCCATAAAATGTATTTCACTTCATAATTTATCACATCATTAAATAAATATAAAATACACTTTCATATTTTCTAACATTACATTTATTAAAATAAAGAAACCTCAGTAAAAAAAGCGTTGTTAAACTCTAATAATCACATCAATTATAGATAAAAACCAACATTAATTAACCAAAAAGCAAATTATTTCCCAAAAATTATTTCCCGGGAAATAATTTATATCAATATAATATAAGAATATAAAATAAAAAACGTTCCACGTGAAACTTCTTAAAATGATATCTCCGATGCAACTCTCCAAACATAAATTTCTTTTTCATATTAATAATTACATTAACTAATTATAAAAAATAACATTATAAATATTTAAATAAAATCATTTCTCCGATATGGTTCTTTATCTCATCTTTTTCTTTTTAAATATGAAATACTACCTTCTCATATAATAAAAATATTTTTAAATGTTCCACGTGAAACATAAAATATTAAATTATTTCCCAGGAAATAATTTTGCTAAATTGCGTTTTGAATTTTTACTTTTTCAAAACATTTTATCCACAGATAAAATGTAAAAAATACGCAGAAAAGGAAAATATAAATCATATATATGTTGATATATAAACAAATTAAAACGCAAAAGAAAAAAAGCAAAAATTGAAATTCAATTTTTGCTTTTAATTTTTTTATAACTTATTACTTTAATAATTACGCATCATTTTCAGTATTCTGCGTTTTTTCTTCACTTGAAATATCTTTTTCCACAGGTGCTGATTCCGCTTCTTCACCAGTACTTTCTGTGCTTTCTTCTGTTTCTTCTTTTTCCACAACTGCTACAGTAGAAACTTTTTGATCTTCTTTCAAATTAATCAATCTAACTCCTTGAGTAGCACGTTTTAATGTAGACACCTGCTCTAATGGTAATTTAATAATAATTCCACTATCAGTCATAATCATCAAATCATAATCATCACCTGGATTTACACATTTTAAAGCAACCATCATACCATTTTTATCAGTAATATTAAGAGCTTTAACACCCTTACTTCCACGGTGAGTTAAACGATATTCTTCAATTTCAGATTTTTTACCATATCCATTCTCTGTAACGATAAGAATCAACTGATTTGGCTTAATAACTTCAGCACCTATAACTTTACTATTTTCAAGTTCAATTCCTTTCACACCAGAAGCGCTACGTCCCATAACACGAACTTCATCCTCATTAAAACGAACCATTCGACCATTATTAGCACCAATAGCAATCTCATCATTTCCTGTAGTAACTCCTACATAAATCAATTCATCATCTTCTTTTAATGTTATCGCAATCTTACCACTCTTACGAATGTTATCAAATTCAGACAATTCTGTACGCTTAATTATTCCATTCTTAGTAACAAAAACCAAATATTTATGCTCTTCATTATCAGCAGATAAAGAAATTATCGAACTAATGTTTTCTTCTTTTTCTAACTGTAACAAGTTAATAATTGGCAAACCTTTAGATTGCCTACTAAATTCAGGAACCTCATAACCTTTCATTCTATAAATTCTACCTCTATTAGAGAAGAATAAAATATAATCATGGGTTTTCATAGAAACTAATTGTTCTACAAAGTCTTCTTCATTCGTAGACATACCTTTAATACCTACGCCACCACGATTTTGTGTCTTATAAGTATCAGCTTTTAGTCTCTTAATATAACCCTTATTTGTTAATGTAACAATAATATCCTCAACAGGAATTAATGACTCATCTTCAATATATTCTATAGCTGTCATATCAATATTTGTACGACGTTCATCGCCATATTTATTCTTAATTTCAGTCATTTCATCCTTAATAATTTGTAAAACTTTAGCTTCACTTGCCAAAATAGACTTCAACTCCTCAATTTCAGCAAGTAATTCTTGCAATTCATTCTCAATTTTATCTCTTTCTAAACCTGTCAAACGTCTTAATTTCATCTCTAAGATAGCTTGTGCTTGAGCTTCTGACAATTTATAGTTATTTCTAAGACCAATCATAGCCTCTTCATCATTCTTAGCTGACTTAATTAATTGAATTATCTCATCAATATGATCTAAGGCAATCTTTAATCCCTCTAAAATATGAGCTCTGGCTTCATCCTTAGCTAAATCAAACTTTGTACGACGAATAATAATTTCTTTTTGATAATCAATATACTTAGAAATAATATCCTTTAATCCCAAAGTTTTTGGAACTCCTTGATCTAACATCAAGAAAATAATTCCATAATTTGTCTGAAAAGCAGTATGCTTATATAAATTATTAAGCACAACTTGTGGATTAGCATCTTTCTTAAGAGTAATAGTAATCTTAATACCATCTTTTAAGTCTGTGTGATAATCGGTAATTCCATCAATCACTTTATTATGAACAAGTTCAGCTACTTTATTCTTTAATTCTAACGTATTAATTCCATAAGGAACTTCGTCTACAATAATATAATGTCTACCATTTTTTTCTTCGATTCTAGCTTTACTACGAATAGTAATACTTCCTCTACCCGTTTCATAAGCCTTCTTAATACCACTATTACCTAAAATGGTTGCACCCGTTGGAAAATCAGGTCCCTTAATATATTGCATTAATCCATCAACATCAATATCAGGATTATCAATATAAGCAATACATCCGTCAATAACCTCTTTTAAGTTATGTGGTGGAATATTTGTAGCCATACCAACAGCAATTCCCATAGTACCATTCACTAAAATATTAGGAAATCTAGATGGTAATATTTCAGGTTCTTTCTCAGATTCATCAAAGTTAGGAATAAAATTAACAGTATCCTTATTAATATTTCTAAGCAACTCCAATGAAATCTTAGATAAACGAGATTCGGTATAACGCATTGCTGCCGCACCATAACCTTCAATATTACCAAAGTTTCCATGACCATCAACTAACATATAACGATATGAAAAATCTTGTGCCATACGAACCATAGCCTCATAAATACTAGAGTCACCATGTGGATGATATTTACCCATAACATCTCCGACGATTCTAGCACTCTTTTTATGAGGTTTATCAGGTGTATAACCAGATTCATACATAGAGTATAAAATACGTCTATGAACAGGCTTTAAACCATCCCTTAAGTCAGGTAAAGCACGCGATACAATAACGCTCATAGAATATTCAAGGAAAGAATCCCTTACTTCATTAACTATATTATTTTGTTCTAATTTATCCATCTCTTCCTACCTCCCTAAATATCCAAATTCTGTACATAAACAGCATTTTCTTCAATAAATTCACGTCTAGGGCCAACCTCTTCTCCCATTAATTTAGAGAATGTTTCATCAGCAGCCATAGTATCTTCAACAGTTATCTGACGTAACACACGTTTTTCAATATCCATAGTAGTCTCATTTAACTCTTCAGCATCCATTTCTCCTAAACCTTTCATACGCATAATATCATACTTTGTATTTGGAGAAAGTGTTGCTAAATACTCATCTCTTTCTTGTTCATTAAGCACATACTTAATATTTTTACCATGTTTAATAACAAACAATGGTGGTTGAGCAGCATATACATGCCCTGCCTCAACAATTGGTCTAAAGAAACGATAGAATAAAGTAAGCAACAATACACGAATATGAGATCCATCAACATCAGCATCTGTCATAATAATAATTTTGTCATATCTTAACTTACTTAAATCAAAATCATCGCCAATACCAGTTCCAAAAGCTGTAATAATAGTACGTATTTCTTCATTAGCAAGAGCTCTATCAAGTCTAGCTTTCTCAACATTCAAAATCTTACCACGTAAAGGTAAAATTGCCTGCCTCATACTATCTCTACCTTTAATAGCAGAACCACCTGCAGAATCTCCCTCGACTAAGAATATTTCACATTCAGAAGGATCCTTACTCTTACAATCAGAAAGTTTACCATAGAAATTAGTAATATCTAAATCTCCTTTTCTACGAGTTAACTCTCTAGCCCTTTTTGCTGCTACTCTAGCACGAGAAGCTGTCATACTTTTTTCAACAATAATCCTAGCTTGATCTGGATTTTCCATCAAAAATCTTTCAAAAGCAGCTGAGAAAATACGATCTGAAATACCTCTACACTCACTATTTCCAAGCTTTGTCTTTGTTTGACCTTCAAATTGAGGATTTGGATGTTTAATAGAAACTATCATAGTAAGACCTTCTTTAACATCATCCCCTGTTAAAGAATCATCATTATTTTTTAATAAACCATTACTAGTAGCATATTTATTCAAAATACGTGTTAAAGCACGTCTTACCCCATCTTCATGAGTACCTCCTTCTGGAGTATTGATGTTATTAACAAATGAATAAATACTAGAATTATAACTTTCGTTATATTGCAAAGCAACTTCCAATGAAATATCATTTTCAATCCCCATACAATCAATAATAGTCTCATGAATAGGCTTCTTATCTTTATTTAACATCGCTACATATTCACTAATTCCTCCTTCATAACAGAAAGAATCAGATTTATCATCTTCTCTTAAATCATATAAACTAATTCTCAAGCCTCGATTTAAAAAAGCAAGTTCACGAAGTCTAGTTTTTAAAATCTCATAATCAAAAATAGTAGTTTCCTCAAAAATATCTGGATCAGGTTTAAAAGTAACGGTAGTACCTGTTCTATCATCATCACAACTATCAATTATCTTTAAATCTTCTTCTGGATGCCCTCCATTAACATAACGTTGATAATAAACATTGCCATTCTTATAAACTCTAACTTCCATCCATTCAGATAAAGCATTTACAACACTAGCTCCTACTCCATGAAGACCACCGGATACCTTATATCCTCCTCCACCGAATTTTCCACCAGCATGTAATACTGTATATACTGTTTCTACAGTACTTTTTCCAGTTTTTGGATGGATTTCCACAGGTACTCCACGACCATTATCCTTAACTGTAATTGTATTTTCTTTACCAACTTCAACCTCAATATGAGTACAATATCCTGCTAATGCTTCATCAATTGCATTATCAACAATTTCCCATACTAAATGATGCAATCCTCTAGCACTAGTAGTACCAATATACATACCTGGTCTTTTTCGAACTGCCTCTAATCCTTCCAAAACTTGAATGGCTGAGGAATCATATTCTTTTTCTACTTTTTCTTCATTCATATATAATACCTACTTTCTCTCAACTTTTCCATTTTTCACGTTGTATATATAAGCATCCGCTAAATACTTCTTATTTATATTTTTTAAATCAGTAGTTGTAATAACACTCTGAATACCAGTATGAATTAACTTTAAAAGTCGATTTCTCTTTTTTAAATCCAATTCGCTAAATATATCATCCAAAAGAAGCACAGGTTTAGTTTTCAAAATATCTTCAAAAATTGGAATTTCAGCCAACTTATAAGCAAGTATAGCCGTTTTTTGCTGCCCTTGAGAGCCAAAATACTTCAAATCTTTACCACAAAAGACAAAAGAAAAATCATCACGATGTGGTCCTACAAGAGTCATGCCGTAATTCAATTCCTTCTTATAATTCTTTTTATAATAATGTTTCAAACATTTACGAATGCTTTCATTATCATAAGAAGAAAACTCTATATTGGGTTGATACTCTACTACTAATCCAACTTCTCCATTAATATCTTTATAATAAGTATTTATTGTTTGATTAACGAAATCTAAATATTCTTTTCTTTTCTGATAAATAAATACTGCTTTTTCTATTAATTTATCAGTAATAATATCTAAATAACTAGAATCTGCTATAGAATTTTGAAATAATACTTTTAAATACTCATTTCTTGTTCTAAGTAACTTATTATACTCATTATAAACATTTAAATAAACTTTAGAAATTTGCGAAAGCTGTATGTTTAATAGGTTTCGACGTACACTTGGAGATCCTTTAATAATCTCCAAATCATCAGGTGAAAACACAATAATATTTAAATTAGAAATATAATCAGCAACTTTTCTAATTTCAGTTTGATTCACAAACAGTTTCTTTTCATTTTCAGCCATATCTATTTCCAACTTAGATATTATTTTATCTTTCTGAATAACTCCTTTAATTTTTGCTTTCTTTTTATCAAACATAATAACATTAGGATGAACACCTAATCGATGAGATTTTGTAAGAGCCAAAAAAGTAATTGCCTCCAAAATATTTGTCTTTCCCTGTGCATTATCTCCGACAAAAATATTCATACCTCCACCTAATTTTATAGATAAAGTTGAATAATTTCTAAAATTTAATAGATTTAATTTAGTGATTTTCAATCAGACTTAAAAAAAAGACCCATATAATCACCTATCCCCTACTTCGGTATTCCTATACATACATATATATTATAGCATAAAACAGCCAAATAAGGTAGGAAAAAGTGATTTTATGGATACTTTTTATAAGTTAGATTTTCTCTTTCTCATCATAAAGTCCAATCTAGATGCTCTAGATATCTGATTTTCTAAAGTACGATAAGAAACTGGTACTATAATTTCCCTATTATTATCAAATATAACCTTAGTATTAATACTATCAATTTTTTCAAAAGATTTTACTCTCTTTAGAGAAATCCAAATACACTCTTCAGATTTTGGAGATGTCGTTGGAAAAACAATTAAATTATCTGTATCTTCAACGATAACAGGAACTTTATATTCCGCACCTAATATAGCTTTAGCGCTATCTTTTCTCCCTTCATAAGTACTACCAAAGTATTTGCAACTTTCTTCCATTATCTGAAATGGACTTTGATGAATCAGAAAACGCTCCTCATCTTCATAAACCAAGCTTTCATCGATTTCATTAGGAACAATAGCTAATGTTCCCTTATTAATTTCATATTCCATAATATTCCCCCTCCTAAACATGAAATTGCTACTAGAATACCAAACTAAAATGTCTATTTTTGTCATATTTTAGAAAGTATATTCAATTATATTATTAGCAATTTCTCTACGAATCTGCAAAATAAAAAATCCACAAAATTTGTGGATTTTTTTAATATGTACGAATTGGTAAAACTAATTGTGTTAATGTTTCATCTTCACTGGATTTAATCAAAATAGGTTTAATTTCACCAACAAAGTGAATATCAACAGTTTCTGTGGAGAAACTTTTTAAAGCCTCCATCATATATTTAGCACTAAATGAAATTTTTATATCTTCATTATTATTTTTAGTAATAGGCATCTTTTCTTCTACCCTACCAATTTCTACAGAAGAACTTTTTAATATTAACATATCCCCATTAGTTTCCAATGTAACGATGTTTTTCTCTTTATCGCTAGTTAATATACTAACTCGATCAATTACGTCGTAGAAAGCATTTAAATTAGTGCTAACGACCAAATAAGAATCATCTGGTAATAAATTAGATGTATTAGGATATGTACCATTAATTAAACGAGATTCAAATTTTAAATTACCAGTCTTAAATAAAATCTTATTATTAAAGATATGTAATTCAATATCCCCATCTTCCTCATCAATAATTCTAGAAAATTCTAAAATATTATGACTAGGAATAACAATATTATAATTTTCTTCACTAGCACTATCTAATTTAACAACTTTTCTTGCCAAACGATAAGAGTCTGTAGAATTACACTCTAATACATCCCCTACTATATTAAAATTAATACCAGTAAGAACAGGTTTACTTTCTTCGTTAGAAGAAGCAAAAGCAGTTTGATTAACGATATCTTTAAATACAGAAGCTTTAATATGTACTTTCTTTTTACTTTCTTCTAATCCAATATTAGGATATTCGCTTTCACTAATACCATTTAAATTAAATTCACTGTTCTCTGTATAAATTAATATTTTTAGTTCATCTACTACTTCTATATTAATATATTTATCTGGTAATTTACGTACTATATCTAATATATATTTTCCTTGAATAATAATACTACCCTCTTGTTCAACTTTAAAATCTTCTTCATTCGTAGATTCAATCATTGTTTGTATAGTAATATCATTATCACTAGCTGTTAATGTTAACTTTTTCTTTTTTAATTCAAATTTTATACCTGCAAGTACAGGAATAAGATTTTTAGTAGAAATAGCTTTAGATACCTTATTAAGTGCATTTAATAATAAATCTTTTTTAATTGTTAATTTCATTTATATTCCTTCTTTCTTTTTTTGTTTTTATTATTATTACTGTGGAAAAAGTGAAAAACTATAATTTAATCAAGTTCTACAATGATTTTATCATATTTTTCATTGTGGAAAAAGAAAAGTTTATCACTTTTTTTACACAACCCCTATATCCTTTTTTAACTTTTCAATAATGTTTGCTAAATCTTTATTAACTGTAATTTCCTTTTCAATTTTTTCTACTGAGTGCATTACGGTAGTATGATCTTTTCCACCAAATTCTGTTCCTATTTTAGGAAAAGATTCATTTGTCATAGTTCTACAGAGGTACATTGCAATCTGCCGTGGAAAAGAAATATTAGAACTCCTCTTTTTACTTCTAATATCTTCAACAGAAATCTGGAAATATTCTGATACAATCTTTTGAATTCTTTGAATATCGTTCTTCTCACCCATTCCTTTACTAATAAAGTCTTTTAGCGCTTCAATTGCTAAATCCAAAGTGATTTCTGCACCACCCATAATAGTAGAATAAGCAATCAATCTAGTAATAGAGCCTTCTAATTGTCTAACGTCAGTCCCAATATTCGAAGCAATATACTCTACTACATCATCTGGAATTTCTTTTTCAAAGTTACCAGCAATAATTTTTTTCTTTAAGATTTCAGTTCTAAGAGCAAAATCAGGTGGAAATATATTGACCGTTAATCCCCAGCAAAACCTTGTTCTTAGACGATCTTCTAATAGTTTCAAATCATCAGGAGACCTATCCGAAGATATAATTATTTGTTTACTATCATTATATAGACTATTAAATGTGTGGAAAAATTCTTGTTGTGTTTGTGTAGCTCCTCCTAAAAATTGTATATCATCAATAATAAGTACATCTATATTTCTATATTTATTCTTAAAGAAGTCAACATAATTAAAATTAGTCCCCTTCTCGTCTTTCTTATTAATTCCAATAAAATCTTGAATGAACTGATCAGAAGTAACATAGAGAACGCGACGATTGCTATTTTCTGTTATATAGTTTCCAATTGCGTGCATTAAATGAGTCTTTCCCAGTCCACTATTTCCATAAATAAATAAAGGATTATACATATTACCAGGATTTTCCGCTACGGATAATGCTGCCGCATGAGCAAATTTATTACTATTACCAACAATAAAGTTATCAAAAGTATATTTACTTTTCAAATTTGATTGAGCTTGATTATGTGGAACCCCACTCGTCTCTACTATATTTTGTGGTAAATTCTCTTCTGTAATATTATTAGATTTTTCCTCCTCTTCTTCAATTTCCTCTTTCAATAAGAAAACAAGTTCAAAATTTGTTCCAGTAATATTATTTAAATGATTAAGAATCAATTCTGAATAATTATCTGCTAAATGCTTTTTATGAATTGGCATTGGTACAATAATATAAGCTTTTCCATTATCCAATTTATATAATTGTGTATCTTTAAACCAAGTATCAAAAGAAAGAGAGGTCAAATTATCTTTTACTTCAGTTAGAAATTTAGACCACAAAATATCCACATTCATTCGACCATCTCCCCACAAGTAAAAAATTATACCAATAGTTTAGCTCAAATTGTGAAAAAAAGAAAGGAAAAAAGTGAAAAAAAAAGAAATCACAGGATATCCACAAAATAATTCACAATTAAAAACATTATAAAATAACGTAAAATAAAGAATTTCCACATTTTCCACAGATTTTTTCTAACAATAGTGTAAAATCAAATCCACAGCATTGTGGAAAATGTGGAAACCATAAAAACCCTTAAATTTGTAAGTTATGATTGACAAAATCACAATCTTATTATTATAATAATGTAGATTTATGTCTGGAGGTGGAGAGAAGATGAAAAGAACATATCAACCAAACAATCGTAAAAAATCAAAAAGATTAGGATTTTTCGCACGTAAGAAAACAAACATTTTAAATCGTCGTCGTCGCAAAGGACGTAAAAGACTTTGTAAATAATTTACCGCTGCTCAAACAGTGGTTTTTTAGTTATAAAGAGGTGATAAAGTGAAAAAGTTATTTATAGTAAAACATAAATATGATTTCGATAGAATTATCAAAAAACGTAACAGAAAAAAGAATGATATCTTTATCATCTATTCTGAAGACAATAATTTACCATATGCAAGATATGGAATTTCTGTAGGCAAAAAATTAGGAAATGCAGTATATAGAAATAAAAAGAAAAGACAAATCCGTTCCATAATCGATAATTTAGAAAAAGACTATATTAAAAAGCAAGATTATATTATAATATTAAGAGAGAAGGGAAAATATTTAGAATACCAAGAACTAAATCATAAATTAAAGTCCCTTTTAATAATAAAAGGAAAGGACCAAAGATGAAGAAGAAAAATAAATTTAAACTACTCGTTGTATTACTCCTATTATTAATCACAACAGGTTGTACAACGACATTAGTAGATGAGAACAAAAAACCAGTACAAAATGAAAGTACCGGCCAAAACTTAACAGAAAATATTATCTGCCAGCCAACAGATAAAAAAAACAGGAAATTATATAAAGAAAACGGTGTAAAAATAGAAAAACTACCAACTTGTGATGAGTTTAAAATTACATCTGGAAAATATGAAGGGCTATGGACTAGTATTTTTGTAAAACCACTAGCATTCATTTTATTATGGTTAGGTGGAATTGTTGGAAACTACGCCGTATCACTAATTATTATTAGTATTATTATTAGATTAATAAGTTTCCCATTGACCAAAAAAACAGCTTTACAGTCTGAGATGATGAAAAAAGCTCAACCAGAAATAGAAAAAATAACAAAAAAATATAAAGATAAACAAGATCAAGAATCAATGATGAGACAAAGTCAAGAAATGATGATGGTCTATAAAAAATATAATATTAGCCCTATGTCTGGATGTATCTTTGCTATGTTACAATTCCCATTGTTTATAGCATTCTTTGAAGCAGTACAAAGAACACCAGCAATATTTGAAGGGAAATTCTTAGGATTACAATTAGGGACAACACCAATGGTTGGTGTAACTTCTGGAACTTTTATTGCTTATATTATCTTAATGCTATTAATTGCTGGAACCACATTTTATTCATTCAAAATGAATCTTTCTGGTGCTAACATGGATCCAAGTATGAAGATGATGCCAATCATGATGAGTGTAATAATTATAATCACAGCATTATTTATGCCATCTGCATTAGGAATTTACTGGGTAACATCAAATTTATTAACAATTGCCCAAAATATAGTAGTAAAAAGGAGCAAAGAAGTACATGGAAAAGCATAGATTTATAGGAAAAACTAAAGAAGAAGCAATTGAAAACGCAAAAATAGGGTTACAAGAATTAGAAGACAACCTCATAATAAGAGAACTAGAAACAATTAAAGGTGGACTATTTAAAAGCAAAAAAATAGAAATAGAAGTAATTGAAAAAAGAGAAGTAGTAAAAGACATAAAAAACTTTTTAAATAAACTATTAAAAGACCTAGGATTCAATGCAAATATTGAAGTAAAAATGAATGAAGAAGTACCAGCATATACAATATATTCAGATAATGATTCCTTATTAATCGGAAAGAACGGAAAAAATCTTCAAGCTTTATCAATAGTTGCAAATCAATATGTAAAAAAAGAAGTTGGAGAAAGTTTCAAATTCTTAATAGATGTTAATGCTTATAAAGAAAAACACGAAAGAGCATTAGTAAGATTAGCAAAGAAAGTAGCAAGAGAGGTTGCAACTACAAAAATAGAGGCTAAAATGGATTCTATGAATTCCTATGAAAGAAGAATTATACATAATGCGTTAGCAAATAACAAAAAGGTATATACAGAAAGCGAAGGCGAAGAGCCAAATCGTTATGTAGTGATCAAACCAAAAGAAGAAGAGTAATCTTCTTTTTATTTTTATTAAACAAATGAAAATAATGTGCTATAATATACGAAGAAAAAGGGAAGTGATACCATGAATGATACTATTGTAGCAATCTCAACAGCTCTAGGAGTAGGAGCAATTTCAATTGTTAGATTAAGTGGAACAGAAGCAATCGAAATAGTTAATAATTGTTTCAAAGGAAAAGATTTAACCAAAGTAAAAAGTCATACGATTAATTATGGACATATTGTAGATCAAGATGAAATAATCGATGAGGTGCTTGTATCTATTATGAAAGCACCAAGAACTTATACCGCGGAAGATGTAGTAGAAATAAATTGCCATGGAGGAATAATTTCTACAAAACGTATTTTAGAAACAATGTTAACTCACGGAGCACGTTTAGCAGAACCAGGAGAATTTACAAAAAGAGCATTCCTAAATGGTAGAATCGATTTAGTAAAAAGTGAAGCAGTCATGGACATCATTGATAGTAAAAGTGAAGAAGCAAATAAATTAGCATTATCTCAATTAAGCGGTTCAACATCAAATATGATAAAAAAATTCAGAGAAAAATTAAAACAATTACTTGCCAGTATAGAAGTAAATATAGATTATCCAGAATACTATGATATAGAAGTAGTAACAAAAGAACAAATAAGTAAAGCAATCTCTGAAATGAAAAAAGAATTAGAAAAAGTAATTAAGGAGTCAAAAAACTCAACTTTAATTAAAGAAGGAATAAAAACCGTAATTGTAGGAAGACCAAACGTAGGTAAAAGTAGTATTCTAAATAAATTATTAGAACAAGAAAAAGCAATTGTAACAGATATCGCTGGAACAACTCGTGATATCGTAGAAGGAGAAATTTATCTAGATGGTATATTACTAAATATTATAGACACAGCTGGAATTCGTTCAACAGATGATATAGTAGAAAAAATAGGAGTAGAAAAGAGTCTTTCTATGATAGACGATGCTGATTTAGTAATCGTTGTATTAAATAACAATGAAAAGCTAACTAAAGAAGATGAAGAAATATTAGACAAAACAAAAGATAAACAAAGAATTATTGTAATAAATAAAAATGATTTAGAGAAAAAACTAGATATATCTAAAAGTAATTTAAAGAACATTGTAGAAACTAATGCTAATACAATAGAAGGAATAAAAGCACTAAAAGAAAAAATAATAGAACTATTTCAATTAGAAACAATTAAATCAAAAGATTATACATACTTAACTAATGCAAGACAAATATCTCTTGCAAAACAAGCATATCAAAGTTTAATAGAAGCAGAATTAGGAATAAATAACGATTTACCAATTGATATGGTAGAAATAGATTTAAAAAATACTTTTGACTATTTAGGAGAAATCATTGGAGAAACATATAGTGAAGAAATTCTAGATCATTTATTTGCAAATTTCTGCGTAGGAAAATAGGAGTGATTTTATGAAATATGAAATAATAGTAGTAGGTGGAGGTCATGCAGGATGCGAAGCAGCACTAGCCTCAGCAAGACTTGGTCATAAAACATTATTGGTAACATCTAATATAAAAAATATAGCAGATATGCCTTGTAATCCATCAATAGGGGGACCAGCGAAAGGAATTGTTGTAAGAGAAATAGATGCTTTAGGTGGAGAAATGGGACGAAATGCCGATAAAGGAGCCTTACAAACAAAAATGTTAAATACAAAAAAAGGACCTGCAGTCCAAGCACTACGTTTCCAAGCCGATAAAATCACATATCCTAAAGAGATGTTAAAAACATTAGAGGCTACTAATAATCTAGAGATAAAAGAAGCAATGGTTGAAAAATTAGCAGTAAATAATAAAAAAGTAACTGGAGTAGAATTAGAAGATGGAGAAAAAATAGAATCAGATGCCGTTATTTTAACAACAGGTACTTACTTAAAAGCAGTTGTATTAGCTGGTTCATCTCGTAAATCTAGTGGTCCACATGGTGAAAAAGAATCTAAATTTTTAAGTGATAATCTAAAAGAACTAGGATTTACAATAAAAAGATTAAAAACAGGAACACCACAAAGAATTGATAAGAATACAATTGATTATTCTAAAACTCAAGAAGAAAAGGGAGATGACATACCTCGTACCTTTTCCTTTGATAACATTGTTTACAGAGAGCCAAAAGACCAAATATCTTGTCATTTAATTTATACGACACCAAAGACACACGAGATAATAAAAGAACATTTAAATGAGTCTAGTATGTATGGTGGCTATGTAGAAGGTGTAGGTCCAAGATATTGTCCTTCCATAGAAGATAAAGTAGTAAGATTTAGTGATAAAGAACGTCATCAGCTATTCTTAGAGCCTGAAAGTCTTTATTATGATGATATTTATATTCAAGGTTTTTCAACAAGTATGCCAAATGAAATTCAAGATTTAATGGTACACAGCTTACCAGGTTTAGAAAATGCAAAAATATTAAAATATGGTTATGCTATTGAATATGATGCTATTGATTCTAAACAACTAAAACGTTCATTAGAAACAAAGATAATAGAAAATCTATACACTGCGGGACAAATTAATGGAACTAGCGGATATGAAGAAGCTGCTGGACAAGGGTTAATCGCAGGTATTAATGCAGCATTAAAACTAGAAGGAAAAGAGCCACTAATATTAAAAAGAAACGAATCATATATTGGTGTATTAATTGATGACTTAGTAACAAAAGGAGTAAAAGATCCATATCGCTTACTAACATCTCGTGCGGAATATCGTTTACTATTAAGAAATGATAATGCAGATTTACGATTAAGAGATTATGGTTATCAAGTTGGATTAATATCCGAAGAAAAATATCAAGCATTTAAAAATAAAAAAGAAAATATAAAAGAATTAACAACACTTCTTCAAAATACAAGAATAACACCTAAAAAAGAAACAAATGAATATATCGAAAAAATACCATCAACACCATTAAAAGACGGAATCTCTCTATATGATTTCTTAAAAAGACCGGAAATTACAATGGAAAATATTAAACATTTTGTAGATATAAATTATACAAATGAAGAGGTAGAACAAGTAGAAATCAATGCTAAATATGAAGGTTATATTAAAAAAGCTAATAAAGAAGCAGACAAAATGCTATCATTAGAAGAAAAAAAGATACCAGAAGATATAGATTATGAAAAAGTACCTAATCTAGCAAGTGAAGCCCGTCAAAAATTAATAGAGATAAAGCCAACAACGATAGGGCAAGCTTCAAGAATTAGTGGAGTAAATCCAGCAGATATTTCTATACTAATGGTATATTTAAGAAGGAATGGTTAATATGACAGAAAAGGAATTTGTTGAAGCAATAGGAGAATTAGGAATCACACCTACAGAAGAACAGCTAAAGAAACTAAATCAGTTCTATACATTACTAATTGAATGGAATAAAAAGATTAATCTTACAAGAATAACAGATAAAGAAGAAGTATATTTAAAACACTTCTATGATAGTCTAACAATCGTAAAAGAAGTGGAATTAAGTAAAGTAGAGACTCTTTGTGATGTAGGAACTGGAGCTGGTTTTCCTGGCATCGTACTAAAGATATTTTATCCAAACTTAAAAGTAACTTTAATAGATTCTCTATTAAAAAGAGTGAAATATCTACAAGATATAATAGAACAATTAAAATTAGATGACATAGTTGCTATTCATACAAGAGGAGAAGATTATCATGAGACCTTTGATATTGTAACAGCTCGTGCAGTAGCAAATATAGAAAAGTTATTAAAATATACTATGCATCTAGTGAAAAAAGATGGAAAACTTATCGCGATGAAAGGTAATATTGAAGAAGAGTTAACAGAAAAAATTCAAAAAGAGATAAATAAAAAATATAAACTAGTAAAAATCAATAAATTTTACTTACCAAAAGAAAATAGTCATCGTAGTTTAGTAATAATAACAAAAAAGGGACAATAGCCCTTTTTCTTTTGTTTTATCTTGAAAGCCTTTTGAAAATAGTCTATAATGATAACATAGGATAACTATAAAGAATAAAAAGTGAGGGATGGAAATGCAAGATCAGAATAAAGATGAAGTTGTATATCTATATCTAGATGACATCATACCAAATAGGTTTCAACCTCGCGAAGTCTTCGACGAGAGAGCATTAAAAGAACTCGCAGTATCAATCAAAGAACATGGTGTAATACAACCAATTATAGTACGAAATGTAAATGGAAAATATGAAATTATTGCAGGTGAAAGAAGATATAAAGCATCAGCAATGGCAGGCCTAACAAAAATACCCGCAATAATTAGAAACCTAGATGATAAAGAGAGTTCTAAAGTTGCTCTATTGGAGAATTTACAAAGAAGAAATTTAAATCCAATAGAAGAAGCAAGAACTTATCAAAAAATATTAGAATTAGATCAAATGACCCAAGAAGAACTAGCCAAGACAATGGGAAAGAGTCAATCTGCAGTTGCTAATAAAATAAGATTATTAGGACTTTCAGACGAAGTACAAGATGCACTACTAAAAGAACAAATATCTGAACGACATGCAAGAACTTTACTTAATATACCAGATTCTAAAAAACAAAAAGAAATGTTAAAAAAAGTAATAAATGAAAGAATGACAGTTCGTCAATTAGAGTCAGAAATTAAGAAAATGTACCCAAAAGAGGAGGGGGAGACTATGAATAATGCTGCAATGAATAACCCATCAACACCAATCACATCAGCTGCTTTTGTAAATAGTAGCCCATTAATGCCAACTGCCGCACTACCAGAAGATAACTCTAATTATGGTCAAATAAAAATTGCTCCACCAACAGGAACAGAAGAAGAGCATCAACCACGCTTCATCAATTATGGTGAAATAAAAGATGATGATGAAGACGATGATGAAACACCAGTAGGTGGTATAAATCCAGAGAGCACGCAATCTATTCCTAATATTCAGGATATTAAAGCAAATGCTGTAGATATTAATACCCCACAAGCAAAACCAACCGCAGATCTAGACAGTCTTTTAAATATAACAGCAGCATCATCCGGTAATTCAAATCAAGAAGAAAATTATAGATTTATTACTCCAGCGGAAGAAATTGTAAAAACAGATGCAAGTAAAGCCAACAAAGTAAAAACAGAAGATTATTTTAAAACACCAGACTTGATTCCTGTAGATTTACCAAATGAAGTGCAATCTACAAAAGAGACAAATTCTGTTCCTATAGCAGAAATAGAAGCAAAATCTAAACAACAAAAAAAGACAGCAGAACCAACTGTACTGCATGATTCAAGATATGATAAAAAGACTTTAAATAATACAAATTTAAATACAACACTATTTGGAGATGTTCAAAGACAAGATTACAATTCAAGAAAGAATGATCAATTTACTGTTCAACAATCCATCGATATGATAAGAAACTTAGTAGAAGAATTAAATAGGCATGGTGTAAAAGCAGATATCGATGAAATGAACTTCTCAAAATCATATCAGATTATTATAAAATTAGATAAGACAGCAGAGTAATAAAAGTAGATAAAAATCTACTTTCCTAAATTCAAATTTCAACCGCACCACCTGGTGCGGCTTTTTGATACAATAA
>USGV01000001.1 GCA_900554305.1 uncultured Mycoplasmatota bacterium | reverse complement strand
CACTTTCTTTGAACTGCTTTTTTTATTTGTGTCTACTCTAAGGGGTGCATTTCAAATACCTGCTTATTGATTACCCTCTGGAGTAAGTGATACTAACGGCGTACCATTAGGAGTCACTACATCAATAGGATTTACATTTTGATTATTATCGGCAACAGAACCACCGAAAGGCATAATAGATGGCTCATTAGAACCAGTATTCTGATTAAGATTTAAATTAGGAATCCCTAAATCTGGAGCAGAAGCCTCTGTAACCTCAATTAACGGTTTAGAACTAGTCGGAATTTTACCAAAGTCAGTTGGAACTGGTGGAGTCTCAACAGAAGTTCCGCCCGCTGGAGTATCTAAATCATCATCCATCTCACTATCACCAAAATCTAAATTGTTAAAATCTTGAAAAACAGAAGAGCTTGTAGATTTAGGAACTGCATTAGCAGTAACATCAGGCATAGCTTGAGATGATTTTTCTTCCGTTAAATTAAATAATGGTGTATTATTCATTGGAGCTGGATTAGAAACCACACTTGAATTATTGTTAAAAGCAGGATTTGACATAGAATTTGGCGTAGACATTGATGAAGTAGTAGGAATAGCTGGAGAATTCATTTCTGTAGCCATAACATTACTAGGACGACTACTTCCGTTACCATTCCATACCGCAACAACATCACAGTTACCACTCCATGGCGCTGGATTAGGCATTTCCAATTTACAAATCAACGGTATCTTAAAGGCCATACCAAAGCCTAAACACGTACCAGCTTGCAATGTCTTTTGTTTTTCAACAATTTCATCACTAATATTTGGAACCATCTTACGAATATAATCAACATCAGTAGGGTGATTCATCTTAAAAATCAAGAAATTAGAACATTGAGAAATAACCGTATCAGAAAGTTCTACTGGTCTTTGAGAAATAAGTCCAAGTAAAACACCATACTTACGTCCTTCTTTAGCAATACGTTCGAAAATATTATAACCAATCAAAAATCTATCCGTATCATTTTGAATATAACGATGTGCTTCTTCAACAACAATATGAAATGGAATACTGGCTCTATCTTTTAATCCTTTTGCAAATTCAAAAACAAGCCTTGAATAAATCTTTGTAATAACTTTTGCAAAATCATCATCAACATCATCTAAGTTAAAATTAACCATTTGATATTTACGACCATTATTAATTAATAAAGAAGATAAATAACTCTCTAGAGAAACGTAATCAGGAACATCAAAGAACTTAGCATATTCCCCAACAATTAAAGCATGTAAACGAACTTTAAGAGTAACAGCATCTCCATAAGTATTTTCATTTCTTAACCAGCCTTCACTAATCAAAGTAAAGTTAAGTGCTTTCTCTAACGTATCCAAAGTATAGAAAACTCCACCTTTTGGTTCGTAGTTATCATATTCATTCTTAATAAAGGAAGAAACATATTCTGTAAGCAAAACACTTTCAGAGAATTGTCCTTGAGAATCAATCAAAAAGCACTCACGAAATTTTCTAGTATAACCAATCCCTTGTACTGGGGCTTCCAAATTAAACTGTGGTGTAGAACAACTTGCTAAAATAGAAAATATTTCATTTCTCTTATTAGGAGATGTTTCATTTGTATAAAGAATTGTCATAATAGCTTTCGCAATTAAATGATTTTTATAGTTATTAGCATCCATATCATTTTGAGAAAATATTAATGCCAGTTTTAACATTCTCTCAATAATTGGTAGCTGAGAATGATTCGTAGCCTGCAATAATAAAGCCAAATCGCTCGCATTAAGTAACCAAATAGGTAAACGTAATCTTTCACCAATTCCGTCTACTTCATTAGTACTAAAAAAACGATAATGATAATTTGGATTTATAGAATTCAAATTCTTAAACGCATTATAATATTCACCTGATGAATCAAACAATAAAATATTTGCTTTATAAGGAAATAGTCTTTGATCGTGAAACATATTCTGAAAAAGGCGAGATACACCACAAGATTTACCACTACCACTGTTACCAAAAATAGCAAAGTGATTACTAAAGAAATTATTAACATCTAAATAAACTGGAAAGTCATTATAAAATGGACTAACACCAAATTTCATATATCCTGCTTTATCTTCTCCAACAATCATAGGAATTTCTGATTGATCAATAACACGAATAGAAGCATCCAAAGCAGGCTTACGAATAGTACCACCAATTAATCTTCCATCAACAATTTCACCCAAAAATCTCGCTTTAACGATATCTTTATCTAAATCATCAACTTCGCCTAATACTTTTTTGTCTTTATCCTCAAAAACAAGATGTAAGTTCATCAAATTAACAGCTAAATTATCTGCATCCTTCAAACGAATATTTGCAGAATGATCACTAATATAAACAATTCTATCAAACATAATAATACCCCTCTATTCATATTCCCCTATCATATTATAAATTATATCTTTTTTTTTCACCTTTTACAAGCCAAAAAGAAAAAGAACAAAAACTTTGTTCTTACAAAACATCCTCAATCCGTTTTTTTACATCATCAATAGAAGAAAAATCTAAAGCTTCCTCTAACTTTTTCTTTTTTTGATAAAGATGTAAAGCATCTTCATATTCTTCTAACTTAGCAACCGTAATATGAATTTGTTTAAAAATTGCATTACGACTAACATCATAAGCATCAGACATCTCACCAAGACTTAAATTATCAAAATAATAATTTTCAAAATACTTCTTTTGTTTCTCAGTAAGTAATCCCTGATACAAATCATATAACTCTCCATAATAAACAAAATCTTCCATACTATGCTCCTATAAAATGTACTCCAAGATACATAATCAAATCTAAAATCAATAAAATAATTCCAACAATTGCATATAAAATTGTTGCTTTTTTACGTCGATAAATTATCTGATTATTATATGCCATGACAAGTAAAGTGAGTCCTAAAAACAATTGAAAAATATAAATCATATCATGGTCTACAATATACCAAATAAATAATCCCAAAGTAAAAAAAGTAAGAAAAAGTTGAATATTAATAAAAATAATATTAAATCTAGTGACTTTTCTTGGTTGTGTAACTATCGTGTCTTGTTTTATTTGTTTTTTCTTCGTCATTTCACATCATATCCTTAAATAATCCATAAATATATTTTTCAATATCAAATACTTGTAAGTCTTCCTTTGCTTCGCCCAAACCAATAAATTTAACAGGCAATCCCAATTGTTCCTTAATTGCTAAAACAATTCCACCTTTAGCAGTCCCATCAAGTTTAGTTAAAACAATACCTGTAATATTAGTAATCTCTTGAAATGCTTTTGCTTGACTAATTCCGTTTTGACCAGTAGTAGCATCAATGACTAATAAAGTTTCATGTGGACCATCAGGAATAATACCACCGATGACTTTATTCATTTTCTCAAGTTCTTTCATCAAATTCACTTTATTTTGTAAACGACCAGCAGTATCAACTAAAACAACATCATAATCTTCATTCTTTGCCATCTGACAGCCATCATATACAACACTAGCAGGATCACTTCCCTCTTCTTTACCATAAAAAGAAACGCCTACTCTTTCACTCCAAAGCTGTAATTGTTCTACTGCTCCAGCTCTAAAAGTATCGGCCGCAACTAGCAATACCTTCTTGCCCTCCTGCTTCATTTTCCAAGCAATTTTCGCAATCGTAGTAGTTTTACCAACTCCATTGACTCCGACAAATAAAATAACAGTAGGGCCATTCTCACAATATTTGATTTTACTAGACAAAACCTCATCGCCTACATAGATAATAAATAACTCATCAACAATAATCTCTTTTAAAAGCTCTGGATCACTAATTTTCTCTTTTGCCACTCTATCCCTCAATCGATCGATAAAATCCATAACTGTATTAACACCGATATCAGCCATAATTAGAATTTCTTCTAACTCATCAAAATATTCATCATTAATAGTACGATACTTATTAGTTAGATTAGCAAGTTTAGAAACAAATCCCTCTCTAGCCTTACTAAGTCCTTTTTCATAAACTTTTACCTCTTCATTTTGTTTTTGTTCTTCCGTTGTTATTTTATTTTCATGCTTATCAGTCTGAAACATAGTCTTTAATTTATTAAAAAATCCCATAATAATCACCACTCTTATTTTATCATAGAAGCGTAACGTTTACAATCAAGAATATAAACTATATATAGACAAAAAATAAAAAATATAGTATAATTTCATAGTCAGCTTAACGAAACAAAAGAAAGGAGTTATTATGGAAAAACCTAATGGAACAAAGATTGTTGTTTTAGGTGGTCTCGGAGAAGTCGGAAAAAATATGTATTGTGTAATGCATAACGACGCTATTGTAATTATTGATACCGGTGTAAGTTTCCCAGAAAGTGAACTTATGGGAGTAGATTATGTTTTACCTGATTTTACATTCTTAAAAAAGAATGAAAATAAAATAAAAGCACTTTTAATTACTCACGGACATGAAGATCATATTGGAGGAATCCCATTTTTACTACAGAGCCTTAATATTCCTGCAATTTATGCACCAAATCATGCTAAAGAATTAATTGCCGTAAAATTACAAGATAAAAACATAAGATACGATAACTTATTTGTATATACAGAAGATACAAAACTAAAATTTAAAGAAATTGAAATTGAATTTTTTAGAGTAACCCACTCTATACCAGATTCTCATGGAATCAGTATTAAAACACCAGATGGAAGAATTGTAACAACTGGAGATTATAAATTTGATCTTACTCCAATTGGACCAATGGCTAATTTATATAAGATGGCAAGTCTTGGAGAAGATGGAGTGGATTTATTCATAGGAGACTCTACAAATGCATTAAATGAAGGATTTTCAACAAGTGAATCTGTAGTAGATGAAACACTAGGAGAAATGTTCGATAAATGTAAAACAAATCGTATTATTATTGCGACATTTGCTTCTAACATTTACCGTATTAAACATATTTTTGAGACCTGCTACAAACACAATAGAAAAATATGTATCTTCGGTAGAAGTATGGAAAATAATATTAATATTTCTCTAAATGCTGGCTATATTAATCATAAAGAACTGCTAGTTTCTCCTGAAGAAGCTAACAACTTAAAACCTGGAGAAGTAGCAATCCTTTGCACAGGAAGTCAAGGAGAACCACTTGCTGCCTTATCAAGAATTTCCAATGGTACGCATAAACAAATCAAATTAAGACCAGATGATGTAGTTATTTTTTCATCTAGTGCCATTCCAGGAAATGCACTAAGCATAACAAAGACAATTAATAAATTATGTCTAAAAGGAGTAAAAGTTTATACAAACTCATCTCTAGCAGACTTACACACATCAGGACATGCCAATGAAGAAGAAATAAAACTAGCAATACGTTTATTAAAACCAAAATACTTAATGCCATTCCATGGAGATTATAGAATGTTAAAACGCCAAGCAGACATTGGAATTAGTTGTGGAATACCAAAAGAAAATACTTTCATTCTAAAAAATGGTGATAGCTTAACCCTTAAAGACCACGTGGTAACAAAAGGAGAAAGCATGCCTGGAGCTGACGTCTATGTAGATGGAAATAGAATTGGAGAAATTGGTAGTGCCGTAATTAAAGACAGAAAAATTATGGCAAACGATGGTATTTTAGTAGTAATTGTCAACGTAAACATGAAAAAAAGAGAACTATTAATTAAACCAAATATTACAACTAGAGGCTTTGTCTTAGTAAATGAAAATGAAGAACTAATTCATAAAATTGAAAGCAAAGCAGAAACAATAATTAAATCCGAGTTAACAAACCCTAAAACAACATTTCAATCATTAAAAAATGATATAACAGAAGAATTATATCCATTTATTAATGATTTAACTGGTAGAAAACCTATTATTTTACCAATTATTTTAGATATTAAAAAAGAAAAATAGACACATGTCTATTTTTTTTGATAGATTTTTTCTATAATGTCATTGCTAACATCCGGATAAAAATCCGGAACTTCACAAAACTTTTTTAAATCATTAGGAATTCCAGAAAAAGGTCTAATAAAAGAAGAAATAACAAATTGTTCTTTCCCAAAAGCCTCCATCTGACGAAGAGTATCATGATATTTAACTATGTTTGATAAATAAGGAAGAATATCTTGATTCCCACCAGCTGCATAATAACCTTTTATTTGATAAGAAAGAAACGATAAATCACTTTTAGAATCTAAATAATTAGGATTTAAACATGTTCTAAAGTTATGATTCAAAATAAGTAAAGTACGATAGGCCTCATAAGAATAAGTATCATCATGATAAATAATAGAATCTAAAATATCATTTATTTGATGTAAAGCATCTAAAAGAGTATTCCTGTTCATATCAGAAAAATGACAACTTTTATCAATCAACCATAAAAATTGTTTTTCCATAAGTATACACCTCTATCTCTAAAAAAAAGAAGCAACTATTTTGCTTCTTCTTGTGCTCTTGTTTCACGAACAACAGTAATTTTAATAGTTCCAGGATATTTCATATTAGCTTCAATTTGTTCTTTAACTTCTCTAGCAATTTTATGTGCCTCTAAGTCATCAACCTCTTCAGGTTTAACAATAACACGCAACTCACGACCTGCTTGAACAGCATAAGACTTTTCTACTCCTGGAATATGATTGCCAACTTCCTCTAATTGAGAAAGACGTTTAATATAGTTTTCTAACGAATCATTTCTAGCACCAGGTCTTGATGCAGAAAGAGCATCCGCAATTGCTACAATACTAGCAATAACACTAGTTGCTGGAGTATCACCATGATGAGAAGCAATAGCATTAATTACAATAGAATCCTCATGATACTTTTTCGCAATATCTACACCGATATCTACATGACTACCTTCAACCTCATGATCAATTGCCTTCCCTATATCATGCAAAAGACCAGCACGTTTTGCTAATGTCGTATTTTCTCCCAACTCACCAGCAAGAAGACCAGATAAATGAGCAACTTCCAAAGAGTGCTGTAAGGCATTCTGACCATAACTAGTTCTAAAGTGAAGTTTACCAATAATTTCAATTAACTCTGGATCAAATTTTGTAAGTCCAAGTTCAAAAGTTGCATCTTGACCATATTCAATAATCTGTTGTTTCATATCCTGACAAACTTTATCATAAAGCTCTTCTATTCTCGTTGGATGAATACGTCCATCTTTAATCAAAGTCTCTAATGTAACACGTGCAATCTCACGGCGCAAAGGATCAAAACTAGATAAAACAACCGCTTCTGGAGTATCATCAATAATTAAATCTACACCTGTAATAGCTTCTATAGTACGTATATTTCTACCCTCACGACCAATAATACGCCCCTTCATTTCATCATTTGGTAAATCTACGACAGTTACTGTTTGCTCACCCGCAATATCCGCAGCATATTTTTGCATAGATGTAACAATTAATTCTCTTGCTGTTCTATCCGCAGTAAGTTTTGCTTCATTCTCACTTTCACGAATAAATTCTGCTATTTCTTTGCTCATATTTTCTTTTACTTGACTCATTACCATCTCTTTAGCTTTTTCTTTACTAAATCCTGAAATTTGTTCTAATAAATCTAACTGCTGTTTCTTTATCTCATCCACTTTACTTTTTTCATTTTGGATTTCACTATTTTTAAGAGAAAGTCTATCTTCTCGTTCATCCAAAGAAGATTCACGCTTTTGGCATAATTCATCACGTTTATCAATACTAGCCTCTCTTTGCAATAAACGATTTTCTGATTCCTTAATTTCTTCTTTCTTTTCGCGAATTTCTTTATCTAAATCCATTTTTAATTTATGTGCTTCCTCTTTTTGCTCCAAAGCAGCGTCTCTTTTCATTTTTTCAATTTCTTTTTTGGCATTAGCCATAAGTGACGCAACTTTTTTAGAAGCAACACTAACTCTGATACTATTTATAACAAATGCTATAAAAAGCCCTATAAGTAATCCAAGCATTACAAGTAAAATGGAGAAAATATAATCATTCATAAATTCCCTCCATCTAGATTAAGGAAATACCTAAATCTAATTCTATTGTAATTTTATTTCTATACAATGTCAAGGAAAAGAAAAAGTCCATAGAATCAACGATGGACTTAAATTAACTAACCTTAAAAAACACTTTAGGTTGTTTAAAATCACCTAATTTTTGTTGCTCTCTAGCTAAACAAAAATCATATTTAGAAATTTGAACTGCCTTAGTATTAGCCGATATACTCTTAGACTCATCAACACAGAATTGATACGTATCAGGTTGTAAAAAACTAGGACTAGAGGAGTTCCTAATAAACTCATCATATTCTTTAACAGAAAATTCTCTAATATCATCAATTTCAATTTTCTCTAAAAAAGATTCAATAATTCTACTAGTCCTATCATCAACATCAAAATTATAAACAATTTTAGAAATAGGAGTAAAATCTACAATACCATTTTTAGGAAAAAACATAGCTACTAAGTTCCCCGTAGAATAACCTGGCTGAAAAAAATGTTTAGTAGAATAATTACCATCCAATCTCATAGAATAAAGTTCGTTAATAAATTCTCTTTGCATAGGATAATGAATATGTCCTAAAACCTCACTAATAACCTCCTTCTCCTCATCAAAATAACAAAATACAACTTTCCAATCATTCATGATAAATTCTCCTCCATATAGCTATATGCAATAATAACAAGTTTCTGTGTCATATTTTGTCATATTTTGTCGAAAATTATTCTTTTATTAAATATTTCATAATAACATCATAATCAGAGTAAGGAACTCTCTTATCTAAAACAGCCATATAATTATCTCTTCCCTTACCAATTACTGCAACAACATCACCCTTTTTAGCATTTTGAAAAGCAAAATTTATCGCATCTGGTCGACTAGAAATAAAAGTATAGTTAATATCGTGATGACTACCTATCATATCAGAAACAATATCTTTAGGATCTTCAAATCTAGGATCATCCATTGTAAAAACAATATAATTGGAATACTTAAATAAAACATTACCAATTCTAGGGCGTTTTTCTACTTCTCTTCCGCCAGCAGCACCTGTAACAACAATAACTCTAGAATAACCTGATAAACTTTGTAATAAGTTTAAAATCCCATTTTCAGTATGAGCATAATCAAGTAATACAGTAAATCCCCTCTTATCATAAAATAGTTCTCTTCTTCCTGATACTAAAGGTAAATTAGATATGTCATTAATTAAATCATAACAAGGAATAGAAAAACTACTCGCTAATAACCAAGCAAGAACTACATTATAAACATTATATAAACCTTGAAAAGGACTATAAACTTGATAACTCTGACCATCATAAGTGAGTGTAAAGTTTGTTTTATCTTTACACTCGGTAATATCAGAAATGACACAATCACATTCTTTATTTACACCAAATTTTACCACATTGTTAACAGTCAAAAGTTGACAATTTTCATCGTCACCATTAACAAAAATTTTAGCATCCTTACGACATAACTTAGCCAATTGAAACTTACAATTCCTATAGTTTTCAATAGTTCTATGAATATTTAAATGATCCTCAGTAATATTAGTATATCCAATAACATCAAACAAAATAGAGTCTACTCTATGATGTAAAAGTGCTTCACTAGACACTTCCATCACAATAACTTTACAATTACGTTTCTTGACAACAGAAAAATAATGGTAAAGATCTTCAATACATGGTGTAGTATTACTAGTAGGATAAACATCATCCCCACAGAAAAGACCATTAGTACCAAGATAAGCAGTAGGAATATATAAATTTAGTAAGTTTCTAGTAATCGTAGCAGTAGTTGTTTTTCCATCAGTACCAGTAATACCTATAAAACGAAACTCACTACTAGAAACATCATAAAATTTTTCACATATAGATAACAACACTTTATCAATATCAGAAACCACTACAGTAGGAATAGAAAAATCACTATTCCTATCAACAACTACTGCTACAGCACCATGCTCTATTGCATCATCAATAAAATCATAATGATCAACATGAAACCCCTTAGTAGCAACAAACAAGTACCCTTCTTTAACATTTCTAGAATCTGTAGCAATACCTAATATTTCTATATCATAATTACACTTCACTAGTTGATTTAACTTCTTCATAAAACACCTCTATTAAAATACTATGAAAAAAGAAAAAGAATATTAGTTATCCTTCTCTTTTTTTGATTTATCATCTTTAGCTAAATCAATATCATAATATTCACGTACTTTTTTCTCAATTTCATGACACAACTCAGGATTATCTTTAAGAAGTAATTTAACATTCTCTTTTCCTTGTCCAAGTTTTTCACCTTGATAAGAATACCAGGCACCTGTTTTTTCAACAACACCAGCTTCAACTCCTAAGTCAATAACCTCTCCCTCATGAGAAACACCTTCACCGTACATAATATCAACGGTAGCAGTCTTAAATGGGGGAGCAACTTTATTTTTAACAACTTTAATTGTTGTCTTATTACCAACAACTCCATCCCCCATTTTTAACTGCTCATTACGACGAATATCAAGACGAATCGTAGAATAAAACTTAAGTGCACGTCCTCCCGGAGTAGTCTCAGGATTACCAAACATAACTCCAACTTTTTCACGTAATTGATTAATAAATATAGCAATCGTATTCGTTTTATTAATCGTACCAGAAAGTTTTCTTAATGCTTGAGACATTAAACGTGCTTGAAGACCAACATGAGAGTCCCCCATTTCTCCATCAATTTCAGCTTGTGGAACTAAAGCAGCAACAGAATCAATAACAACAATACTAATTGCTTGACTACGAACTAAAGCTTCACAAATCTCAAGTGCCTGTTCACCAGTATCTGGTTGAGATAGTAACAACTCATCCACATTAACTCCTAAACGTTCAGCATATACCGGATCCAAAGCATGTTCAGCATCAATAAAAGCTGCTCTTCCACCTGTTTTTTGTACTTCAGCAATAGCCTGAAGTGCAAAAGTAGTCTTACCACTAGACTCAGGACCATATATTTCAATAATTCTTCCTCTAGGATAACCACCTACTCCCAAGGCAATATCCAAAGATAAACAACCGCTAGAAACAACATCAACCTTCATATGTTTACTGTCACCAAGCTTCATAATAGACCCTTTACCAAATTGCTTTTCTATATCATTTAATACTTGTTCCAAAGCCTTATCTTTTGAAGCTTCTTTACTTACACTTTTCATAATTCCTCCTATTAGTAACAAAAGTATTTACAAACTAATTATATAATAAAAAAAAAGAAAAAGCAACACTTTTTTCGAACAATTGTTTTATATGTAAAATTTTGCTCAAAAATAAAATTTTCCCTAATCGAATAGAGAAAATTTATTCTTATTTTATTATGAATTGGCTTTTTCTTCTTTTCCAAATATCAATGCTTTATTCATATTGAAATATTGAATAGCAGAAACAATAGATAAAATTGTTGCTATATAAAGTAGAATCTGTGCAACACTAATATTAATAAATTCAAATGGAACATTATAAAAGAAAACTAATGTTGTACCTACCATCAATGTAGCAGTCTTTAACTTTCCAGATCCAATAGCGGCAACTACTCTTCCACGTCCTGCTGCTTCCATCTTAATTGCATTAACTACAATATCACGAAGAACTACAATAACTGGAATAATAGCGGAAATCATATTTTGACCAGCTAAAATAATTAAAACACTATTTACTAAAGCTTTATCAGCAATAGCATCTAACATTTTACCAGTATTAGTAACTTGATTATTTTTTCTAGCTAAATAACCATCTACAAAATCTGTAAGGCTAGCAACGATAAAGATTACTCCTGCAATAATATACTGTAATGAAATTCCTCCTAATACATTATAAGTTGGAAATTGTACTCCTACATCATAAAAAGGAAAACATAATAAAATAATAAGAACTACAGTCAACACAAGACGAAGAACTGTAATCTTAGTAGGTAAATTCATTTACATACTCCTCCCTTACCTTTGGCATTAACTCTGTATCAACAACAGGCGCTTTATTAATTGTACTCACAATTACATAGATGATAATAAATAGTAAAACTACAGCAACAGGAATAAAAATAAAAGGCCAAATAGGAAGCTTCTTCTTATGCTCAATTGTATAAGGAGATTTAACCTTCTTTTCCCCTTTTTCTTCCAACTTACGTTGTGCCTCTCTAATATCATCTAAAGAGATTTTGGATGTATGTTCAAATAAAAAACCGTTGAATTCATCCACAACTTTTTCTGGCTCTAATCCTAAATACTTAGCATATTGACGTACATATTGTTTTAAACTATAAACATCTTTAAAAGCTCGTACATTACCATTTTCTATATTTTCAAGTTGAGATGTAGAAAGTTCTAAATCTTCAGCAGCCTCTTCCATACTAACACCATTACTAATTCTAGTATGCTTTAAATACTCTCCTAGTTCTTTCACAAAAACACCTCACTATAATAAACAAAAAATATAAATAAGCCATGTTCTGTTCCTGTTTCCAGGCGACAAACATTTATCTACCATTACTGGTCTTTAACTTTGTTCGTTTCCTCCGTTAAAGCTCTCCTACCAAATTTGGATTTCTCGCTCGCGGGGTTTACCACGTTTCACTCTTCTGTTTCCAAAAGCATCGTCTCTGTGGCACTTTATGGAATAGATCATATCCTAAGACTTAGACCATATCCGCCGTTAGCAATAGCTACCCTAGGTTATTGTTTCCCTAGGCACGAACACTACAATCATCACAGACTGTGCGAGCATGGACTTTCCTCTAATATAAAAAATATCAGCGTTTGTCTATATATTAATTGTTATTATCTTTGTTACTACCGTATACCATTTTTTCAAGTTGAGAAAGACGTCTTAAAATATCGACATTAGTAACTTCTGGAGCATCCGCATGACTGCGAGCAACCTCTACACTAACTTGAGAATTACGAAGTTCCTGTTTTAAGTTCATAATCTCACCCAATAAATCAGCTTTTTCTTTCTCTAAATTATTAATGATATTTAAGAACTGTTCATAGTCTCCAATGATAATATCAAGAAACTGGTCCACTTCTTTCAATCGGTATCCACGAGTATCAATTTTAAACTCTTTTTCCAAAATATCTTGTGGCATAAGTGTAATCTTATTCTGATACATGTTATCACCAATCCCTTACAGTAATATTATGTCATTGATTAAGGGTTTTGTCAATTAGATAACCTCTGTTTTATAAAAGAGCATAAAAGGTCTAATTTAGCGTTTCTAGTCTTATTAGAAAGCATATTAAAAATCTGTATTGCTTGAAAATTATTCATAGTATCACCAAAAAAATAATACTAGAAAAGCACAAAATTTTCACGCGTTTCGACAAAGCATCCTAAAATTAGACAAATAAATTTTAGAAAAGTTATGACTTTATGATGCAAAATTATAGAAAAATTATAAAACATATAGTATAATACAAAATAGGTGATGAGATGAACTATCCAAATGGAATCAAAAAGCAAAATAATACATCCCCTATCACATATAGAAACCGAGGAATGTCATTAGAAAGCGACTTAAACGAGTCCAATGAATATTATAGAGAAATAGATAAAGCATATATATATAAAAAACCAACACCAGTAAAGATTGTAAAAGTAAACTATCCATCACGTGATAAAGCGGTGATTACAGAGGCTTACTACACAATTCCATCAACTACTGACTATAATGGTTTATACAAAGGAAAATACATTGACTTTGAAGCAAAAGAAACAAAAAACAAAACAGCTTTTCCTCTAGCTAATATTCACTCACACCAAATAAAGCATATAAAAAACATATATAACCATCAAGGAATTGTTTTCTTAATTGTAAGATTCATTCATTATAATGAAACATATTTATTATTAGGAAAAGATTTTTTAGAATTTATAGAAAAAGAAAACAGAAAATCAATTCCTTATTCTTTTTTTCAAAAAAAAGGGTATTTAATCAAAGATGGTTATAGACCAAGAATCGACTATTTAAGTATAGTAGATACTATAATTGGAGGTATATAAAATGCAGAAAAAAGTAATAAAAAGGAAAAGTGCTCCAAAACAAAGACGAAGTAGAAGCAATAGTGGAAGCACAAAAGAATACAGCATAAAAAGAAAACCCCAAACATCATCCAAAGCTAAAAAAGAAAATATAAATGTTCAAATAGCTTGTTGGATTGGTTTTGTAGCATTGCTATTGTTATGTTATTTAAAACTAGGGTTAATTTTCACACTAATTACTGCTGTAGGAATTGGAATTATTGTAGGAGTAGCACACTTACTACGAAAAGCTAAAAATGACAAGAAAAAGAAAAAAATTATTAATATTATTCTAATAATTATCTTAGGACTAGGTATTTTATGTTTAGCCTTATTTGCTGCATTCTTAGTCTATATCACAGTTACAGCACCGGAATTTGATGCTAAAAAACTGGATACGAAAGAAATGAGCATATTCTATGACAAAGATGAAAAGAAATATGCCGAAACAGGAGATGAACGAAGAGAAAAAATTTCTTACGAAGATCTTCCGCAAGTATTTGTAGATGCACTTGTCGCAACAGAAGATTCAAGGTTCTTCGAACATAATGGATTCGATGCACCAAGATTCCTAAAAGCAAGTGTGGGACAATTGTTAGGAAATTCTGATGCCGGTGGAGCGTCAACTATTTCAATGCAAGTAATAAAAAACTCTATTACTTCAAAAGAAGATCAAGGAATTCAAGGTATTATTCGTAAATTTACTGATATCTATTTAGCTATATTTAAACTAGAAAAAAATTACACAAAAGAACAAATTATTGAATTCTATGTAAATAACCATGGACTTGGTGGTATGGTTTACGGAGTAGAAGAAGCTGCTCAAACATACTTTGGAAAAAGCGCAAGTGACTTAAACTTAAGTGAAGCAGCAATACTAGCTGGTATGTTCCAAGCACCTACATACTATAAACCAGATGTTAATCCAGAAAATGCAGAAAAAAGACGTTCTACTGTATTATATTTAATGGTAAGACATGGATATATCACTCAAGAACAAGCAGACATAGCAAATAGTATTCCAGTAGAAGATTTAGTAGTAAAACAAGCAGCATCTTCTGATCCATACCAAGGATATCTTGATACAGTAATAAGTGAACTAGGTGACAAATATAATATTGACCCAAGCAAAACTCCTGTAGAAGTTTATACAAACTTAGATAGAAGTAAACAAGAAGCAGTAAATTCTGTAATGAACGGAGAAACCTATACATGGATTGATGATAAAGTTGAAGCAGGTGTTACGGTTCTAGACTCAGAAACCGGTAAAGTTTTAGCAATCGGAGCTGGTAGAAATCGTGGTGCAGGAGATTGGAACTTTGCAGTAGATAATAAACGTCAACCAGGATCAACTGCAAAACCATTATTCGATTACGGCCCAGGAATTGAATATAATAACTGGTCTACTTATCAATTATTTGATGATTCTCCATATACATATACAGGAGGTCGTCCAATTAAAAACTGGGATAATGGATACTTTGGAACAATTACTTTAAGACGAGCTTTATCAGGATCACGTAATATCCCAGCATTAAAAGCATTCCAACAAGTGGATAATAATAAGATTAAAGAATTTGTTACAGGACTAGGTATTACTCCAGAAATTTGTAACAGTGGATATGAATATGACAAAGAACAAGATTTATGCGTAAATGAAGATAATAAAAACGATACACATAAGCCTAATAAAATTCATGAGGCTCATTCCATAGGTGCCTTCAGCCCTGGAGTTTCATCCATGGAAATGGCTGGAGCTTACGCAGCATTCTCTAACGGCGGATATTACAATGAACCACACACCATCGAAAAGATTGTATTCCGCGATACGGGAGAAGTAATCGAGTTTGATGGAGAAAAGAAAAAAGTTATGTCTGATGCTACTGCATTTATGATTTCAGATGTATTACAAGATGTTGCTTTAACTGGTGGTACTCCAACAAACGTAGCTGCCAAAACCGGTACTACAAACTACGATTCAGAATACATGGAAAAACATAACCTACCAGGAGATGCAATCAGAGATTCCTGGGTAGTAGGATATTCTACGAAAACAGTTATTGCATTATGGTATGGATATCAAAATAACGATACTACAGGACGCTATGTATTACATAATGTACCAGCAACAATCCAAAAAGATAGAATATTTAATGCCTTAGTAAAAGCTGGCGCTATGGAATCAAATAGAGAAGCATTTAAACAACCTTCAAGCGTTGTAAAACTTGGAATCATCTCTGGTTCTAACCCACCTATCGTAGCTGGAAGTGGCTATACTGGAAGTGTAGTATATGAATACTTTAAAAAAGGACACGAACCAGAAGAAACAGATCTTTCAAGTATAAAATTAGGAAAGCCTGGAAACTTAAAAGTATCTTATGATGAAAGCAGTAACAAAGTAACGTTGTCATGGTCTGCAGTAGATCCTGGTGATAATAAAAATCTAGGAACATTTGGATATAATGTATATATAGGATCAACATTAATTGCTTTCACTGAAAATACAAGTTATACTTATACATTAAGTGGTTCTTCTTCTCCATATGGAACATACAAAGTTGTCGCAACATTCAAAGGATATAGTGGAGTGCAAGGAACAGCCGCTACCTACACATTAGAAGAACCTGATGAGCCAACAGAACCAACAGATCCATATGAAGAAGAGAAAAAACAATGTGCTGCTAGCGGCGGTACTTGGGACAGTACAACTAATACTTGTACACCATCAACTGAGGGTGGAGATACTCCAACTACCCCATAAAAAAAAGACCTGACAAAGGTCTTTTTTTATACAAAGAAGAATCAATCCAGATTCTTCTTTTTTTCACGGCAAAATTCTTTAAGTGGACAATCCTTACATAAAGGTTTAACTGCTTTACAATAATATCTTCCAAAAAGGACCATTTGCAAATGAAACCTTGCCCATCTATCCTTAGGAACCTTCTTCATAAGCTTTCTTTCCACATCCAAAACAGAATCATTCAAATAAGCGAGTTTTAAACGCTTAGAAACGCGTTCAACATGCGTATCAACAGCAATAGCAGGAACTCCATAAAATTCCCCTAAAAACACATTTACAGTCTTTCTACCTACCCCAGGAAAGCTTTCAAGAACTTCTCTATCGATAGGAACTACTCCATTAAATTCATCGACTAACCTAGTCGCAATCCCTTTTAAAAAAGCAGCTTTCTTTCTAAAAGAACCCACCGGACGAATAATTTCTTCTAAATCAGAAAGATTAGCCTTTTTCAAATCCTCTAAAGTCGGATATTTTGAAAAGATAATCGGAGTAACAGAGTTTACTCTTTTGTCGGTAGATTGAGCACTAAGAACAACAGCCATCAACAATTGATAATCCTTTTGATAAATAAGTTCACACTTAGGATTAGGAAACAAATAATCTAAATAATCCAAAAGTTTATTCATCATCATCATCAAACCAATCCCAATCCACAATATCTAAATCGACATTACTATCCGCCTCTTCTTCCCTACGTTGTGCTCTTTTCTTCCGATGATTTTCTACGTCCTTAACCGTTTTAATTCCTAATTTCCCCCATTCATATAATATTTTATCAATATACCTCAAGTTTGACACACCATTAAACGTTGCCTCTTTAATAGCTTCCTTAATTAATGCTTCATCCATATCATTATCTAGCCATGCCTTAATAATTTCATATTCAATTGGACTAAGCGTTCTACCAAATTCTTTTTCAATTGTTTCAAAAATATTAGACTGATAATTAGCACTTTTTTCGTTACTATCTTCTACCATAAATAAAGACAATTTTCTATAAAAACCATCTAATAGTACAACCTCTTCCATCAAATCCTTTTCATTCTTAATAACTTCCACCTGAATCAATTTTCTATCAGTCAAAGTTCCAATATATTCCATAACTTTAGAAGAATCTAAATCCAAATCTTCAGAATATCTATTAGGATTAAATAAACTCTTATCACCAAGATGATATAAATACATTAAAAACAAAAACTCCTCCATAGTAAGATTAAACTTTTTATATTTTCTTAGAAAGTAAAGAGGAATCACTATATTTCCTGCTTTAAACACATCCATAAATTGAGAACCCTTCACTTTATCATCTCCTTTAAATAATGTCTATATAATATCACAAAGTAGCCAAGAAAAAAAGCTCCTAATCATTAGAAGCATAATTTTTACGAATATAAGAAAGCAACTTTTCTTTTTCGTTGGGTAACCTATGGTATAATACCTCTTTTTCAATATCCTCATATATATCGCTTATATACTCACCAGGCTCTTTCTTCATACAATCAATAATATCTTCACTAGAAATATCCAAATCTTGCCTACGCTGAATTACTAAACTATTATAAGATTCCGTAATCTTCTTTTTATCTAAGCCTTTCATTTCACCAGCAACACTATTCACATATAAACCATAATGATATAAAGTCATAGGATCATAGTTATTCAATGTCATAACTTTACGAATATCTTTCATCATCTCTTTTTCATTATTAGAAAAAGGATAATACTCTTCTACATTTAACACACTCCAAATACCTATTAAGCTATCAGTATTTTCAACTTTAGACAAATTCTCCAAATCTAAATACTTATCCAAGTGATATTCTAACAACATATCAATACCACGGGGAGCATATCCACTAACAAACATCTTATCCAATTCCTCTTTTTTACGATGATAAGACAATTCTTTTAACAATACACGATGCTTTCGTACTGCTTCAACTACTTCAGTATCTAATTGAAAATCAAGCACAGTAGCAAAACGGATAGCTCTAAGAATACGTAATGCATCTTGCTCAAATCTTTCATCAGCATCACCAACAGTACGAATAAGTTTACGTTCTAAATCATCTCTTCCACCTAAAAAATCAATAATTTGCCCATCTTCATCAATACAGATAGCATTAATTGTAAAATCTCTTCTAAGAAGATCTTGATACAAATCATCAATATATTCTATCTCAATAGGTTTACGATGATTTTCATAGTTAAATTCTTTACGAAATGTAGTAATCTCAAAACGGATTCCATACTTATTAACAACTACACTGCCGTAATCATCTGTAGGTAAAAATCCATCAGGAAATACCTCTTTAATTTCCTTAGGTGTAGCATTAGTACAAACATCAATATCCTGAGATTCTCTACCCAACAAATAATCTCTAACAAACCCTCCTACAAGATAAGCTTTATAATTATGTTCTGTAAGCTCTTTAATCAATTTTAATGCATTATCTAACATCATATCACCATAAATATTATATCATATTTTTTACTTCTTTAAAATCGAAAAAATAGAAGAATACAACAATAAAAAAAGAGATGTTTAACATCCCTTTATTAATACATATTAATCTTAGTTTACAGCATCTTTTAATGCAGAACCAGCCTTGAAAGTAACTGCGTTTCTAGCAGCGATAGTAACTGTTTCACCAGTTCTAGGGTTACGTCCTTCACGAGCTGCTCTCTTAGATACATCAAATGTTCCAAATCCAACTAGTGGTACTTTGTCTCCATTTGCTAAAGCATTAGTGATTACTTTAAAAGTAGCATCAATTGCTCTTGTAGCATCTGCTTTAGTTAATCCTGTTTCTTCAGCAACAGCTTCTACTAATTCAACTTTTTTCATTAATATATACCTCCCTAACAATATTAATTAAGCACTTTATGCTTACATATTGAATTTACCATGTTTCTATCTAAATTGCAAGAAATATCAACAAATTTTACGCACTTTTACGCAAGGCTTCTTCAATAGAAGTAAGTAATGAAATAATATGACCAATAGCAAAAAAGAAAAGACAAACTAAAAAGGATATAAACCAAAAAAACAACATCAAAGAAAAATTAAATTCTGTAGTAGTACATCTACCATAAAAATTAGAACTAGAACCACAAGCAGGAAATAAATTACCTAAAATAATACCAAAGCAAAAGCATACTAAAAATACTACAATAGCAAACTTTTGATAACCATTAAATTGATAATGAGATACTTCTTTAGTAATAGTTTTAAGCTTAGGAAGATCTTCTTTTTCTTTTTCTATTTCTTCAAACATATTCATCTTTACTTATCCTCCTTACGATTATTTTTCTTTGTAGACTTTTTACTAGTACTTTTAGAAGTCTTTTTTGTCTCTTTCTTAGTCTGTTTTTTACTCTTCTCTTTATTATTCACATCATCTTTTACATCAAATGTATCTTCTATTTTATCTTGAATTTCCTCAACCAAATCAGAAGCAGAATCACTAACGTTATCTACAACTTCTTCAATTTTCTCTTTTGCATTCATAACAACTTCTTTCACTTCTTCTAGACTAGTAGTAGGATTGATTTTCTTTTCTTTATTATCTAAAAAACAACCATACAAGAAAATATACCTATCAAAAAGCAACAAAAATACTGTATCTAAACAAGTAAGAATTGTACCATCAAGTGTTGTTGTTGCAATTAGATCAACGGCACATAACAAAACAGTTAAAATAAAAACAGTGGAAAAATAAGCATCATTCTTAATTTCATTAAATGGCGACTTATCTAAATGAAATTCTTTCCATACCCTAGTTCTACGAAACATTGTATGAAACAAGTAAACAAATAACACCAAATGCAAAACACAACCAACTAAAGTCTCTAAAGAAAAAGATTGAAATATAGTTAAAATAGATGTAATAGCATTAATAAAATATAATAAAATTAAAAATACATTTAAAAAATCAAAATATCTTTTCCCAATTTTAGTCTTTAATGCTACAAAGTATACCAACATAATTAAATAAAGACTATTATGATTAATGATACTTCTTAAAATCTCTCCTGTACTAAGATTATTATTAATAGCAAAAGATTGACTTAAAATAATAATAATAGCAATAAAAATAATAATCAAATCAGTAATAATATTAGGATTATCATACCACTCAACTTGAGTCTTTTGTTTTTCTATTTCCATATCCATCCTCCTTACTTTAATATTATAACATACTTAAATAAAGTTTTTAGGACAGATATGAATTTTTCTTTAAAATTTGACAATCATATGATATAATACCAGTGAATTGGAGGGGATACAAATGATACCTACCGTAGCTCTAGTTGGTAGACCGAATGTTGGTAAATCAACTTTATTTAACAAAATTGTAGGAAAAAAAATTGCTATTATAGAAGATCTTCCAGGAGTAACCAGAGATAGAATTTATCAAGAAACAACATATAATAATAAAAAATTTTATTTAATAGATACAGGTGGAATTGATGCTAGCAAAATGAAATTTAACGACGAAATAAAAATGCAAGCAGAAATTGCAATTAAAGATGCTGATATCGTCGTATTTATTGTTGATGGAAAAGAAGGATTAACTAGTAACGATTTAATAGTAAGAGACTTACTTAGAAAAAGTAATAAAAAAGTGATTGTAGCAATCAACAAAGTGGATAATAAAGAATCAATGAATCATATCTATGATTTTTATGAGCTAGGATTTGATACTTATATTCCAATTAGTAGTATCCACAACACTGGATATATTGAATTAATGGACGAAATTACAAAAGACTTTACAGAAAAAGAAGAAATAGAAGATACAAGACTAAAATTTTCTATTATTGGTCGACCAAATGTAGGAAAAAGCAGTCTAATGAATGCCCTACTAAACGAGGAACGTGTCGTCGTATCTGACGTAGCGGGAACAACGCGAGACTCCATTGACTCAGTATTAAAATACCATAATGAGGAATATATACTAATTGATACTGCCGGTATGAGAAAAAAAGGACGTGTCTTTGAAGCCATTGAAAAATATAGCCTATTTCGTTCTTTAAAAGCAATTGATAGAAGCGATATATGTCTAGTAGTAATCAACGCAGAAGAAGGAATAAAAGAACATGATAAACATATTGCAGGATACGCTATAGAACGTGGAAAAGGATTAATCTTTGTAGTTAATAAATGGGATACTGTAAAAGATAAAACGATACCAGAATTTGAAAAAGAAATGCGTGCCGAATTCCAATTCGCAACTTATGCTCCTATTGTTTACTTATCCGCATTAACCAAAAAAAGAATCCATACTTTAATGCCTGAAATTATCAAAGTAGGAGAAAATATAAAACGTGAAATTTCAACAAGCCTTTTAAATAATATCATTCTAGATGCCTATCAATTAAATTTACCACCTTCATATAAAGGTAAACGATTAAAAATTTATTTCACAAGTCAAACCGGAACAAAACCACCAAAATTTACTTTAAGAGTAAATAATAAAGGTTTAGTTCATTTTTCATACGAAAGGTACTTAGAAAATAAATTAAGAGAAAACTTTGAGTTAGAAGGAACTCCAATTATCCTTCAATTCAAAAATAGAAATGGAGAAGAATAATATGTTATTGGGAAATAATTTTAATAATAAAAATAACCAATCTAGTTTTACAAAACCATTAGGAAATCATTTTGAGAATAATCAATTTGTAAACAAGAATCATGAGTTCCAACAAAATATAAACCAAAATATAAATCAAAAAAACGTATTTACAAATGATATAAAAACACAACAACATATTAATCCCATAAATAAAAACGATATGGCCGATAAAACCTTAGCTTTACTACATGAACGCCTAGAACAAGGATCTATATCATTAGACGAGTTTAATAGAAGATGTGAAGAATTAGGAAAAAAAAGAAGTCAATAATATAAAAAGAAACATATACTAACATAGGAGGTTACTATGTTTGGTGATAATTTCTTTAAACGTGTCGAAAACAAAACAAATGTAGACAAGAATACAATTTTATCTTTAGCAAAAAAAATACAAAATACTAATATGAAAGATGAAAACACTTTAAGAGAAGTAATACAAGAAATTAGTAAAATGACAGGAAAAGAAGTATCAAAAGAAAAAGAAGATAAAATTATAAACAACATTCTAAAAGATAATGTTCCACAAAATATAGATAAAATGTTTTAAATACCGTCAAGGTATTTTTCTTATATCTAAAATATGATACAATGAAAAAAATAAGAGGTGAAAAAATGTACTGTTTACGATGTGGAACCAAAGTAGACGACAAAGTTGAATATTGTCCTCACTGTGGTGCTAATATTAAAGAAGAATTATCTCGTTATGATTACAAACCAAAAGAGACCGATCACAAAGAGCCTACAATAAACTTAGAACCAAGTCATGAAGAACAATTTGAGTATAGTCAAAAATATAGTTATGCAAAAAACGATCAACAATTACAAAATATACTAAAAAATAAAAAATCAACAATCTCTCCACAAAATGAAGAGTACTTAAAAGCCTATGTTGGTAATAATTATGAAAAAATAAAAAAATCTAGTTTTTCATTCCCTACTTTTTTCTTCGGACCAATTTATATGTTCTATCGAAAATTATATATGGTAGGGTTCATATGGGTACTACTATCAATAGTAGCTATTATCTTTTTTGAACTATACTTTATAGCAATGATAATAATGGCTATCTTATTTAGAAATATATATTTCGCTCATGCCCTAAAGAAAGTAGAAATAATAAAAAGAAGATTAACAGGATTAGACCATGAAACAATTATAAAAGAATGCAAAAAAAGTGGTGGCCCCAATATTATGGTACCAATTATAATAATTATTCTGATATTTGCACTAATAGTTGCTGGTATCAATATAGCAACAGATAATATATCCAATATAATAGAAGAGTCTAAACCCCTAAAACAAGATACAACTTATAATGAAAACAATTTATCATATACAATTCCAGAAGGTTTTATGTTAGATTACAAAAGTAAAGATGACTATCATTCCTATCAAGGATTTCATAATAACTATTGTGATGTTTATATCAGAATAACTTTCGATGCTGATTATTATGAAGATGAAACTGATTATTTAAATAGTATGATTAGTACAAACATAAATGATGACGTAAGTCCTATCACAACCCTTGTAATCAACAACAACAACTGGACTACAATAACCGTAAAAAAAGAATATTACACCCAAACAACTTATGTATTAGAAAAGAATAATGACTTCTACAGAATTGAGACAAAATGTGATAATGAAGATATAACTACTTGTCAAAGTGAATTTGATAAAATAATCAATAGTTTAACATACAAAAATTAAAAGAGACGATATAAATTCGTTCTTTTTTTTTAATTATAATCATAAAGTTAACTGTATAAGGAGAATGTGTATGGATAAACATGAAATTATTAAAAATATTGCTAAAAGAAGTGGCGGAGATATTTATTTAGGTGTCGTTGGAGCCGTAAGAACTGGAAAATCTACTTTTATTAAAAGGATGGTGGAAACATTAATCGTTCCAAATATTGAAGATGAATATGAGAGAAAAAGAGCATTAGATGAAATACCGCAAAGTGCCGCCGGGAAAACCATCATGACAACAGAACCAAAATTCGTACCAAATAACACTGCAAAAATAAAAATAGATGATTTCACTTGCAACATTAGATTAATAGACTGCGTAGGATATATGATTGACAAAGCCCAAGGAGCGACAGACGAAAACGGGCCGAGAATGGTAAAAACTCCTTGGTATACAGAAGAAATTCCATTCGTAGAGGCAGCAGAAATAGGAACCGAAAAAGTAATTAAAGACCATTCTACTATCGGGATTGTTGTAACAACAGATGGGTCCATTGGAGATTTTGAACGAAGTGACTACTTAGAAGCAGAAACGAGAGTCATTGAGGAACTAAAAAATATTGGCAAGCCATTTATCGTAATATTAAATTCTACTCACCCAACCCTACCAGAAACACAAAGATTAGCAGAATCACTAAAAGAAGAGCATCAAGTTCCAGTACTTCCTATCAGTATTGAAGCAATGAACGAAAAAGATATGTACGATATTTTAAGAGAAGCATTATATGAATTCCCTGTATTAGAGGTAAAAGTTAACATGCCTGAATGGATTACCATTTTAAACCCAGATCACCCTGTAAAACAAAGTTATATAAATGCAATTAAAGAAAGCGTGGTAGAAATAGACAAACTAAAAGATATAGAACATATTACAGATCACTTCTTAAACAATGAAATGATCGAAAAAGCTTATCTTTCAGAAGTAGACCCATCTACCGGAATAATCACCATTACACTAACTGCTCCAGCTGATTTATATAACCAAACACTAACAGAAATTATAAAAATCGATGTAAAAAGTAAAGCAGACTTACTAGCGTTATTTCAAGAATATAACACTGCAAAAAAAGAATATGATCAAATTAAATATGCATTAAAAATGGTAAAACAAACTGGATATGGTGTAGCAACCCCATCCATAGAAGACATGAAATTAGATAAGCCGGAAATTATTAAACAAGGTCCACGATATGGTATCAAATTAAAAGCCGTCGCTCCGTCAATTCATATGATACGTGTCGATGTGGAATCAACCTTTGAACCAATTATAGGAAGCGAAGTGCAAAGTAAAGAATTAATTGACTATTTAACTAAAGACAAAGATAAAAGTCCAAACGAGATTTGGAAAAGTGAAATATTTGGTCGCAGCTTAGATTCCATTGTTCAAGAAGGAATCCAAGCAAAAATAAATATGATGCCAGATAATATCAGATTAAAGCTTCAAGCAACTTTAACAAAAGTAGTAAATAAAGGTTCAAATAATATGATCGCTATTGTAATATAAAACAATCCACAAAAATTGTGGATTGTTTTATATTATTAGATATCAGCAACAAAAGAATTATATTGATTTACCAAGTCCTCTGTAGAAAATTGAATCTCATTATTCTCTATTTTCCAATTATTAGCATTAGTTTTTAAAAAACCAAGTGTACGAGTAACAGTATTAAAAATTTTATTCATTTGATTTTCACTCTCTAAAAATGACACTTTGTAATTCTTAAGTTTGATAAATAATGATGAATCTAAAACACTTGACACAAACACATCTTGATAGTAATCAGATAAGGAAGTATCTTTAGAAAACCGTACCAGTCCTTCCTTAGTACAAAACTGAAAAAGCTTATCTATATCTTTTTGAAAACGAGCTCGAACTTCTTCCACATACTCTAAGCTACTATTAAACTCTTTACCATCCGCTAAATAATTAGTAACAGAAAGTAACGTTGTAAGTCTCTGGTCACCTGCATAACTCATAACTTTTTGATACTGTTTATAAAAATCATTAATATAATCTTCTATAACCTCTTCTACTTCCTTATATTTAAAAGAAACCGTAGAAGAAGAAAACGCCATATCATTAAAAATATCTTGCTTAGCAAACTTTTCTATATCATTTAACAATCTATCTTCTTGAACTCTTCTGTTTATAATTACCAAATAGCTAAAAATTATAAAAAGAAGAAAAAAAGCAAACAAGCCTATGAATATATACTTTTTTTTCATCATAAAATTCACCAACACATATTATAGCAACAATTAAAAAAAAGTCAAAAACTAACACTTCCTCCATTGAAACATAATAGTATATAAATCTTTACCATAGATAAAATCACCGAACTCTATTATATTTTCAATATTGGGAATATCATCCACATTACAATAATAATACCCATTTGCATAATATATATCAACATCAGGCAATAAAAAATAATCTCTTGTTCTAAAATAAATTTTCTCATCCAAATACACAAGAGTCCTAAAATCCAAAGTAGAATGATAATCAGAACTCTCCAATTGAATTAATTCTAAAAAAATTCCAACTCTAGAATGAAAATAAACTTTTACTTTATAAAAACCATGAAGAAGTAATCGATATCGAAGCCTCACCAGTAAAGACTTAACTAATTCGATAATTTTATCTCTATCAGGATTTACATTAGATAAATACGCAGAATTAACAAAAATAGAAAATCTTTGTTCTCCTAATTTCTCAATTCTCATACATCTCACCTAATGTAATATATGAAAAAAGTCTAAATAACATCACCGTTAATTAGACTTTCAATTTTCTTAACCACTTCTTTTACACCCAATTTAGTAACACTAGAGAAAACGACCAAATCATCTCCAACTACTAAATCCAAGGTATCTAAAATATCCTTTAAATTTTTCTCTTTTTTACTGCCGCCAACTTTATCCGCTTTAGTAGCGATAACAGTTACTGGCAAATTATAATATTTTAAAAAATTATACATAAGCAAATCATCTTCTGTAGGTTTATGACGAAAATCAATTAATAAAAAGACTCTTTTTAATACTGTTCGCTTTTCTAAATACTCTTCAATCATCATACCGAATTTAGACTGCGTCTTTTTATCAACAGAAGCATACCCATATCCAGGAACATCAATCAAATAAAAGCTATCATTGACAGAATAAAAATTCAAAGTCTGCGTTTTCCCAGGTCTAGAAGATGTATAAGCTAAATTTTTACGTGATAAAATTGCATTAATAAAACTACTTTTACCAACATTACTACGTCCAACCAATAAAAATTCTGGTTTTCCCTCTTCTGGATACTGACTACGTCTAGTAGCAATAATTTCCAAACTAGCATCTTTAATTACCATATTCTACACCTCACTTTGATACTCTATCAACACTTGCTCCAAATCATCAATAATTTTCATAGCCTCTTCCATTGTTTTTACCCTAACACCACTAGCAAACTTATGGCCTCCCCCATGATACTTTTCGGCTACTTGATTAATAACAGGTCCACGAGAACGAATGGAAATACGAATTTGATCATTTTTAACATCCTCTGTCATCGTAACCCAAACAAGTACTTCTTTAATGAAATTAAAATTATTAATCATATTACCAGCACTAGCGCTATCAACTCCATATTTCTGTATAATAGCATCAGTAATTGGAATATAACCAAGACCATTCTCAGTTACAGTCATATTTAAAGAAATATAGCCTTCTAAACGAACTTCATTTAACGGTCTTAAATACAATTTTTGATAACACTTAGAAAGATCAAAAGGATACTTATCCAAATAATAAGAAATTAAAGAAAACAAATGCGAAGTAGAACTATCAAAAAGAAATCGATTAGAATCAGAAACAAGTCCCATATACAATAACTCAGCAATAGAAGAGTTTAAAGCTAACTTCATATGCATTAAAAGTTCCATAATAATCTCACATGCCGAAGAAGCTTGATCATTAATAATCTCTAATCCTCCAAAATCCTCTACAAATGGATGATGATCTATCTTAACAATATAAGAAAAATCAGAAAGTACTGCCGAATCTATTCTTTTTTTATCTGGTGTATCAGTTACAATTAATAAAGCATTGTCTACTTTCTCAAGTTTATCTAACTTTCCAATATGCGCAAACTTTTGACTTCCTGTACCAATCGCTATAACTTTCTTCTCTGGAAAATTAAGCCTAATAGCATCACGAAGAGCAAGTTGACTACACAAAGCATCAGGATCAACACCAATGTGTCTAGCTATAACTATCGTATCATACCTCTTAATTGTCTTTAAAAATTTCTTATACATGATAAACATCCTATCTATTAATTAAATGTAATGTATCTCTAGCAATCATTAATTCCTCATCTGTTGGGATAACATAAACATCAATGGAAGAATCATCAGTACTAATTTTAACGACTTCTCCACGTACATTATTTTTATCTAAATCAATCTTAACACCCAAACATGCAAGTTCTTCACAGATTTGTCTACGAACAGGAATACTATTTTCTCCTACTCCTGCAGTAAATACAATGACATCAGCGCCACCTAATAATACATAATATTGTGCGATATAATCAACAACACGACGAACATACTTATCACGAGCAACAATTGCCTTTTCATCTTGTTGATCACATTTTTCCAAAATATCACGCATATCACTACTATATTCACTCATTCCGAATAAACCACTACGTTTATTTAAATCATCAATAACTTCACTAGCATTCTTACCCTCTTGTTCCATAACATAAGGAATAATAGAAGGATCGATATCACCAGAACGAGTTCCCATCATAATTCCTGCAAGTGGTGTAAATCCCATAGATGTATCTACACATTTACCATCCTTAATAGCGGTAATAGAACCACCATTACCAATATGGCAACTAATTAAACGAAAATCATCTTTTCCTAGTAATTCTTTAACAGTCTCTGCAATATAACGATGAGAAGTACCGTGAGCTCCATATTTACGTACCCCATAATCTTCATACCAAGAATAAGGAACTGGATATAAATATGTAGACTTATCCATAGTTTGATGGAAAGCAGTATCAAACACTGCAACCATTGGTACATTAGGTAAAACTTTTCTAAAAGCCTCAATTCCTAACATATTAGCTGGATTATGAAGAGGCGCAAACCCCTTAATAGCATCCAATTTTTCCATAACTTCATCATTAATTAAAACAGACTCAGTAAAGATATCTTTTCCTTGAACAATACGATGTCCAACACCATGAATTTCATCTAAAGATGAAATGATATTCAAGTCTGTAAGCTTATCAAGCAAAATATTAACAGCATCTACATGCGTAGCAAGTTCTACTTCTTGAGTAATCTTTTCTCCATTAAATTTAATTGTATAATTACTTCCTTCAATACCAATACGTTCAAATAGTCCACTAGCAATAACAGATTCATCATCCATATTAAATAAACTAAACTTCAAGGAACTACTTCCCGCATTAATAGAAATTATTTTCATAACATCCCTCTTTCTATAACCTATAAATATTATACTACAAAGACTAAGATTTTCAAAGGAAAAGAAGCATAAGAAGACTAATAGCCATACTTAAAACCATCAAACAAAGCAATAAAAATGGAGTAGAAAAAGCAGCTTGATCAACATCCATAGTTTTTTGATAAACAGCAGCATTTGTTTTACTTCCCTGGGTAGCCTGTAATCTATTTTCATTAGTCATCAAACTAGAACTAATAGTCAATGTAGAACCATCACTAGATGATAAGTAATAAAAATTATTATCTTCAGTAGCTTGATTTTCTTGATCCATACTAACAATCAAAGAATTCTTTTCTTCCTCAAATTCGTCTTTATCACAATACATTTGAATAGGCTCTACATAAGGATTATTTTTTTTCTCTACTACGATAGATAAATTAGGACCTTCTTTATCATCTACAACAGAAACATCAACACCTAAAGCCCCCTGCTCATTTGCCATATTTCGATAAGTGTCAATCACATCCATAGCATCTTCACAAGCAACAACACCAAGATATTTCATAGGACGATTATGAACTACACCAGCTAGTAAAGAAATATCTCGAACCTCATCATGAAGAGGACTATCAATAATTTTATCACCTGTACTTTCATTAATAAGAACATGTTCACCAAACGGATTGGTAGTAAGAATACTATGATCATCACTTGCATCAATAGCTTCTGTTAATACCTGTCCAGTCTCTGAAAAAGAATCCTGTCTTTCTTTACCATAAATATAAGACTCATGAACTTCAGGATGTTCTACCATAAAAGAAACTTGTGAATTTTGCACTTCGTCTGACATACCATCCAAATAATCAACATCATTTCTAGCAGAAACTAACGATTTTTCTAGCATAGCAACCAGTTCATTTGACGGCAAGATACCATTAGTATTATGAATCATCAATTGAAAAGAATGATCTGAGTTTAATTGAAACTGAATATCCACACCAGTATTAGAAAAAGTGGCCAGCAAACTATCAATCTCTGCTTGATGAGAAGCATCTACCTCCATCACAAAGTCACCTTTATTCTTAGTATCAAAAGAGTAAGAAATATCTTTCTTACTACAGATTTCATCTAACTCTTGAGAATTTGGTTTCATCTCATACCCATCTATAGAATAATCGTCTACAAAATCCAGTTCATTTAGCTCTTCAATCTGAGCCAATTCTTTAGTTGTAAATTTATCATTATAAATTCTTAACACTTCGTTAATTACCAAATCCAACCGTTCTGGATATTCCGTTTTACGAATAACTTCTTCCAAATTAATGGGAATATTCTTTTCATGAAACAAATAACTCATATAACTTGCTTTAGCGCATAAATTTGCTCTCTCTCTACTTGTCATAACATCACGACCTTATCATAATAAGTATACTAAAAAAAAGAAAAAAGAAAAAGCCATTTCCTAAGAAATGGCATAAAAACTAATAATTTAGACTTTTTACTTTAGGGTTAGAAGAATTTTTATTAACATAAGAAAGTTCCTTACCTTTACCATCAGAATAAGAAAAACCAGAAAGATTATCAAAAGAAGTAAATAAACTACTATCACTACAATCTATATTTTCAAAAGTAACATAGCTTCCATCAGGTAATGAGGCAGAACTAATAGAACTAAATTCCATTGTAAGACGATCTTCATCATCATTTACAAAAGAAAGTTCCAAATCAGAATTATTGGAATCAATAGAAACATCATCGATAAAAATATCTTGAGAGTTATCAGATAAAATTGCAAAAGAAAAGTTAGCTTCTTCGACTTTATCAGATAATGAAACATCAACATCTAATAACTGATGATGATCAAAATAATAATGCATATTAACTTTCCTAGCAGAAACCTCCGGTAAAGTCTCCCCATAAAATCCACCATAAATTCGAATATCAAGTTTATTAGGAACTTTTCCAGCCTCTTCCAAATAGGCAATAATATCAAAATCTCCATTAGAAACAGAAACAGTAGAATAGTCTAACTCAGTAGATTTTAAAAATGTCTGTAAACTGTCATTCATTGGTGAATAAAAAAAGGAAATAGAATCAAAATTATAATTTGAAAAAGGACTATAATCAAAATTATCTTGTACATTTTGAAAAGAAACATCAGTAATACCCGATAAGTCTACTTTAGAAAAATCCACTTCTCCCCCAAGCCCAGTCAAATCCAACTTCGAAATAGGATAAATTTCATTATGAAGTAATTGATTAAATTTTTCATAATCATCATCACTAAGTATATAATTAGAATCAGAAGAAAGAATAGACAAAACGGGATTATCAGAAGCATCAAGATAAAAAGAAAATGTAAGACTACCTTCATCACCCAATTCCTGAGCTAAAGAAAGCTTATTACTCTCTTTTATTGTGTGATAAACATTATAAGTAGTTGCCAAAACAATTCCTGTAGAACAAAGAAGAAGGCCTCGACATATTTTTTTTAAATACTTCATATCATTTTGATTAGACAAAGTATATCCCCCCCTATAATTATCTTATTGACAATAAATCTCATAAGTATCTCTAGCTATCATTAACTCTTCATCTGTACCTAAAACATAAACTGGAATAGAAGAATCCTCTTTAGAAACAACACCTTCAATACCCTTACGTACAATTGTAGAATTATTTTTTTCATCATCTACCAAAACACCGATAGGAGCAAGTTTTTTCATAACTTCACGACGAATAATTGGATCGTTTTCTCCACCACCGGCAGTAAAGCAAATAGCATCCACTTTACCACCAAGTTTCATATAAAATCTGGCAATATAATCAACAATCTTATTAGTATACATATCAATTGCTAAAACAACCTTTTGCTCGTGAGCTTCATAGGCACGATCAATATCACGTAAATCACTCATTCCGGCAATTCCTTGTAATCCACTTTCAAAATTAAGCTTCTTATCAACCCATTCTAAACTACGTTCTTCCTTATTCATAATATAACTAATTAAAGAATAATCAATATCGCCAGAACGAGTTCCCATCATAATTCCAGCATTAGGGGTAAATCCCATGGAAGTATCAATCGATTTTCCGTCTCTTACAGCAGTAATACTGCAACCACTACCAATATGACAAATAATTAAATTTGGTACTTTACCTAAAATATCAGTCATTTGTTCCGTAATAAACTTATGGCTTAAACCGTGAAATCCATATTTTCTAACATCATACTTAACATACCATTCATATGGAACAGGATATAAATAAGTTGCTTCATCAATAGTCTGGTGGAAAGCAGTATCAAAACAAGCAACATTTAAAGCATTAGGAATAGCCTCCATAAAAGCTCGAATTCCTTTTAATGCAGCAGGATTATGAAGTGGAGCAAGTGGTGAAATAGACTCTACCTCTAAAAGTACTCTATCATCAATTTTTACAGACTTAGAATATTTGTTCCCACCATGAACAATACGATGACCAACAGCCTCTATTTCATCCAAAGAAGAAATAACCTTATGTTCTAACAAATGCTCAAGTAACAATGCAACAGCATCTTTATGATCTTTTAATTCTACTAAAGCAGAAAGTTTCTCATTTCCAATTTTTAAATTATAACAAGAGCCTTCCAAACCAATACGTTCATATTGACCTTTCATAATTAATTTCTCTTCAGGCATTTCATATAAACGAAATTTTAAAGTACTACTACCTGCATTTACTGATAATAATTTCATAAAATCTCTCCTCGCTTTTATATACTCATACTATAACATATTTATGAAAGAAAATAAAAGGAAAAATAATAAAACAAAAAGATAGGCTTAATCACCTATCTTGTAAGCTATCACTCATTATTTGTTATTATAGCTTCCACTAACTTGGTTCATTCCATTTTGAACTAAACGTCTTGTGATTTCACCACCAACTGTACCATTAGCACGGCTAGTAGCATCTGGTCCTAAATTAACACCAAATTCATTAGCTATTTCATATTTCATTTTATCAATAGCTTGTTTAGCACCAGGAACTCTCATTTTCATAGTAGAATTCTTTGTGTTGTTCATTTCATTCACCTCCTACATTCATAGGTTGTGAACTTTTCTGAATTTAATACAAAAAATCAATTGGAAATTTATAACAAATCCGAAAATTCTTTCTCTGTTTCACAAACAACAATGGTATCAACATTATCTACAGCATAATCAATCATTGGCAAAAAATTAAATTTTTCTTCTTCTTTTTTTGCTTGATCTAACGAAGGATTGATAACAGGATGCTTTGGAACAAATATTGTACAACAATCTTCATATGGTAAAATACTAATATCGTAAGTATCAATTTTTTTAGCCAAATCAATAATTTCCAATTTATCAAAACAAGCAACAGGTCTTAAAACTGGCATAGAAGTCACTTCATTAATAACACGCATACTAGTAAGCGTTTGAGAAGCTACTTGACCAACTGATTCACCATTAACAATAGCAAAACCATGATATTTATTAGCTAATTTTTCCATAATTCGATACATCATACGGCGCATAATAGTAATACAATAACTAGGAAGGCAATTTTTATAAATTTCTTCTTGAATTGAAGTAAAATTAACAATATGTAAATGAACTTCACTTGTATATTTTGCCAATTTTTTAGAAAGTTCAATTACTTTATTTCTAGCATCCAAACTAGTATGCGGAATGGCTTCAAAATAAACACAATCAATAGGAATACCACGCTTCATTGCTAAATAACCAGCAACTGGCGAATCAATACCACCTGATAACATCAACATTCCCTTAGGTTGAGTACCAATTGGATATCCACCAGCTCCACGATAGGCATTAAAATAAATATAACTGTGATCTTCTCTAATTTCCAATTTGATAAATAATTCAGGATTATGCACATCTACGGAAACACCAATTTTATTTTTTAAAACTACTCCACCAAGAAGATGATTCATTTCTTGGCTATGGATAGGAAACGACTTATCACTTCTTTTAGTTTCCACTTTGAATGTTTTAAATGATAAATCATGAACTAATTCAATTAACAAATTCTTAATAGAATCAATATTAGTATCAACAATATAAGCAATATGATACATATGAATACCGAATACGCAATCCAATCGCTTTTTTATCTCCTCTAACTCAGAATCATGAAATTCAATATACATACGACTACGATCCTTAAAAATAGAAACATCAAAACTTTTTAACTTATTTTTAATATTCTGATAAAGTGTATTAATAAAAAAATTACGATTTCCTTTTTTAGTACTAAGTTCTCCATATTTAATTAAAATTACTCTCTTCATATGACACCTCAATTTCTTCTCGTATTTTATCATAAAAAGAAAAAGAAGAAAACCATTTCTCCTTTATTAATTAACTTTTTTCATATATCGATACATAGTTTCTTTAGAAATATGATATTTTTCAGGAACATCTTTAATAGTTTCATAATTAGTACCGTTTAATTTATTGAATTCATATAAGAAAATATCTTCTTCTAAGCCCTCTGAAAAACCATTTTTATTATTTTTTTGATAATTATAAAACGTAGTCTCCTGTACTTTACCATCTGGCTTTTTAGAGGACCAACTACCAACTTGATAAATAGAGTATGGCTTATCTAAACTATCTTGCTGATAAATCAAATAATTTCCACATTCTAAAGTAACATACTTTTTATTATCTATTATTTTAACTTTCGAAGTAAAGGCATCACAATACTTATCACCTTTAAAAGGATTTTTAATATTGGAAAGAAGTCTTTTATCCATAATTGTTTGTAAATAATAAACATCTTGCGTTCCATCTTCTAAATATAAATTAGCAACCGTTAATGAAAACATTCTAGCATTATTTTCCATAACATCATACTTTTCCTTATAATCCGTTTTAAAAACACCAGCTAATAAAACCACCACAATAATAAGTAACATTACGAACACCGTAAGTATTTCGTAAGTTCCAAAGCCCCTCTTCATTCTATTTATCATACACCGCCAACAACTTCCTATATATATTTTCATCAACCAAAGAAACTGCTTTAATAGAAATATCTAAAGCCTTCTTATACTCACCCTTAAAGAATAACTTTTCTGCATCATCAAGACCAGAATCAACATCATCATAAACAGAACGATATCTATTTCCAAATACAATAGCCATTTCAGCGAGTTGTGCTGTCTTAATCATCTCATTTGTTGTATTATATAATTTTAAAACCAAATCCCTTGCTGTATCTACCCTTGTATTTAGAGTTTTTATAACAATTGGTTTTCTTTCCAACTCTTTAATTACCTCTTCAATAGCTTCATTAGCTTCAGACAACTGAACAAAATAATTATTAGTAATAATTGGAAGCTTATATCCCCGCATTTTTTCTTTACTCTGTTTCAAGAAAGATTCAATCTCCTCCAACTGCTCTCTAGCTCTAACTTCATCATCATACATATTACCTAATGACTTTAAAGCCTGATCCAAGTCATCTTCCATTTCTTTTAAACGGATAGTAAGCTCCTCAACTTCTTTTTGCAACATAGAGTAAGGAGAAGATTTAGCTTCTACCTTCGCAAGCATTTTCTTGTAATCATCATTTATAACAACTAATATTTTATTAACATCATGAATAGTCTCAACATCCTGATCATTTAAATCATACATATTTTTAATATCATCTAACTGGTTATAAACTTCTTGTACTACTTTATTAGTTTTTTCAAGTTTTTTAGAAAAGTCAGCTTCCATCTCAATATAAGCCTTACGAGACAATCTTTCCTTTTCAAAATCTACAAATAAAGAATCATAATAATCAAGCATTGTTTTTAATTCAAACATACAATCCTCTAAATTTAAAACTCTTACTTTATCCAATATATGATCAATATTCTTTTGAGATTCCTCTAAGTTATAAGGAACATTAAGATAATCCAATGGATATCCCTTTTGTACCATATCCTCATTAAGTTCCTTTACTTCTTTCATACGATTAGGAATAACTTGTTTAGCCATTAATAATAAATCCGGAATCTCTTTAATAACAATCCCCATATGCTCAATCATAGTATCTAAGGCTTTTACAATATGAACAACCTCACTATATTGATTTTTTTCCATTACTTTTTCGAAATCTAAAAATCGTCGTTCTATATTTTCTAATTGTAATTCTACAGCTTCTTGCATCTCATCATACATTTGACGATGATCTTGAAATTCCTTATTAAGTTCACGATATTTCGTCTTTAATTTAATAACGATAGAACGATACTTTTCTTCACTTAAAGTGATTTCCTTAATCTCGTCTAATAAAGAATCAGCAGATTCACGTACTCGATAAATCTCTAGTTCCGTCTTAGCTAAACGATAAACACAATTTTTATAATCTTTTTTATCAATATAAATATCCAAGTCTATCAACATATCATCAATTTGAGATAATCTTGTTTCTCGAAGTTGATCAAAACGATCCTGCCAATCATTATACTTCTCTTCCATTTTATCGTTTTTAATAATAGGCTCTACTTTTGATAATTCCAAAGAAACAGGCGTACTAGCAACCATGTTTTTAGCAACTTCTAACTCACGTACTTTACTTCGATATTTATTAGCAACCTTTTTTCTAAGAATGTGAAGCACAACAATAACAATAATAATACAAACGACTAAATAAGACCCAATAATCAAATACTGCCCTTGCATACTTCACCACCTTATCATCTATCCCTATTCTACCACAAACCATGAACAAATTTCTACTATTTTAAAAAAATATCTAGGAATAAATAACAAAAAGTAAGAAATATATTTAAAAACAAAAATGAATCTGTTAATATAAAAACAAAAGATTGACATATCAACAAATTTATCATATAATTATAACTGCAATTCACTTGAAACAGCAGATTTAGAGTGTTTTAAAGTGTTTTTCGTAAAATCAAGTAACCATAGCTGTTTACGCGAAAGAGAAAGAAAAACTCCCTAAGATACGACTAAATCATTTCAATGAATGTAATATAAGGAAAGGAGTACATATATGGCAAGATATACTGGACCAAGTTATAAGAAAGCACGTCGCGTTGGATTTTCTATTACTGAAACAGGAAAAGAATTAGCTCGTCGTCCATATGGACCAGGACAACATGGAAATGCTCGTAAAGGAAAATTATCTGATTACGGAACTCAATTAAAAGAAAAACAAAAAGTACGTTTCATGTATGGAGTAAACGAAAGACAATTCAGAAATACTTTTGATAAAGCTTCTAAATTAAAAGGTGTTACAGGTACTAACTTCTTAAGAATGCTAGAATCTCGTTTAGACAACTTAGTATACAGAATTGGATTTGCTACTACTCGTCGTGGAGCTAGACAATTAGTAAATCATGGACATGTTACAGTAAATGGTAAAAAAGTAGATATTCCATCATACCAAGTTAAAGTGGGAGATGTAATTTCTATTAAAGAAGATCACAAAAACTTAAAAGTTGTAGCTGATAGCTTAGCAAAAGTATCAAAACGTGTTGATTTCATTACTTATGATGAAGGAAAAATGGAAGGAACATACGTTAGACTTCCTGAAAGAAATGAACTTAATGCTGATATTAATGAAGCATTAATCGTTGAATTCTACAACAAATAATCGATAGTAAAAACTATCGATTTTTTATTTTATGAAAACAAATTAACATTACTAACACTAATATGATGATCATTTATCAATTTTAAAATATCAGAAGGAGAATAAATGAATTGATTAAACCCTTTCTCTTTCAAAAAATAATACGTTTGAATGATAATATCAGGAATATCCACTTCCTTTTGCCACCCCAGCTGTGGATAAATAATCATACGTTGAATATCACCAACAAGTAAAGAGACTTCTCTATAAAAATATTCAGAGCTTTGTTGTAACTTTGACAAAAAAGCAGAAAAGGTTAACTCTGGAGAAGTAATGAACAAACGATACTCCGGAAGAATAGCTTGAGCAGTGGCTAAAGTTCGCCTTTCAGAAGTAGCAAAGTGTACAACCAAAATACTTTCAAATTTATATTCTTCTAATATCGTTTTAGAAAATCTAAAATTATCACCAGTATTGGTAGATCTAGTTTCTAGTAAAATTTGTTCACTAGGAACACCGTGACGAATAGCTATATCTCGATAGATTTCAGCTTCGGACTTCTGGAATTTTCCTTTAGTTATCTTACCTACTCCACCAGCAAATAATATCTTCTTTCCATATCCTTGCTTAAATAGTTCTGCACATCTAACAGGAATATCCAAATTAGAACAACCACAAGCAAAAATAACATCACATGGTTCAATAGTCTGATTTAACTTTGTAAAATTCCAAATTTCCTTTAGAGAAGAAATAATATCCTCGTCAAACATTAAGTCTGTACAATCCATCTTTACTCCACCTCCACCGTTTCACAATAACAATTAATAATATTAACATCCAGCAAATTACCACGTAAATTATTGTGATGTAATAAATGATGAAGAGCTCGAATCGTCGCTCCATGTGCAACAACTAGAATATGTTCATTAGAGTGCTTTTTAGTAACATAATTTAAAAAGTCCTGACAACGAGCAAAAACTTCCTGTACCGGTTCTACACCAAAATCAGAAGAATTCAAATCATAATTCCAATATTTATTAACATCATACTGTTCTCTTGGCTTTCCTTCTAACTCCCCCATATCACGTTCGATTAACCGATTATCAGGAAAAGTTTCGACACGATCCCCAACCAAAATAAATGCCGTCTCAACGGTACGAATCAACGGTGACATGTAACAAAAAGAAAAATTAATATCTTTAAGTTTCTCTCGTAATTTCTGACATTGTCTACGACCAGTATCATTTAATTGATGATTACTTCTTCCCTGAAGTACATTCTGATAATTAAATTCGGTCTCGCCATGACGAACTAATGTAATCTTCATTTATTTTACCTCCAATACTTTTAAAGCCTCACTATAAGATAAAAATTTACTCAAATATCCTTGTTCTGAATAAAAAGAATACCCAGATACTAAATAAGTATCATGCATAAGTGAAACATCTGTAAAGTAATCGTCCTCTTCATTATAATATGGGACAACAGAAGCCTCTGTTAAATCCTCACGGTATTTTCCTATATATGCATGATGAACATCTTTATTTTTCTTACCCTCAACTGTACTAGCAAGTACAACCAAATCATCATTATTATCAGTAATAACTTTCAAAAAACGTCCAGAATATTTAGAATTATAAATAGCAGAATCAATATAACTTAAGTCTAAATCATACTTAACAAGTAAAGGTTGAGAAAAGTCTTCAGTTACTTTTTTTCCTCCTGATAAAACAAGAGAATCTGCAACCACCGTAATGCTAGAAAAACCTAAAGAATCAGTTTCTTCATGAATGGAATCAATTAACTTACCATCTCTAGAAAAAGAAACTAGAACCCCCGATTGATTTTCTATACCAGTTACATATATTTTATTATGATAAAAAACACCTGCGGTAAATTCAGTATTTTCCGTACCATATTCTTTTTTCCAATCTAATGTCCCATCAGTATGAAATTTAACAAGAACTCCCTTTGTCTTATTTTTATCATGACTTGTACCGATAGCCAAATAACCATCATCATAAGCTAAAACATCATAAAAATTAGTATCACTAACTTCTTTTTCAAACAGCAATTGTCCTTCTTCATCATACTTTAATATTACCGCAATGGAATTATTATTTTTATAATCCTTTTTAGTCTTCTCATACTCGCCAACAATAACAACATCTTCATCATCTACTAACAAATCATAAAATCTACTAGTATAACCCGTATTATAAAGTTTTTCATATATCTTTTCTTGCTTACTATTATATATAGAAAACTTAGCCTTTGTTAATTCTTTATCATTATCATTATTACGACCAACCGCATAAATAACATCATCCACTACTGTAGTTGCATCAATAGTGTCTAGATAACGTATCTCCTTTTTCTGATAAAAAACTAAAAAAGAACAACCAACAATAATTACTATGAAAACAATAAAGAAAAGTATTATTTTTATATAACGTTGCATCTACATCATCTCCGCTCTAGTTTCATTGTAACAAAAAAGCAAAAACATGGAAAGAGAAAAAAAGAAAACCTATCAGAAATGATAGATTTTACTGTTAACTATTGAAATTTACCGATAAAATATTTTTTCTTTCCACGTCTAACAACCACATATTTTTGTTCTATAGCGATATCTTTTGTAACCAAATAGTCTAAATCTGTTACCCTATCACCGTTAACACTAATAGATCCATTACTAATAAATTCACGCGCTTCCCTTTTACTAGAACAAATACCAAACTCTACTAAGAAATCAACTAAATTAGCCTCTTTAGCAACAAAAGGTTCAATTCCTTTAAAGGCATCCTCTAACTCTTTAGCAGAAAGTTCTTTAATATTACCACTAAATAAAGATTCACTAATTTTAACAGCTTCTAGATAAGCATCTTTTCCATGCAAATCTGTAATAATTTCACGTGCCAAAGCTTTATGTGCTTCCCTTAAATGTGGATTCTCTTGATTAGACTTTTCTAATTGCATAATTTCTTCTGGCGTCAAAAAAGTAAATATCTTTAAATAAGAAATAACCATCTCATCATCAACATTAATCAAATACTGATATAATTCATAACTAGACGTTTTATTACGGTCAAGCCACAATGCATTTCCTTCACTTTTACCAAATTTATTACCATACTTATCCAAAACAAGCGGCATAGTAAAAGCATAAGCATCTTTACCAGTCTTTTTCTTAATTAAATCAAGTCCAGTAGTAATATTTCCCCATTGATCAGATCCTTCTGCTTGTAAAATACAACCTTTATTTTCATATAACCATAAAAAATCATAACCCTGTATCAACGTATATGTAAATTCAGCAAAAGTGATACCAGTTTCTAATCTTCTACGAATGATATCTTTATCCAACATATAATTTACATTAATATACTTCCCAACATCACGTAAGAAATCAGTAAGTTCATATCCTTGAAACCAATCATAGTTATTAACAACTTCTGCTTTTCCTTCAAAAATACGACTAACTTGTGCTTTAATTCCTTCTAAGTTTTTAGCAAGTTGCTCCTTAGAAATAATTTCACGCTCAGCAGTAGGTCTAGGATCACCAATAAGTCCTGTTGCTCCACCACAAAGTAAAATTGGATGGTGTCCTGCTTTAGCTAATCTTTTAGCAGTAACCAAAGAAGAATAATGGCCCAAATGCAAACTATCCGCAGTAGGATCAGTCCCCCAGTAAAAAGTAATGGGTTCTCCATTCAATTTATCAGCCAAATCTTCACCAGCCGTATCCTTAATTAGTCCTCTCCACTGTAATTCTTCAAAAAATGTCATCTTCTCTCCTCCTCTAATTTTAAATCATATATTTTTTCTAAATCATAACCATAATCCAAATATATTCCTTCAACATCTCTACTAGTAGCAGAATCTCTAGAAATACCAAGTTTTTCTAGAACTTGATATACGTCTTGTTCACTTTTTCCCTCAATTTCTAAATACGTAGGAATCAAAGGCCAAGAGTCTATATCAATTTCTACTCCATCCAAAATATATTGGCGACGTCTATTTTCTTGATAACCTTTCGCAACAAAACCAAGCTCGTTTAAAACTAAATTCGTTTTTTCAAAATCATCTACAACAACCTCTAACTCTTGTGTACCATCGATTTGAGACGACACAATATTTTTTATTGTAAGAGTTGTCTTATCACCATTAGTACGCAAACGAATCCATTTACCATCAATTTTTGGAATAAAATCATAAACATATCGCTTTTGTAAATGATCCCATTGTAATTCAGCTCCAAGACTATTCAATTTTTTTTCAATTTCTACTTCATCAATTTCTAGAATACGAACTTCATATTCTGTATGCATAAAATCACCTCCAAAAAAAAGAACTATTCCCCCTATAAGGACGAATAGTTCGCGGTACCACCTTACTTTATAGATTTCTCTATACCCTCTACTATCTTAACGCGATAAACGTTTTTTCTCCAAATGTTGTAATTCATAATTATTTTCCTCTAGTTTGCACCGACCACTAGATCTCTATAAGAAAAAATAATTACTACTAATCATTTATCAACGAAAAATGATGTATCTAATATATCATAGTTTTAATTTTTTGAAAAGTACCAAAAAAGAAAAGAATTATTTCTTTTCTCCCTTTTCTAATTTTTTTAATACATCTTTAGTAACATCAATAGCTTTTAAACGAACTTCTTCAGCAGCATCTCTAAGCATTGGAGTACCCTTATCGATTGCTAAATCAACAAGTTCCTGTGCTTTTTCTTTTAATTGCGTAGCTTTTTCTTTAGCAATTTCTAATACTTTTTCTTTATCTAAATCGGCTAATCCTTCTTTAATTTCTTCTACTTTACGACTAAATTCTTCTTTTACTTCTTCCATATCAATATTTTTGATTTGGGCTACTAAATCATTAATTTTAGCTTTTAAAGCTGCCCTAGTTTCGCTCCCTTTTCTTGGAGCAAACAAAATACCAAGTCCAGCACCAATAGCTGCTCCAGCTAAAAATTTACCTAATCCAGATTTTTTCTCTTTACTCATATAAATCCTCCTCATCCTTTTTATTTTTATTAAATATTTTAGAAACAATACCAGAGAAAAGTCCAATTACTTTATCTCCTATTACAGAAATGCCATACCCTGTCTTATCCAAAATATCGAAAAATCCATTAAATGAATTAACCTTCTCACTTACATTTTCCAATATTTCATTAGCATCATCTAACATCTTATCCGCCTTATCCAAGATCTGAATCATTCTTATTCCTAAAATAATTAACACTATTAATAATATGATACCAAATATATATAATAATACTGGTAAAACTGCATTTAATACGTCCATAACAATGCCTCCTTTTATTCTTTCTCTTCTTCTTCATACATAGAATCAATAAGATCAAAAAGGTTATCATCAGTTGTTGGATCAGTAGAAGTCTTTTCCTTTTTAGTTTCTACTTCTTCATCAATATTTTGCTCATGCTTTGGCTCATCGGCATCATCATAATCCCGATTAGCTCTACGACCAGTAGCTTTCTCTTTGCTAGAATCTTTATAATCAATATTATATTCTAAACCTAAATCTCTAAAATATTCTTCAGCATCACCAACAGTAACTTCAGAAACCCTTGGTTTTTCATCATCACTACTTAAATCAACCAGCAAATTATCTGCATCATCAAGTTCTTCTTTTACATCTTTCTCTACATAAGAGCTAGATTTACCATCGATGTCAGCCGCTATATCTTCTGCTAAATTACCATAAGCCTTTCTTCTAACATCATCAACACTCATATGTTCTCTAGTATAACTAGTTAATCGTACTTCTCTCTTTGGAACAATTTCCTCTTTTTTATAATTTTTATCCAAAATCCCATAAATAGGAGAAATAATTGGCGATGGTTTAAATACAGGCTTTTTCTCTTTCTCATAAGTACCATACTCATGTATAGAAACAGAGTCATTATAATCACTATGATATAGATTAGATTCACGTCCATGATAAGCATCTTGTACAGAAGAAGGCTTGTTATGATATGGTTCTGCTTCTCTTTTATATCCTTGATATAAATTATCCTGTTCTACCGTTTTTATTTCCTCTTCCTTCACTACTCCTACAATCTTAGGTTCTTCCTGATATTCATTTTCTTCAAACTCTCTATCATCTACTGCAGGAAATCTAAATTCAGAAGTTGACTCTTGCTCTTCTCTATCAGGAACAATCTCAAAGTCTTCATCTTTAGGTTTATAATCATCAAAATCATCAGCAACTTCTTCTTTTTTAGAAGGTAATACTATCTTTTTAGCAATCGGCTTATTCTCATGAACCTTTACAGATTCCTTATTTTCTTTTTTTGGTTTATCTCGTTTAGCTTTTGGTTTAGCTTTTGCCTTTTCTTCTACCTCAACGTATTCTTCCTCAAAAAGCGCATTCTTAATTTTATCAAAAACGCCCATAATTTCACCTCTTCTAATCTATTTCGTTTACCTCAAAGTTATCTTCATCAGTTATATTTGCACTATTAATATCTGCCTGTTGATAATCTTCATATTTTAAGACAGAGTCGTCAGTATCTTCCTTAGATTCAAAAATATTAAAACTTTCTTCTTTATAATTTAAAACATTTTCTCCAATCAAACTCTCTAAAATTTTATCGTGAAAATCTACAGACTGTAAAATATAACTCATATTATTAATAACAGGAATAAGATATTTCTTGGGTATATAAGCTTCTATCTTACAATAATTAAAAACCATTTCAACAAAATACTCATCATCAATCTCATTAATTTCAATATAACCATTTTTCTTGTTGTAATTCAATTTTTTTGAATAATAAGCATCTTTATTTATTTTATAAGTATTTTTAGTATCATGGAAATACCCAATAGCATCAACATATAAATAATAACGATTAGCGTATTTATCTTGCAAAAGAGCATTGTAATCATCTTTATTAACAAAACGCATTCCGTCCGGAACATAATACTGATAACCATCAAAATTAACATTTGCTAAAGTAGTATCATCTGACAATATCATAGAAATATTATCTTCAAAACTAGTAGTACTCAAAGTCTGAATACTACACCCAGACACTAATAATAGCATAATAGAGAGTAAAACTATTCTTTTCTTCATATTTCACCTACTCTTATTACATTATATCAAATTTTCATTAAATGTAAAAATTTTTTCTATTTATTTACTGTATTAGACACTTTCACCGCTTCCACACTATAAATAGGCATTCCCTTTGAAGAAAAACGGTCCTCATACTCTGTAGTGATAAGATTATCAGGCATTTGTTGATGTAAATCTAAAGTAAGATTTTTAAGGACATAACGGGCTTCACTAAAACTCATCAAAGAATAACAAAACAAATCAGAATTATCTGTTCTCATACATATATCTGAATCCTTACGAAAAATATTTTCATATTTCTCCAAAAAAATTCTACTAGAAAGTCTACGCAAATGATGCCGTTTTTTAGGCCAAGGATCAGAAAAATTTAAATAAATCCGATCAACTTCATGAGAAAAAACCCGATCTATTTCTAAAGCATCCATACGAACGATAGCTAAATTTTTTAAATTCTCATCAATTTTTGGTAAACATTTCGCAACAACACTATCGTACTTTTCAATACCAATAAAGTTAATATCTGGATAACGTCTAGCATTTTCACGTATAAACTGTCCCTTTCCCATTCCAATTTCAATATAAATAGGATTGGAATTATTAAAATAATTTGACCAGTTTCCACAATAATTTTTAGGGTCTTTTACCAAAAAAGAAGAGGAACTTAATATTTCTTCCTTATTTTTTACATTTCTAAGTCTCATAATATCACATCCATCATATATTATAACAGAAATATAGCTACATGCATATAATAAAAAGGAGGATAAACTTATGAATCAATTTCCATTTCCATATATTCCAAACTTTAGCTTGCCACCAGTACCTCCACCAAAAGATGGATCTAACATCTATCAAGAAATAGAGAAGTTAAAACAAGAAATTAACAATTTAAAAAAAAGAATATCAAAATTAGAAAAAGAGCCTCAAAATGACTATTTACAAAAAGAGGATGGAATGTATATGTTATGAACACAAATCAAGTGTTCTTTTTTGTTGATTATTATTTTTTATGGTATACTAATAAAAGAAAAGAAAGGATGATAAAAATGGCAAGATTAGCACGTTTAAGTGAAGAAGCATACGAAAATTATTTAAAGAAACAACCAAAATCACACTTCTTACAATCATATTCCTGGGGAGAACTATCAAAAATAAAGAAAAATCTAACTCCATATTACTTAGGATTAGTGGATGAGAAAAAAAATATTTTAGGAACAGCTCTGTTACTACAAAAACATCTTCCTATGAATTACTGTTATTTTTATTGTCCAAGAGGCTATGTAATAGACTATGAAGATGAAAAATTATTGGAAGAAATGACTAGAGAAATAATCAAGTTTGCCAGAAGTAAAAAAGCAATATTTGTAAAGATAGATCCTGATTTAATCTACAAAGATTACAACTACTTAGATGAAGAGCAGTCTCTACCATATGATACAAATAAAATCTTTGAAAATCTAAAAAAACTAGGATATAAACATTTAGGATTTACTAAAAACTTTGAGACAATGCAACCAAGATATACCTTTAGAATTGACTTAAATCAATCTTTAGATGAAATAGAAGAACATTTTTCAAAAACTACTAAACAAAGAATCGCTAAAGCCAAAAAACTAGATACTTATGTTGAAATTGGTAACGAAAAAGATTTAAAAGACTTCTACCATTTAATGACCTTAACAGAAACAAGGAAAGATTTTGTATCCTATAATGAAGATTACTATAATACTTTATATGATATATTTAATGGTAGCAAAAATGGTAAAGCCACTCTATTTTTAGGGAAAGTAGATATCGATAGAACAATAAAAAAAATAAAAGAAAACCTAAAAACTGTAAACAATCAAATTTCTATCTTACCAATCGACAATTTAAGTAAAAGTGCTAAAAATAAGTTAAATGAATTAACTAAGCAAAAAGATAATTACAACAAAGAAATTAAAAAATTTGAAAACTATAAAAAAGAATATGGAAACAACTTAACTTTAAGTGCCCATATGATTGTAGAATATGCAGACAAAGCCTGGGTATTATATGCAGGAAATCATAATATATTAACTGAAACTTATGTTAACTATTACACTTATGAAGAACATATTAAATATTGTAAAGAAAAAGGATTAAAAGTCTATGACCAATTTGGAACCATAGGAGATTTATCAAAAGAAAACCCAAGATTTGGTCTACATGAATTTAAAAAGAAATTTGGTGGAGACTATATTGAGTTTTTAGGAGAATTTGACTATGTTACTAACAAATTAATGTATTTTGTATTTACAAAACTAGTTCCATTCTATAGAAAGATGGTTAGAAATAAAAGTAAGAAGGAGATAGAAAATGAAGTTAAAAAAAATAAGTGAAAAAGAATTTAAAAAATTTGCTGATAAAAATCCAGAAATCACTTTCTATCAAACCATTTCCTGGGCACATCTAAAAAAGAAAAATGGATGGGTTGCTCACTATCTTGGACTAGAAAAAGATAATAAAATAATAGCGGGAAGCCTAATACTATCAAAAACATTACCAATAATAAAAAAGAAAATGTTTTATGCCCCTCGCGGATTCTTATTAGACTATAAAGATAAAGAAGTTCTAAAAGAATTCACAAAACAACTAAAAGAATATGCAAAAAAAGAACATGCAATATTTATAAAAATAGATCCTTACGTAGAATACAAAGAACATGATAATAATGGAAATGTAGTAGAAGACGGATTAGATAATAGTATCTGTGTTGAAAATTTAAAAAGTCTAGGATATAAACACTTTGGATTTAATCTAATGCAAGATACTCTTCAACCACGTTGGATGCATGTCATTGAAACAGAAGATAAAACACTAGCCGATGTTATGAAAGACATGGAATCAAAGACAAGACAGATATTAAGAAAAAACGAGCGTTCTGGAATTCATACAAGAGAAATATCAAAAGAAGAACTCCCTTTATTTAAAGATATTATGCAACATACCAGTGATAGACGAGAATTTGTAGATAGACCCCTATCTTACTATGAAAGTATGTGGGACTCTCTTCATGATGATGGCATATTAAAAATATTAGTTGCAGAAATTGACTTTTTAGAATTTGAAAAAAATACAAAAGAAGAATTAGAAACAAACGAAAAAGAATTAAAGAATCGTATTTATAAACATGAAAATAATATCTTAAAAATGAATCCTAAAAAATATGAACAAAATAATAAAAAGAATGAACAAGAGATTGAAAGATTAAAAAAACAACTAGAAAAAATAAAAGACTACAAAGAAAAGTATGGAAACAAAAAACTACTAGGTGGAATTCTTTTCTTAATTTATGGTAATGAAGTACTCTCTCTACATGGTGGAACACTAGACGATGTAATGCAATTTCAATCTGCTTATACAATCCATTTTGCTGGAGTAAAACATGCTGTAGAAAATGGTTATAAACGTTATAACTTCTATGGTATCACAGGAGATTTCAGAAAAGAAAATCCTCTATATGGACTATACCTATTCAAAAAAAGTTTTGGTGGACATGTAGTAGAACTAATTGGTGAATTTGATTATATCATCTCACCATTCTGGTATCATACATATAATATTGCTTTTGCAGCTTATCATAAATTAAAGAATTTAAAAAAGAAAAAGTAAATTATTACTTTTTCTTTTTTATCCAATAATTTAATCGATTGCCAAAAATACGCTTCATGGATTTCGTATTCCACATATAAACAATATAAATTAAAGCTCCAACAGCAACATAAATAATAATATAACCCAAATGAATAATTCTACTATCCGTAGAAGGTAAAATCAAATCAACTAAGAATAACCCTACAATCATTAACATAGATCCACAAATAGTATCAATAAGGTTTTTTGTTAAATTTTCATAATTAATTTTATATTTAAATTTTAAACGCATAATACAAATCATAAAGGATACAAAATAACCAATCAAACTAGCTGTTATAACACCATAATACGCCGGTAATCCCATCTTGTAAAAAGCCATAATCAAATTATCATTCAATAAAAATTTCAAAACTACACCAATAACTAAACTCCAAATAACTGTCTTATAATCTTTTAACACTTGAATAATAGAAACTGTAGAAGTGAATAACCCAATCATAAAACCAACAAATATAAAATATGATAATACACTTGGACCATATTCACTAGCACCATAAAATACATTCCAAATAGAATCAGCTAAAAAACTAATACCTAAAGTCATTGGTAAAGTAAAAAACAACAAAATACTAAAAGCCTGATTTATTTTATCATTAATATCATCATAATCCTTTTTAACAACACTAGTAGTTAAATTAGGAATTAAACTAATAATAATACCCGTAGAAATGGAAAGCACTATCATATTAAATTTGGCACCCCAAGTAGACAACATACTCATAATAGTCTCTGCATCAGTCACACTAAAATTAGCATATTGAACAAGTCCCTCTACTACAGTAACCATATCAATATAATTATAAAGAGATTTAAATACATCAATCAAAATAAATGGTACTGCATAAACAACAATTTTCTTAAATATCTGCTTATTAGTAATAATTGGTTCATTAACAGGACGAATCTTTTCGTTAAATTTTGAATTATTCTTCTTTTTCTTATATATCAAATATAAGTAAGCAGCAATTGCTCCAGCAGTAGCACCAAAAACCGCAATACCAACAGCAGTAGTAATAGACAAATCAAATACTTTTAATGCTAAAAAACTACCCAAAACAATGACGAAAACACGTACTAATTGTTCCAATACTTGAGAAAAAGAAGGATCTTCCATAAATCTATGACCTTCAAAATAACCACGATAAATACTAAGAACCGGAACAAACAACAATGCACTAGCAACCACGCGAATAACAAGTGTTACATCAGAAATAGTATTACCACCAGATAAATCTCCTAAAACTGCATGAGCTATCCATGGAGCAAATAATAAAAGTAAAAGAAAACATATAAATCCTAATAATAATGCTATCTTTTTACCAATAATAAATGCTCTTCTTTTAGCATTATAATAACCCAGCGTTTGATATTCAGATACTATCTTACTGATTGCTAAAGGAATACCAGCAGAAGACAAAGACATAAACAAAAGATAAATCGTATAAGCATAGCCGTATAAGGCACCTCCACGTTCACCAATAACAGCATGAAAAGGAATAACATAAATAATTCCTAATATTTTAGTAAGAACAATTCCCAAAGTAGCAATAAATGCTCCTTTAATAAAGCTACTCTTACGTATACCATTCTTTTTTTTCTTCTCCATAAGTATCCTCCATTATTTAAATCATACCACAAAAGAAAAAAAAGAAAAAGAACTCTCTTTTTCTAATAATATACAATCATAGCAGAAAAACAAAAAACTTGTTCTTCACTAAAAACTCCTACACTAACCTGATATTTAATATCAATAACTTCTCCATCTAAGTCAGCCAAAAAATCATTAATATCACTCTCTAAATCCTTCTCATCTTCTTCATCAAAGATTTTAACTTTCATAATATCACCCAAAATAATTATAAAAAAAGTTTTCAACAAAATTTGTTGAAAACTAGTAAATATCAACTCTCTAACCACTCTAAAAGACTATCAATATAATCTTCAGATATAGTAATTTTTTCTCCAAGAAGTCCAATAATAGGATGCAAACCATCTTTATTATGGAAATCAGAACCAATAGTTACTTTTAAATTATTTTCTTTAGCAAATTGATTCCAAAAATCTGTTTCATTAATTTTATTATTATCTTTATCAACATAGACATAATTAGCTTCAATTCCATCTGCATGCATTTCACAAACTAATTTTAAGGTATCTTCAGGCATAAACTTGTCCTCATATTTATAAGCGACCGGATGTGCCAAGACAACTTTTCCACCAGCAGAACGTATTAGCTTAGCTGCTTCTACTGGAGTAATACTAGCTTTTTTAACATAAGCAGGACATCCTTCATTCATAATACTTTCTATGAATTCTCCTTTATCTGGAATATGTCCAAAATTTTCTAACAAAACCTTTTCATTTTTAGGATTAGTAACGATATCAGAATAAATATGTGCTTTAGTAACAGCCTCTATTTGATCAAGTTGTGAAATATTTACTACGTATCCTAATTCATTTAATTTTTCAGAAACATTATATAAATAATCATGTCTTGCATTTCTTAAAGCACATAATTGTTTAAGTAATTTTTCATTTTTCATATCAAAATTATACCCTAAAACATGAAATCCACATTTCCCAGTCTTAGTAGAAATTTCAACAGCAGGAATAATTTTAACATTTTTAGCCTTAGCCTAAGCAAACAACTCATCACTATATGCATCAATAGTATCATGATCAGCAATAGAAATAACACTAACCCCGTTATTAACCGCTTCATCAATAACTTCTTTAGGTGTCATAACTCCATCAGAGCAATTCGTATGAACATGTAAATCTATTATTTTCTTCATATACTCGTCCTCCTTTTAAAGATACCTATCAATTTATAATAATTTAATTTTACCTATTAAAAACATAAAAATCCACAACAACTGTGGATTTTTTATGAAATGAAAGACTACTTTTTATCTTGAGGCACTGTCTCAGCAACTTTTTTTGTTAAAGATCCGTGAGACTCATATGTACCAGAAGGATCAGCACGATGCTGCTTGTTATATTTACGAACCGTATCATTAATATCTAACTCAATAATAGAATCACATATCTTATAACGATAGAAGTTTTTAATATCAGAATAGTCTCCTTCATTATTCGCTAAATTCATGGCCTTATGATATTCAGTACGTTCTGTAGCTTTAATATAAATAGGTGGCAAATTAACATCTTCTAATAATTTATTAATAAATCCTCGGATTGTTCTTCCATTACCATCACCAAAAGGATGTACTTTAATTAACTTACATTTTAATTCAACACAATAATCCAAGTACTCTAATAAATCATTAACATTACCAGACTCTTTAATAATAGGAGCCCACTCACGTAAAAACTGCACTTCAACATCCAATTCTTCTAATTTAGAACGAATCAAAGACCATTCAGAGATTTCTGTTCCAGTTCCAGGCAAATAAACATCCCAATTTCTAAATTCACCAGCACATTCAGGATGCGGTGCTAAAGAAAATAGTTGCTTATGTAAATCTTTCAATGTATAAACATCAAACCGATACTCTATATCATCAGAATGAATATATTCGTACATTTTTTCAAAACCTGCAATTTCCGCTTTTCCATGGATAGTTTCATCATTAACCCCTTCTAACTTACTTTCATTAAGAACATATCTTTTCACAAAAGCAGTTTTCATCTCATCAAAACTAATTTCTGTAGGTTTTAATTCATAATATAATTTAATGAGTTTAGTTGGAATATCCGCATCATCATTATATAACTGACCATTATGCTTACGATATTTATATCCTAAAAACATTTCTTGAATAATAAAAGCAGCATCCACACCAATAATATCTAACTGTTTTAAAATAGTATCCTTATCGCTCATGATAATCCCCCTCAATTTCGCGTATATTATATCATAAAGCAAAAATTAACGCAAGCTTTTCTTTAATACTAACGGCTGATCCTGAACATAAGGCAATTCATTCTCTAACGCAATTTCTGCTTTTGTAAGTTCCTGTCCTAAATAAAAAGCATGATCCAAGTTACTAATATGAAAACAACATTTATCACGTAATGAAGTTGCAGTCAACCCTTGATATTCCCTTTCTAACACCCCTTCTTTACTAAAAAAGGAAACATTAATTTTATCTTCTTGATTTTCAATAAAGAAATATCCTCTTTCATCTTCTTCACAAAAAGAAACGTGACCATCAACATAAGGAGTAATATCACCAAAGTTTCTTTCATATACATGAGCAGATCCCGCAATCGTATTAACATAACCCTTTTCAAGTCCGAGTTCACGGCATAAAACATCTTGAATTTTTAATACACCATAAATATTTCTAGGAAATCCATTATAAACATCATTAGCTCTAAGATAAGCCAACATATAAAGCTTATTATCTTGTACAATAGCCTGATATAAATCAATACAAGGGACTTCATCAACAGAAGTTTCTATTGTAGGATTCCAAAGCACCGCAACAGCCCGTCTAGAATACATTTTCTCTCGCAAAGTATCAATCAAATACTGTAACTGATCAATATTATCATAATCACGAAAACGATTTCCATATGTATATTGAACTCCATCAGGCTTGTCTTTAGAAAGTAAACTTTCCTCATATAAATCTAATTCCTCTTTAGTAATTCCAAGTTCACCAACCATGGAAGGATGTTCCAAATCTTCTTCCCGAACTATAATAGATAAATCCATAAGTTCTAACTGCTCTTCATCATAGTCAGAAAGCTTTCGATTACCATAAGTTCCAATGAGTTTCAAACTACGCATCCATGCTTCTTTCACTGTACTGGCTCTTACCATAAACCCTATTTTTTCACTAGCCAAGTTTTTACTAGTTTCCACAACTTCTGGGGAAAAATCCTTAGTATTCTCCCTCCAAGTAGAAGAAGTTTTCATACCTTCTAAAACATCATTCAGTTTATCACTAGAAACAACAGTTACATGATTTTTAAAATACTCACAAAACTCATGAATATCTGAAGAAGTAAACTGAAACTTTTTAGAAAAGCATATTTCTTCAGTTTCTAAGAAATGTAAAAACTCTTGAATGCTATCACTCATTCCAGGATGAATATCAGAGTCCTCTAATAACACTAAATGAGAAATTTGTGGATTTAAAAACAAATTAGCTAAAATAAAATTAATACCATTTTTAGTATATAAAGGTCCAACTGAAACCACTTTATCTTTAGCTTCATCGGATAATTTGTCATAAATTAAATGTGGAGCTTTCCAACCAGTAATAATACCTACCCCAGATTCCTTTTCATCATCAAACATAACAACATTAGGATAATATTTTAACATAACATCACTCTTTCTAGTCTATAACAGAATATCATAAAAAAAGAAAACAGCAGTGTTGCAAAAGCAACAAAAAAAGAAGAATTTTTAATTCTTCTTCCCATATAACTTTTGATACAACATAGTAGCATAACCTTCCAAATTACGACTAGTTAAACTTAAATCAAAAGAAGTTACCAAATCTTTTAGTTTTGTATTTGCATCATAAACAGATAAAGAATCATCTTTTATTTCTAATTCTATAAAATAACCTAAATCAGTCACTTTATCTAAAGATATTTCAAAAATATCCTGATACATAAAACTATCTCGTATCTTATGAAGCGTTAATACTTTTTCTATATCAAGACAATTTAATATTTTAATTACCTGTTCTAAATCAGAAACATCACTTTCATGCTCTTCTAAATGAATGTCAGAATCAGATTCTCCAAAAAATATTCTTTTGTAACTTAAAATTTTCTTATCTTTCATCACACGAATCCGTAAACATTCTTCATTAATTTCTTCACCAAAAAATGGGCGATATTTCGGAGAAAAATAAATATCATTTTGTTCCTTTTTTGTGTGATTAGAACCATTTTTTAGAAGATAAGAAAGAAGTTTATCATATTCGTCCTTCGTAATTTCTAATTTAATTTCAATTTCTCTATCCATTACTTCACCACGATATTAACAATCTTTCCTTTAATAACAATTACTTTAACAATCTCTTTACCATCAGTATGACGTTTAACATTTTCAGCATCCAATGCCTTCTTTTTAATGCTTTCTTCATCTTCATCAACAGAAATAGTAATAGTTGCTCGAACCTTACCATTGACTTGTACAGCAATTTCTTTAGTATCTTCTACTATTTTAGAATCATCATAAACAGGCCAAGATTCATAAGCCATAGTTCCATGATGTCCTAACATTTCCCAAATTTCTTCAGAAATATGAGGAGCAACAGGGTTTAATAATTTAATAAATCCTTCTGCATACTCTCTAGGAAAAACTTCTTCTTTATAAACAGAATTAATAAAAATCATCATTTGACTAATAGCTGTATTAAAATTCAATGTTTCGAAATCATCAGTAACTTTTTTTACAGTTTGATGATAAATTTTTTCCAAATTCTTATTTTCCTTATCTTGAACCTTTCCTGATTCATATAAACGATAAATTCTATCTAAGAATTTTTGAGCTCCTTCAACCCCTTGTTGACTCCAAGGTTTAGATGCTTCTAAAGGTCCCATAAACATTTCATACAAACGTAAGGTATCTGCTCCATAATCACGAACAATATCAAGAGGGTCAATAGCAAACTCAGGATAACGTTTACCCATTTTAATACCATTAGCACCTAAAATCATACCTTGATGAACTAATTTTTTAAATGGTTCTTTAACAGGAGACAATCCTTTATCATATAAATAATGATTCCAAATTCTAGAATACATTAAATGTCCAACAGCATGTTCAGGTCCACCTATATATAAATCTACAGGCATCCAATGTTTTAATAGTTCTTGATTTGCAAACTCCAAATCATTATTAGGATCAATATATCTTAAATAATACCATGAAGAACCAGCGGAACCAGGCATAGTAGATGTTTCACGAACACCTGTAACACCATTATGAGAATACTGTTTCCATTCAGTAGCATTCTCTAAAGGTGCCATACCACCATGTCCTTTATAATCTTCAAGCTCTGGTAATACTAAAGGTAATTCTTCATCATCAAGAACATGAATCTTCCCATCTTCTAAATAGACAACAGGTACAGGTTCTCCCCAGTATCTTTGACGTGCAAAAATCCATTCACGCATACGATAATTTACTTGTTTAGAACCAACATGATGTTCTTCAAGCCAAGCAATCATAGTATGAATAGCTTCTTCTTTATTCATGCCATCTAAGAATTCAGAATGAATATGAATACCATCTCCAACCATAGCATTAGGATTCATAACATAAGCAAATGATTTCTTATGTAATTCATCTACAATATCTTCTTCGATACATTCTTTAGATACCCATTCTACTGAGAAATCTTCATCATCATCTAACTGTTGATTCTCTCTTTTACCACTCTTTAGTTCAAATAGTAATGGTGTAGCTTCTATATTAAAATAAGTATCTTTATTATAAGCATAATAATGATGATTAATTTTAAAATCTTCACAGATAAGCTCTAAATCTACGTAACCAGTTTCTTCTTTAATTTCACGTTTTGCACACTCAAGTGCACTTTCACCATCATGTCTAGTTCCGCCAATAAACAAACGTCCACCATTTTCTCCCCAGTTAATAGTTAAATATTTATCATTATTCTTATCATAAACAATGGCTACAATAGAATTTTTCTTCTTTTCATTCTCATGAGGAGTACCAGTAACTTCCTCTAATACTTGAACAATTGGAATATTAAATTTTTTCGCAAACTCATAATCACGGTCATCATGAGCTGGAACAGCCATAATAGCTCCTGTACCATAAGTTGCTAAAACATAATCAGAAATATAAATTGGTATTTTAGTATTATTAACAGGATTAATAGCATAAGCACCAATAAATACTCCTGTTTTTTCTTTATTAAGCTCTGTTCTTTCTAAATCACTCTTGGTTGCACATTCTTTTTGATATGCCTCTACAGCTTCCTTTTGTTCCTCACTAGTAATTTTATTAACAAGCGAATGTTCAGGGGACATAACACAATAAGTAGCACCAAATAAAGTATCAGGTCTAGTAGTAAATACTGTAAATTCATCGTCAAAGCCATCTACTTTAAAAATAACATGAGCACCAACTGATTTACCAATCCAGTTACGTTGCATTTCTTTAGTAGATTCAGGCCAATCAACTTCATCAAGACCAGCAAGTAACTTTTCAGCAAAAGCAGCTTGATCAATTACCCATTGTTTCATATTACGACGAACTACTGGATAACCTCCACGTTCACTTTTCCCATCAATGACTTCGTCATTAGATAAAACTGTACCAAGTTCCTCACACCAATTCACTGGCATATCGATATACTTAGCATATCCATCTAAATATAGTTGTTTAAAAATCCATTGTGTCCATTTATAAAATTTAGGGTCACTAGTTTGAAGTGTCTTAGACCAATCATAATCAAAACCAATAGATTTCAACTGATTAGTAAACGTTTCAATATTCTTTTGTGTAAATCCATTAGGATGATTTCCTGTAGTAACCGCATACTGTTCTGCTGGAAGCCCAAAGGAATCATACCCCATAGGATGAAGTACATTATATCCTTGCATTCTCTTCATACGTGAAACAATATCAGTAGCAGTATACCCTTCAGCATGACCTGCATGAAGACCTACACCAGATGGATAAGGAAACATATCCAAAGCATAAAATTTAGGCTTACTAAAATCCCACACATCTGTTTTAAAAGTATCATTCTCTTCCCAATACTTTCTCCACTTTTTTTCTATCTTACTAAAATCATACATCTTTCGTCATTCCTTTCTTTTTATAAAACATACCAACAAAATGATAGCTAACTAATATAACGGGTAAAACCAAGATTAAAGCCGCCAATATCTGCCACAAATAAGAATCTAAGATTAATACCACAGATACAATAAAAGAAATATCAAATGATGAAACCAAAGCTACTATCTGTAATAATTGTGGATAATCAACTTTTCTCATATTTAAATGATACCTTGTAATTAAATATTTTACTTCCATAGGACGCTTATCCTTTTTTTTCTTAGCTTTGCGAACAATAAAAATCTCATAAACCAATAAAACTAAGAAAAAACATAATAAAAACAAAACTAACTCTTCTATCATATAACTCCCTCCTATAAAAAAACGCCCTTATAAAACATAAGGACGAAATATCGCGGTACCACCTTAATTCATAGTAAACTATGCAACTTTAAAGAGATAACGGTCTAACCCTACATACTTCAAACTAGTCAAGTTCATACATCACTTATATTTACTCCCACCAACCGTAAACTCTCTAAAATAAGCAAATATATTACTACTACTAGTAATATGTCAACTGCTATTAGTATAGTAAAAAAAACTTATTTTGACAAGTCTTTTTTCTATCGATTTCGACTTTTTTCCTCGGAATTAGAAACAGGATGATAAGGTGTTTCCAACATCTGAACTAATGGATTATCATCGATTGTCCAGCCAACATGAGGAATATCTCCATGCATATCATGATACAGCTCAACGACATTACCAGCTGGACGATTAGAAATCTTTCGAACCACTTCATGATAATCATCAGACATATCACGTACTACCTCAGAAAAATCAACATCTTTTTGAAAAAACTCTTGTAATTCTAAAGCCATTTTATTTATGTTATCCTGAGGAATATTAGCTGAAGTTTTACCATTCATGCGACTATAAATTTCTAAAGAAAGAAGTAACGGATGAGTTAACCTAGGACCACCTTCCCCATAAAAATAGACTGTACCTTCAGGATAAGTAAGTAAATCTGCTTTTTGTTGATCCGTAAAAATAGAATACATAGAATCTTTAGCAGTCATAGAAAGTAAAGTTCCTCTTAGTAAAGAATCATCGCCAAAGGTTCTCCTTAAATACTCAATAACACAGCTATCAGAAAATCCTTCATATTCTTGAAATTTAGAAAGCAGCTCCAAAAGAGGTACTCCCCCTTCTCTAGCTAGTTGAATTAAAAATTCAAAGTTTTGAAAAACTCGAAAAGCACTTACGTCATCACTAATTCTAGAAATATCTTCGACAGAATCTCCCCAATTAGAAGCATCACCATCATAAAAACATAATCCTTGATACTGATGAGCAAGTCTCAAAACTTGCTTTTTCTCCTCCTCCGACAATGAATATAGAGAAGGCGAAGGCAACACCTCATCCAAATCCCCTTCTACTAAATGAGAAATCATAGAATCACAAATAGCAAAAGAGCGTGAAATATTACCATCATATCCGAAATTTCGTACAACATAATCCTTTACCAATTGAAAATCTTTTCCATCTTTCATAACCTTACCTCCTAAAACTCACTAATATATTCAAGCAATCTCAAAAACAATTGAACGTATTCTCTAGAAAGACCTTTTTTCTTCAGCTTTCGTATAGCTATACGTTTATGACTAATAGTATCTTTTCCAAACATAATCTTTGCAATATCTTCTTTTAAATAAGTATTAATTTGTAAGTCCACTAAGATACTATCAACATCATCATTAATCAAGCGAACAGCATCAATTTCAATATCTCTACCCTTACAATTAATAGTAAGCTGTCCAACCGTAGGACAATCACGAACTTCCACAACAAAATCGTTTCCATCGACCGAAGAATCGACAGGCAATTTTTGAGAGTTAAAATACGCTGTAACATCTTGAGCCTGCTTTGTATTTCTAAATACTAATTTATAATTTCTTTTTTCTGGTACAATACCACTCTTCCCATCAATAGAACGAATAATAACAGTATAATTATTACGTAAATAATTATAATCAATAGAAGTTTTTAAGTAATATCCATCTTTATATAAAGAGGTAATACCATCATCTTCATAAAGTGTATAAGTATTAGATACACCTGGAAAAATTTGAATTTCCATATCGGTAGGAAGACCAACATTATTATAATCACTTCGATTAGAAAGTGGAATAATACTACCAGCATGGGCAAATACCGGATAATCCTCTTCCTTAAAGAAAGAAACGTATTTCTTATTACCAGGGAATTTCTTACCTGTTCTAAAATCATACCAAATGCCATCAGGAATAAAGAAACGATGTACAGTACGATTCATAGTAGGGTCTTTCTTATCAAGAATTGGACAAACAAGTAATTGCGAACCGAAATAATATTGATTTTTATAATGTTCATCATCATAAACCCATAAATAATTATAATAAAATGGTTGAATTAATGGCGTACCAGACTTTGTATAATTATAAGCTTCTGTATATAAATATGGAATTAACCGATGACGAAGTCTTAAATAATCAGCCGCAATATTTTCTGTTTTAACATCCCATAACCAAGGTTCTCTTTTATAATAAGGGCCACGGGCACCATGAAAACGCAATATTGGAGAATAAACACTAAGTTCTAAATAACGAATATATAGTTCACTCTCTTCAATACCACCATGGTTACCACCAACGTCATGGCTCCACCAACTAACTCCAATATTAGCAGCATTCAAATATTGAAATGGCAACTTCTTAAGAGCTTCCCAACTAACTTCACTACTTCCTCCATATAAAACAGGATAAAGATGGGGAGCATAAATTCCATTTCTCGCTAAAATCATACTTCTTCTAGCAGAATTTCTTCCAGAATCCAAATATAAATAATGATTAGTAGTCCACAAATTCGTAGGATCACTAGTTCCTCTATAATCATTCCAAAAGAAATCAATACCATAATTTTCTAACGGATGTAAAAATGCTTTAAACCAAACATCTAAGATTTTGGGATTTAATGGATCAAACAAAATAATTTTATTATCGCTGACTCCTAAAAACTCACTAGCTTGTTTATAATATTGTTCATGCGGATAAAACCCTTCTGTAGGATCAATACAAAGTCCCACGTGAATACCACGCTGATGGAACTTATCAATCATAGCTTTTGGATTCCTAAATAGATTAGAATTAAAAGTATAACCTGTTTTTAACCCAGTATAATCTCCAACATTTCTATAGTGCCAATCATGATCAAATAACATAACAGCAAAAGGTATCTTTTTCTTTTCAAACTTCTTAAGTAATTCAGTCGTTGAATGATCATCATAAGTAATATTTCTACTCCACCAATTACCAAGAGCATATCTAGGAATCATTGCTGGAGACCCTGTCATCTTAAAATAATCAAATAAGGCTTGTTTAAAATCTCTATCATACATAAAAACATAAACATCAATATGATCCTCTGGTGGATTAGCTAACGTTCCATCTTCCATAATAACTTTACTACGGCTATCATCAAAAGAAGCAAAGCCATCCAAAGAATAAAGGCCACGTTGTAATACTTTATTAACATCAACATCAACACTAATAAAATTACCATTCATATTTCTTGCTTCTGCATGACCATAATACCAATCTTTGTTACGATCTCTTTCATGACTTAAAAGTGTAATCTTTAAGTTTTTCATTGGATCTACCTTTGTCCCAACAAACGGTTGTCTTTTCACATAAGTCAAATGAAAATACTTAGTCATTATCTCAACAAATTGCGTATCCTGTTTAACCTGATATTCTGGATATCCCAAATCTCTACGCATAATGAGCTGTGTAGGACGATCAACAAAGGATCCGCTAGGAGAATATTCCAAGCGTACAACTCTTTCAGTAATAACAGTGATACGAAAATTATTTCCTTTAACAAAGGTCTTGTCATCGCTTTTTGATCGTGTATAATCTACTTCAAATTGTCTTCCTAGTGGATACATACCCAACACCTTCTTATTATTCTAGTAACATAATAACATAAAACAAACAATATTCCAAGAAAAAAATAGCAAAACTGCTATTCCTAAGAATCTAAGAATAATACATAATATTCTTCAAAAGAAATATCGTGCTCATAAATATAAGTCGCTATTTTTTTACCCACATAACGATAATGCCATGGCTCTGCTCTAAAGCCAGTAATTGCTTCATATTTAGAAGGAAAACGTTGAATAAATCCATATTTATGAGCATTCTCCTGAATCCATTCATATTCCTCTGACTCAGCAAAAACATTAGAATTTCTACTTCCAATATCAAAAGATAAGCCAGTTTGATGTTCTGAAAAGCCAGGCATAGCCACATAATTCAAAACATAGTTTTCCCCATACAACTGTCGATAAGTATCACAAGTATCTTCTTGTTCCTCATAACTACGATAACTAGAATTGATGACCAAATCATATCCATCCTTTTTAGCAGCCTTATACATTTTTATAAAAGCATTGACTGCAATTCTACTCCCAGCTTGTGTGTCATCTGCTGCATATTCTTCATCGATAGATACTAAATCATCAGGCTCAAAGTCCTTCTCCAACGAACGATGTTTATTAACTAACATATCAGTGCTAAATTCTTTTACAATAACAGGATCTTCGTAATGTTCTTTATCCATATCAAGATTAACTGCTAAAACAGTAGTTTCATCATCTTCACCTGTCTCATTAGAGTAATCTACATAACGATCATAATTTTTTAATTTAGCATAAGGAAGACTAAAAAACTCTTCCAAATAATTAATCTTATCTCTTTTAGCAAATTCTGTAACATCACTATCACTACCATGAGCTAAAATCATAGAAATATTGTCATTACTATATCCTTTTTCTATCAAAGTATTAATATTTTTGATTAAATGTTTTTGATTTTGATAATCAATCTTAGAATACTGATCCAGATATTTTTCTTTATAATCACTACTTTCAAAAGCAGCATTCAAAGTTTTATTTTCTCCAACAGACAAAACATATTCTTTTTTTAATTGAAATAAAATACTTCTACTAGCCTCTTCACTATATCCAAGTTCTTTTAATGAATTAATCTGTGAACGGTAAAAAAGAAAAATTGCCAATACAATGCCAAAAACAACTCCAACTATTTTTAACTTTTTCACAACAGATTTTTTTAATTTAAACTTTTTCTTCACGTTATCACCTACTATAACAAGTATACCATAGAAATTGTATTTTAATCTATTTTATGCTACAATATATCACGAAAAAAGGTGTGATGTCATGAAAGCATTAGTCTTATCTGGAGGAGGATCAAAAGGGTCCTATCAAATCGGAGTTTGGAAAGCTTTAAAAAAATTGAGAATTAAATTTGATATTGTAACTGGTACATCAGTAGGAGCTCTAAATGGAGCCTTAATTACTCAAAAAAGTTATTTTCGCGCTATAAAACTTTGGAAAAAAATAAATTTAAAATTACTATTTGGAGAAAATGCCATTGATAGTACAAACGATTTTAAAGTAATGACAATGTATGGTAAAGAATTTTTTAAAAATGGTGGAATGGAAGTAAAAGAGCTAGAAAAATTAATAGAAAAAGAAATCAAATATAAAAAATTAATGAAATCAAATATTAACTATGGACTAGTTACATTTAATTTAACTACTAAAAAACCAATTCAAATAACAAAAAAAGATATACCAAAAGAACTAATAGGAGACTATTTAATGGCCTCTGCCTCTTGCTATCCTGCATTTAAACAAAAAGACATTGACGGAGAAAAATTTATCGATGGAGGCTTTTTCGATAATCTTCCTATCAATCTTGCCATAGAAATGGGTGCAGATGAAATTATTGCAGTAGACTTATCTGCTCCTGGATTTAATAAAGCTCCAAAGAAAAAAATACCTACAACTAAAATCAAACCAAATAATAAATTAACTAACTTTTTAAATTTTTATGAAGAAGGAGCCAAAAGAAATATAAAGCTCGGATATAACGATACTTTAAAAAAGTTTGGAAAATTAGAAGGAAAAAAATATACCTTTAAAAAATATACAATGGAAAAAAATAACAAAAAACACTTTGAAACATTTATTTACTTACTAGAAAACATTCTAAATAACGAAAAAATCATGGAAAAATTCCAAAAATTAATCCATCTATCAGGAATATCATCACAAAAGTTAATAGATAAGATTGGATTAAAAATCATGGAAGAATTAGCTAAAACTTTCAATTTAGATGATACGAAAATATATTCAGAAAAATCTTTCAACAAAGAATTAAAAAGAAAACTAAAAAAAGAAAATTCTAAAGAGATAAAGCAATTAAAAAAATTAATAACAGAAATAGAAGAAAATAAAAATAGTTTAAAAAAGAAAATATTATTAAATCCTTGGGAATTCTTAAAAGCTTTATATCTATATACAATAAGCGAGGTATAATATGGAAAAATTTATCTATTCAAATACAAATAAAAGGTATCATACCCTAGATTATTATTATAAGCAAAAATTTCACTCTAAAGTATTTAAAGTCAGCTTAAATGCTGGCTTTACTTGTCCTAATATTGACGGAACTGTAGGATATGGTGGTTGCATCTATTGTTCTAAAACAGGAAGTGGAGAATTTGCTGGTAACAAAGAGGAGTCTCTAAAAGAACAATTCAACACCGTAAAAAAAATGATGTTAAAAAAATGGCCGAATGCTAAATACATTGGTTATTTTCAAGCAAGGACAAACACTTATGCAGACATAAAAACATTAAAAAAATTATATGAAACAGTATTATCATTTGACAACGTAATAGGATTAAATATCGCAACTAGACCAGATGCAATATCTGAAGAATGCCTAGACTATTTAGAAGAATTAAACACCAGAACATATTTAACCATAGAATTAGGATTGCAAACAACAAACGAAAAAACTGGAAAATTAATTAACCGCTGTCATACACTAGAATGCTTTGAAAATATGGTTAAAAAGTTAAGAGCAAGAAACATTGACGTAGTAGTTCACATTATCAATGGCCTTCCCTTTGAAACAAAAGAAGATATGCTAAATACAGTAAAATATTTAAATAATTTAGATATCCAAGGAATAAAAATTCATATGTTAAGTATTTTAAAAGATACACCTTTAGAAAGACTATATCAAAAAGAACATTTCAAAGTTTTAAATAAAGAAGAATATATAGATATCGTAATAGATCAACTAGAATTATTAAGACCAGAAATTGTGATTCATAGAATTACAGGAGATCCAAAACTAGATGACCTAGTAGAACCAGATTGGCTAATAAAAAAGTTCTGTGTATTAAATGATATAGATAAAGAAATGGTAAAAAGAGATTCGTATCAAGGAAAGAACGCACAAAAAAAGGATTAATTATTTAATCCTTTTTATATTTTCTCAGCAGGAACATCAACTTTTGGCTCAGCAACTGGAGGTTTAGGCATTGGTCTTGGCTTTGGTGGAACAGGTTTATCCATCATCTCACTAAGAGTAGTACCTAACGTTGCTAAATTTTGAAGCTCACTAGGAACGATAATCTTAGTAGCCTGTCCATTAGCAACATCTACCATAGCCTCATAACTCTTAAGTTTAAGAACAGCTTCATCCATACCAACATCTTTGATTAAACGTAATCCTTCAGCAGTAGCTTCTTGAATTTTAACAATAGATTCGGCCTCACCTTCAGCAGCTTTAATTTTAGCCTGCTTAGCGGCCTCAGCACGTAATACTGTACTTTCTTTTTCTCCTTCAGCAATTAGAATTTGACTCTTCTTCTCACCTTCAGCTCTAAGAATAGCTTCTCGTCTTTCACGTTCTGCACGCATTTGCTTTTCCATAGCCTCCTGAATATCCCTAGGAGGTAAAATATTTTTAACCTCTACACGATGTACTTTAATTCCCCATGCATCAGTTGCTTCATCCAAAATACTACGCATTTTAGTATTGATAACATCACGGCTAGTTAGTGTCTCATCAAGTTCCAAATCACCAATAATATTACGAAGTGTTGTTGCAGTTAAATTTTCAATTGCACTAATTGGATTCTCAACACCATAAGTATAAAGTTTAGGATCAGTAATTTGATAATATACAACAGTATCAATTTGCATAGTAACATTATCTTTGGTAATCACTGGCTGAGGAGCAAAGTCTTTAACCATTTCTTTCAAACTAACAACACATGCAACTCTATCCAAAATAGGGACTACATAATGTAAGCCTGTTTCCATAGTTCTATGATATGCACCAAGGCGTTCTACAACATATGCTTTAGATTGAGAAACAATTTTAACTCCTGCAACAACTACTAAAACAATAATAATTAAAACAATTAATAATAAAACTCCAAAATCCATTATTTATTCTCCTCTCTTTCGACAATTAGTTTTACGCCATCCATCTTAACAACTTTAGCCTTTTCTCCAACTTTAAAGGTATCTTTACTAGTAGCAGTCCAAGTAGTACCAAAAACTTCTACTTCACCATAATGATTTGGCTTAATCTCTTTGACAACATCCACCTCTTTACCAATAACTCTATCCAAATTTGTAGGAACAATTTTCTCTTTACTCTTAAACTTCTTAACAATAGGCAAAGTAATAAATAAAGAAACAACACTAATTACTACAAAAATCAAAAGCTGTATTAAAATAGAATCGGTGAAAAACGAAGTAATAAAAGCAGCTAAAGATCCTATCGCAAACCAAATAGAAACTAAATTTACCGTTGCTAATTCAATAAGCAAAAGTACTAAAAACAATATAATCCAATAAATAGACATAAAACTCACCACCTTACTTAAATTATATGATATTGATTCCCAATTTTCAACAATTTTTCTTGTTTATCAGAATAATTTATATTATAATGAAATAGAAGATAGGAGTAATAATCATATGTCGAAAAGCTTATCCAAAAAACAAAAATATATAATTGCCGGTTTTACTGCTGTATGGGGATTGGTATTTATAGGCAGTGGTGTATCTATGAGTCTCATGAATACTCCCGTAACTAAAACAAAAAACGAATTAAAAGTTACTCAAAAACGAGTAGCTAATATGAAAAGCAACGAAATTAGATTAAAATCAATGGAACAAGAAATTAATCAACCAATCAGTATGAATATTAAAGATTACTTAGAAAATGTTAATGACATTGACGAAAAAATCATAAATGAATTACAATTAGATACCTCTATGGTAAATGTAAACCAAGCTGGAAACTATACTTATACAATCACATATAAAAAGAAAACTTTTAATGGTAGCTTTACTATCAAAGAAAAACCACTTCCAGATATGGTATTAACATTAAAATCATTAAATTTAGAAGTTGGATCTGCATTATCAACAGACATTCAAAACTACATTGCAGAAACACTTACAGAAGAAGTAAAACAAAATATTAAGTTAAATCTATCAAATGTAAACACAGCCACTCCGGGTCCATATCAATATACAGTGACTTATAATGGTAGACTATATACCGGCACAATTACAATTTATGAGCCAAACAAACCGGCAGACGAAACCAAAACCCCGGAAACAGAAAAAGCTTGTATAGCAGCAGGTGGAACATGGGATGCAACGAAAACCCCAACCTGTACATTAAACACACAATAAAAGAGCTAAAATGATAGCTCTTTTTTATTTTAACTTAACCCTACAATTTCACCATTAACAAGGTCTATTTTCTCATAATTGGGATTTTTAGGTAACCCAGGCATCCGTAAAATACTGCCAAACAAAACAGTAATAAAACCCGCACCATGATATAACTCAATATCACGAACATAAATCGTATAATCTTTAGGATTACCTAATTTTTTCGCATCATCTGATAAAGAATACTGTGTTTTCGCTCCACAAATTGGAAGATAAGACAACTTGTTTTTTTCAAGCATACGAATCTTCTCCATAGCCTTTTCACTATACTCAACAGCACTAGCATGATAAATCTCTTTAGCAACCTTAAATATTTTTTCTTCAATACTATCAGAATCCGCATATAAATAATGAAAATCCTTCTCTTTAATTAAGGAATCTTCAACAACCTTAGCCAAATCAATAGCACCTTTTCCCCCGTCACGATAGGCTGTACTAATAGAAACAGGAATATTATTTTCACTACACCAATTCAAAACAACAGATTGTTCTTCTTCAGTATCTGTATCATAAGCATTCAAACATACAACAATAGGAATACCAAACTTTTGCAAATTTCTAACATGAGCCTCTAAATTACAAAGACCATTACGAACAGCCATAGTATCTTTAGATAATATATTATCTTTTGAAACACCAGCATTATATTTTAAAGCCTTAATAGTAGCAACCAGCACAATTGTATCAGGAGAAATATTTGCCTTTCTACATTTAATATTCAAAAATTTCTCTGCTCCCAAATCAGAGCCAAAACCAGCTTCTGTAATAACATAATCGCCTAAAGAAAGTGCGAGTTTAGTAGCAACGATGCTATTACATCCATGAGCGATATTAGCAAAAGGTCCTCCATGAATAATAGCTGGTGTATTTTCCAATGTTTGTACTAAATTAGGGTAAAAGGCATCTTTCAAAAGAGTCACCATAGCCCCTTCAATATGTAAATCTCTAGCATAAACGAGACTATTATCCTCCGTATAGCCAATAACAATATTGCCCAACATCTTTTTTAAATCATCCAGAGAATCAGCCAAACAAAATAAAGCCATAATTTCACTAGCCGCAGTAATGTTAAATTTTTCTTCTCGACCATCCAGTTGTATATTACGTAACGCTCTATCATTAACATCTAAACAACGATTAAATGTAACCTTTGAAATTCCCAATTCATTACCATGATAAATATGATTATCAATTGCAGCACACAACAGATCATTTGCTGCTGTAATAGCATGAAAGTCCCCGGTAAAATGCAAATTAATATCTTCCATAGGAATAACTTGACTATATCCTCCTCCAGCAGCACCACCCTTCATTCCGAAAACCGGCCCCATAGAAGGTTGTCTTAATGCCAAAACAACATTTCTTTTCATCTGATGAAAAGCATCTCCTAAACCTATACTAACAGTAGTCTTACCTTCTCCATAAGGAGTAGGACTAATAGCGGTAACTAAAATTAACTTTCCCTTCTGAGCTGAGTAGTTCCTTATAATCTTTGCCTTATCATTACCGTATAAAATATAATCTTTTTCAGATAGACCCAAACTAGAAGCCACTTCACGAATATCTTTTTTATTAGCATTACGAGCGATTTCAATATCAGTCATAGTATCACCTCACTATCTAGATTATACCATATTTCAAAATATTATGAAATTTGTTTATAAAAGAGAAAAATAAAACCAAAAATATGAATTCACAATATAATTTATGATTTTGACTTACCAAACAAAACAAAATATCAAAATTCATCATTTGTAGTAATAAATAAAATCTGCTAATATCGAATTCACTAAGAAAAGGAGGAATTTATGAAAAAAACAATTATTTTCTTAATTGCAGTAACAATGTCTCTAATATGCAGTACAAATGTTCATGCAAGTAGTAGTTTTTATGAAGGAGAATATATAGATGGAATCTATATGAACAAACAAAAAGCTAACTCTTCAACAATATATTATCAAAAAGCCAGATTTTTTAGGCAAAGTGGAACAAATAGATTCGCTTATTGTATAGATCCATTTGTATTTTTCCAAGACGGAAGTAATTACGAAGAAGTGATTACCCCAAGTAATTTAACAGAAACCCAAAAAGAGCAAATCTCACTAATTGCTTATTTTGGATATGGGTATAAAAATCATACAGATAGCAAATGGTATGCCATCACTCAACTAATGATATGGCAAGCTGCAGATCCAAGTGGAAATTTCTATTTTACTGATGGTCTAAACGGTCCTAAAATAGAACCATATAATCAAGAAATAAACGAAATAAATACTTTAGTCACAAATTACAAAAAGGAAACTTCATTAAATAATAAAACATATACATTAGTCGAAGGAGAAAAACTATCTATAGAAGATTCTAATCAAGTTTTATCAAACTATAAAAGTAATAATCCTAACTTTGTAATACAAGGAAATAAATTAATTTCCGATAATTTAATAGAAGGAGAATACACCATTGATTTAATAAAAGAGGAAAAAGAACACAACAAACCATTAGTATTTTATCAATCAAAAAACAGTCAAGCTCTTATGCAAACAGGAGATTTAAAAGATAAAAAAGAAAGTTTAAAAGTAAACGTCATAAAAACAAAAATAGAAATTACTAAAATAGATAAAGATAATCAGTCAACATCACCTAATGGTGAAGGATCATTAATTGGAACAGTATACAGTCTATTAGACAAAAACAATACAGAGATTGCAACCATAACTATTAATGAAAATAGTATTGGAAAACTAGAAAATATTCCTTTTGGAATTTATTATTTACAAGAAAAACATCCCGGAGAAGGCTACCATCTCGATACGAAGAAATATAAACTTGAGATTACAGATAAAAATCCAAAAATTTACATAACATTAGAAAACGAAATTATAAAAAAGAAAATTATCATTTACAAGACTTACGGGGAGAATAATAAAATTCCAGAAGCCAACATCACTTTTGCTATCTATAACAATGAAAATAAAAAAGTTGCAACCATAACAACAGATAAAAATGGAAAAGCAGAAATTATTCTGCCATATGGAAATTATAAAATTGTACAAGAAAATACAACAGATGGATATCATAAAGTAAACGATATAGAAATAACAATAACCGATACAAAAGATGAAATATTTAATCTAGTTGATTATAAAATTAAAGTTCCTAACACAAAAACAAATTTTTTTGCTTATCTCATTATCTTAATAATAAGACTATTCAATTTATGATAAAAAAGTTAATTTGTTTAGGAACAATATTAACTATATATTGCATCATATGTCATGAAATATATACTAAAAACATAATAATAAACAAAGAAGATATAATAACATCTAAAAAACCAACATACATAGTAGAAAATGACCAGATCGGATATTTAAAAATTGACAAGATTAATTTATTTCAACCATTATTAAAAAAAGAAAGTGTACATAATAATATAGAAGAAAACGTAACTATCCTAAAAGATTCAATAATGCCAACAGAAAAAAATAGTATTGTCTTTTTAGCAGCTCACTCAGGAAGTGGTAGCATAGCTTTTTTTAAAGACTTAAATAAACTAGAAGTTGGCGATATAATAGAATTAAAATATAAAAATCAAATATATCATTACCAAATAAACAATATTTGGGAAGAACGAAAAAATGGCTATATCCATGTAAATAAAACAAAGTTAAAACAATTAATACTAACAACATGCAGTCCTGAAAAAGAAAACAAACAATTAATAATTAATAGTAATATAATATAAAAAATACTAGTGATCACTAGTATTTCTTTCTTTTTCTAAAAAATCTAAAGCGGTTTGTAACTGTAAATCATTTTCTGGTATAGGATTAGTTAAATATTCCTCAGTAAGCTGAACAACACGATTAGGAGTAACTCCTTTGCCATCAATCCATTTACCCTTTGGTGTTAACCATTTCTCTGTAGTATATTTAACACTAGTTCCATCAGATAACGTATATGCAGTTTGAACAGTCCCTTTCCCGTAAGTAGTTTCCCCTATCAGTGTAGCATCAGAATAACTGTCTCTAAAAGAGGCCGCTAAGATTTCGGCAGCAGAAGCACTAGAGGAATTAACTAAAATTACCACTGGATAAGTCCTACTTTTTTTAGTATTATCTTTTATTTTATTAATATCATCTTTAAACTGTACCTGATATAAAATAGTATTTTTTTTCATAAATAATTCTAAAATATTCTTTGTTTGACTTAAATGTCCTCCAGGATTTGAACGAACATCTATAATTAAAGAATTAATATTTTTCTTTTCTAATTTTTTTAATTCTGCCTTAAACTGCTGAAACGTATTAGCTGCAAACGTATCAATAGAAATGTAGCCAGCATTTCCATTGTTTAAAGCATAAACATCTGATGTTACAGAGATGAAATCAATTGTTGCAGGTTTAACTTCTTTAACAACTTCTTTTCCATCACGCTCTAGTGTCAATTCTAAAGTAGTTTTTTCATCTTTTTTAATAATAGAAGTAACATCACTCAAATTCAACCCTTCTAATAATTGGTCATCTATTTTTAATAAATAATCTCCTACTTGAATATTAGCTTTTTCAGCAGGTGAACCCTCTACAACACTAACAACATAAAATTTTTTATCAGCATTCATTGCAATAGTAATTCCAATACCAACATAACTTCCATCTACAGTTTCATGAAAAGTAGCGGCATTTTCTTCATCCATATATGTAGAGTATGGATCATCTAAAGAAGATAACATGCCTTCAACAGCAGCATCTACCAAATCTCTTTCATCAACATTTTTATAATAATCCTCTAAAATATTATTATAAACAGCAATCAGCTCCTGCAAAGATGAAGAAACTTTCTCTCCACGATATTCTTGTCTAAAAAAAGTAACACTACAGCCAACAACCACACCAAACGCAATGGAAATAATGATAATAATCAATACTTCTATTGTATTAAAACCACTTTTATGTTCAACAACAATTTCCCTAATATCATCTTCAACAAGCTCGTCATCTTCCACCTGAGGAATTTTCTTAAAATTAGGTTTAATGAAAGGAAATTTTCTGTTTCCAGACATAAACATCACCTCGATAAACTCTATGATAATAATATCACAAAATACTAAAAAAAATAAGAGGAGAATTCCTCTTATGACAACTCCTGAGTAATAGCATCCTCACCTTCGATATAATCAACAACTCTACCATTTTCAAACTCTATCAAAGTAGGTCCTGCTACTCTTAAGTAATCAACATCTTGAACATCACTATTTGCAGTTCCTGACACATACTGCTTATTAAACACACTACTCATATCTGCAGTATAAATAGCATAATGATCATCTTTATCTTCATACGTACTAACAATATTAGTATAAGTAGATTTAAGATCATCAGAAGACATATCATAGTAAAGAACATAATAATGATCATCTCTCATAGAAAAGCTATTTCCAGCAAGAATTTCTTGATACTGAATATCCGCTTCCGCAGGTGTAGTATCAACTATAGTAGAAGAGCTATCTCCTTTTTCAAGAATATATACAGTAAGAAAATAAAAAACAACAAACACTAAAATGATAACAATAAATAACTTGACAACTTTACCAACTTCTAACGAAAAAGAAGAAGACATAGAATCCACTGCTTGATGATTTTTTCTTCTATATTGTTTATTATTTGCCATATTAACCACCCAAGAAAATTATAACACAAGAAAAAAAAGAGGTAAAGCTCTTATTTCATAGTCTGAACTACTCCAATAGATTGAGCTACCTCTACTAATTCTTCCTGATTTAAAACATCACTAACTAAATAATACTCAATACCATTAGTTGTCCAATTCAAAGAATTATTAGTCATAACACCTAATGTATCCATTAACTGATATGGCTCTCCATAGGTTGGAACAACAGTAAATTCATTTTCTATATTAGCAGTTTCTTCTACCAACAAAAACGGCTTTTCCCCATCAAATGTCATAATAATTCTTTCGCCATTACCTTTATCTATTTTTTCTTCATTAGTGAGTCTAGTACCACTAGGAATCATCAATGGATAAATACTTTCTTCTAATACTCCAGTCTGTTCTACAGTATCTTCTACAGAATAAGTTTTCATAACCGTATTTAAAGAAAAATAATTTTTCTTAAAAGTAGGAGAATAATCTATTTTCTTATATTCCATAGTCATACAAATAACTGAATCACTATTATATACTTGTACTTTTTTTAACTTTAATTTTTTAGAAAGATTAATTTTTTGCTTTACTAAATTACGATTATTAGGATAATTTACTGCTGTCATAAAACTATATCCATCCTTAGTTTCTTTAAATATCCTATCATCATCATCTTTAATATCTTGAACAAGTGATTCTAATAAATATATTTGAGAATTACTATAAGGCCAATCACTTTGGAATTTAAAACTTTTATTCAATGCTGGAGTGACCACGTATACGCCATCATCATTCTTTAAAATAACCTGTGTATGATTATTAGAAGTATTAGTAAGACTAACTCTATAATAATTCTTTTCCTTATAAGCAACTTCTACATCATAATTATAAACATTATCATTATTTACAATCTCTAAAGTACCATCAATATAATAGGCTTTTGCATCATCCACTTTTTTACTAAAATCTTTTATAACATCCTTTTCTCCATATTTACCACACCCTGCAAACAAAAAAATACTAAAAAAGAAAAGCAATAATATTTTTTTCATAATCCACCTCTCATTACATTCTATTAAACTGTATGAAAGATTTCTATTTTTATGCACAAAAAAGGATAGCTTTCACTATCCTTATAAATTCTATGAAATTCTTACTTTAATCTTCTTAGTTTTTGGTGTATAAGTAAGTTTCAAATCAGATTTTTCTACATGTACTTCAACTTCATGTTCACCCACACCATAATCTTCCAAATCAACATAGGCAATTATAGATGAAGCATCAAGTTTATCAATAATATCTGAACTACCACTAACAGAAACTATAACACTGGTATCCTCGGCAGATAATGCCTGTACCGATAATCCGTCAGCCAAGTTTCTAAATTCAATAGTATTAACAGTAAATTCTTTAGTAGTAGAATTAGCAACTTTAACATCTACTGTAATTGTCTTTTCACTTATTTCAGTAATTCCTTTTGGCTTCTTAAGAGTAACTGTAAATTTCTTATCTTTTTCTAATCCCTTAACATCTACTTCTACTTCCAATTCCTCAATCTCATCTATAGCAGACTGCTGTCCATAAACCGTTACTGTAGAAACATTAGTAGTAATAGATTCAATTGATTTACCAAAAGCAAGCTTTCCTGTAGGAACTACTTTTACCGGAATCTCTTTACTTGGAGAAGTAATAGTTAGTTTAGCATCTACAGTGGATGGAACAATCTCTACATCTACTCGTTTACCTTCTTCATCATAAGCCACAAGAGGAACATCTTTTAGTGTAAGTTCTCCAGCCTTTGGATTGCTTATTTCTTCTACATCTACCAAAGCTCTAACTGTTGCAACTTTATCCAATTTATATTGAGCACCTTTAATGATAACGTCTGTACGATCAAGTTCAACATTATCAATATATAATTTACTATCTAATTCATCCTGATGTAAAATATCAACAGTTAAACTCTTCGTTGCACTAACTTTCTCATAAATAGTAACAGTTACTTCTGATGGATCCAAACGATAATCTAAAGATTTAAGTCTTTGTGAATAATTAAGAGTTACTTTATGATTACCCGGTTTCAACCCAGTTAAATCAACAGTCACACCCTTCGAAGGTGCCTGCTTTGCTAAAAATATATGTCTTCTTTGACCAATTAAAGTAATATCAACAGTCTTAGGTAATCCTTCAACAACATAAAGTTCTTCATTATAAACCGCAGTAACTGGTTCATCATATAATACTTCCGCATATTGATCTATCATAACGTTTGATTCTTGGTCAACAATAACAAACACACCAAATGCCAAAATTAAGCTAATAATAATTAAAGTTGATTTCTTCGAAGCAATACGATCTAAACTCTTTGTATTATCCTTAAAGAAAGTAACAATCTTTAACATTAATTTAGTTATGGGAGTAATTAACCATTTATCAAAGAATGATACAATATGACGGAAGAAAATTTTAATACTTCTACTTATTCTCTTCATATATCTCTTCCTCATCTATTTCATCTTCATCTAAATCTATATCTTGTTTAGGACGAAGTTCATCAATTAACATCATACGAACATCATCCAAAGTTAAGTTATATAGCATTTCTCCCTTTAATGCTATAGAAACTCGACCAGTCTCCTCAGAAACCACAATACAAATTGCATCAGTTTCTTCACTTAATCCTAAAGCTGCTCTATGCCTTGTTCCTAATCTACGATTTAGCTTTGGACTACTACTTGTTGGGAATACTGCCCCAGCACAAGTAATTCTATCTCCCTGAATAATAACTCCACCATCATGAAGTGGATTTCCTTCATAAAAAATAGCTATTAACAAATCACTAGACAAATCAGCATAAATCTTTTTTGCTTTCTCAATATAATTACCCAAACTAATATCACGTTCTAAAACAATCAAGGCACCAATACGTTCTTTTCTCATGTAATCAACAGCATTAACAATCTCGTAAACCAAATGTTCACGCTCATCGACAGTTAATGTTTTGTGACGACCAAGTAATTGTGTACGCCCCAACTGTTCCAGTATAGTACGTATCTCTGGCTGAAAAATAATAATCAAAGCAATTGGTCCCCATTGGATTACATAATCCAGTAATACTGCAATAGTCGTAAAGCCTAACCAATCACTCACCAAACTTAAAATAATTACAAAGACAACTCCCTTAAAAATCAAAGAAAGTTTAATATTATTTTTAATATTCTTTAAAATAAAATAAAAAATAATCCAAACAAGACAAATATCACCAAGTTTTCTTAAAATAGATATAATGTCAGTAAGTGTTATTGTCATCAAATCCCTCCATGCTCTATAATAGTATACAAAAAATAACAGAAATAGTAAAGTTATTGTTGCTGTTCAGAAGTAGTATTACTCTCTTTTGGTGGAGATGAAGTAGGAGCAGAAGTTACAGAAGTACCCGTAACTGCCGATACCATATCACTAGTAACTAAAGCTTCAGATTGAGCAATATTAGTTGTATCAACATGACCAACTTGCTGTAACTGAGCAGAAGAAAGTGCTGTTTCCACATTAGTGGCAATAGCAGAAGCACTAGATTCATCAGTAGGCAAAAAATGCACTTCAGCATACATTTCTTTTTGCTTTTTTTCTAATTCTTTTTGCTTTAACGTAGCCTCGGCTAAATAACCAATACAGGCAATAATACCGATAGCAGAAATTATAGCAACAACAATATACAAAGGGCCAGATAAAAAATCACGGAAAAATGAAATAATCACATCCAATATACCACCCCTATTCTTAATTCTAATGATAACATTTTTCAAAGCAAAAGACAACAAAAATCAATCGATTTAAGATTGATTTTCCTATATATAAAGTTTGATATCAAACCCAAATTCCCATATGGTGCCGATTAAAGGACTTGAACCTTCGACCTCCGCATTACGAATGCGCTGCTCTACCAACTGAGCTAAATCGGCAAATAAAAAAGATACAAAAATATTGTATCACTTTTCTAAAGAATTGAAAACTATTTTTAAAAGAAACTATTTAGCCTCAATATGATTAAATAAAATACCGATATTAATTAGTCCACAAATACCAACTAAGCTATAAATAATTCTACTAAATAAAGACCCCGCTCCAAAAATAGTATCCACTAAATTGAAGTCTAATATTCCGATTAATCCCCAATTAATAGCTCCGATAATAGTAATAACTAATAATATCTTTTGTACTGTTTCCATATAATCCCTCCTATCTATAGAATTACCAAGATAAAAAAAATTATACTCTTTTTTTCAAAAATTTAGTTTTAGCACGAAAAACAGGATCATCTCTACCAACTCTAGAAGAAGGAGAAATCTTTTCAAAGCAAAAATCACTTAAGGTATAATTGGAAATAGAGAAATTTTTAGAAGTTTCATCTAAAAAATCAAAACTACCATCACCATAACTAGACAAATTACCCTTAGCTGTTAAATAAATCAAGTCCAAAACATAATCACCAAAAATTCGAATATCATCTTTCCGACTTTCAAGACTATATCCCTGTTTAGAAAAACCAGAATATAATATGTCCTCTTCCCTACGATTTCCAGTTTTAGAATAAGAAATATGTGAACCATTTGTATAATATGCGTCTAATACATCATTAGAAATAGGCTTATGATATTGATCATCAGAAAAACCAATAGAACTCCCTTTATCTTTATTTTCCTCCAAATATAGCGCTTTCTTTGCTGGAGGATACTTAGCTAATCTCATAGGTAATAAAAAAGAATTATAATAATCATTAAATCTTTCAAAAGACTCAACCAACAAATCAGAATAAATCAAACCATTAGTCATCAAAGAAACATGGAAGACAGGCAACTGTTCAGAAATAATTTTGTCAATAGTATAAGCAATTGCTAAAACATTTAAAGTAGGCTCCCACCAGAAAAAGTGATAGTTTCAATAGCCTTATAATGATTCCTATCTAAATCCAAAAGTAAATCAATAAATTCTAATGGAATATCCAAGTTTTGCTTAGGACCACGCATACAATAATCACGACATTGCTGATTACATCTCCTAGTAACTTCTATTCCAATATCTCTATATACCAAATCCATAAAACACCTCTAAAAAAAGAAACTAGCTATACTAGATTCTTCTAACTGCTATAACGTAAGTACCACTACCACGAGTCCAAGCAGCCACATCGCTCGCAATAACTCCCTGAACAGGATTAGTAGCATGAATCATTTGCCCATTTCCAACATAAATAGCAGAATGAGTAGGAACACCTGAACTATATCCCCAAATAAGAATATCTCCAGGTTGTGCATTTTCATAACTCACAGCAACACCATCATACATTTGGGTAGAACTACTTCTACTAACTGAAATTCCTATCTGACTATATAAATATTGAACAAATCCACTACAATCAAACCCTGCAGGACTATTTCCGCCAGAAACATAAGGACTACCAATAAGAGAATAAGCAAGTTGTACTAAAGAAGTCATATTTCCAGACGCAACATAATCATTTTGATAATTACTACTTGAGTTAGCATTAGAAACAGATGCAACTTCCTCTACTTTTTCTGAAACTTCAACAGAATAAGTAACAGAAGATTGGTTACCATACTTATCAACAGCCCTAACAACAACCTCATAAGTTCCTGGTTTCGTAGTATCCACATTACTTTCGACTGTATAATAATTAGTATCAACATTATCATTAACAATTTCCTTCTGCTGATATTCTATTTTTCCATCTACTTTATCATAAACAGAAGACAAATTACTAAGCATATCAAAATCTTCACCTGTAGTTAAAGATATCATTTTCTCTTTCAATTGAATCTCTGGAGCAACAGTATCTTTAACTTCTACTATAATAGGTACTTCTTTAATAATCTGATTCTTCTCTACTTCAACAATAATTTCTTGTGGACCAATTTTAGTCGTATCTACATCTTTCTTTATCGATACAATTTCACCATCGATAGAATCCACAACTTTACGGATATCATAATTTGGACTTCCGTATTCAATAATAGCCGTTTTTGAAACAGATACATCAATACTGGAATAAATCTGATGATATTCGTAAAAATAACATAACATTAAACTAATAAAAAGAAACATTGTAGTTACCAACAGCTTACGCTTCGACGGTAAATTTTCTGTTTTCATGCATAATCTCCCCCTGAGATAGAGTATATAATAACATATTTGGTAATCTTTGTCAAAATTCATCACCTGTTTATAAAATAACCAATTTTTGTTGTAATATACTTTTACCCATAAAAAAAGAAAAGTTATCAGCACTTTTCCTAATTTAAATATGTAAATCTTGATATTCATTAGATAGCGTTTGTAGTTTTTGATTGATTTTTTGAGTATCAGATTTCTCTAAAATATACCATCCCTTACGAAACATCAATTCATAGACTTCTCGTTGTAACGATATTAATGTTAAAAATACTTGCTTATGCTTTTCGAACAAACTTTCATTACTAGCCTCTGTCATAGCCATAACATAATTCTTAGACATTTCTTTTAGGCACGAAAGTAAAGAATTAAGATAATCCTTATCATTGCAAGCAATTCCCGTAGGCACCTCTACTTTAGGATTACTAATTTGATTATTCATTAGATACACCTCCTAAAATAGACAAAACAGAATTTAAGTTTTGATCAAAAACACTAGCTGCTCTATCCATAACAGCAACAATTTCTTGATCTGTAACTTGTCCTACAGAATTTTTCATTTTCTTATACGCACCATAGTTCCATTGGAACATATCAGATAAATAATCCAAATCTTTCCCAGTAAGGATATTACTAGGAACTTCCATAAATTGTATATTATTCATAAAAATCCTCCCAAATATAGTGTGTAACAAATAAAAAAAATTAAACAAAAAAAGAGAACCAACTTCTCTTAAATAGTTTTATTATTTTTTCTTTTTTACCTTCTTAACATACTTATTTTGTTTTAATAAAAAGAACACATCTGAAAAATAAAAATAAGAACCGTATAAAAATATAAAAATACCCAATAACAGCATTAATAAAAATACATACCAAACAAATCCAACTTCAACTAAATATTGATAAAACACTAATTTGGAAAATAACAGAAAGGAAATAAACGTATAATTAAATAAATTAGGAATTAAAGCTAAAAAACGCTTGGCAAACAAATCAAATAAAACATGTAAACTGATAAAGAAAATAAAATGAATAATTTCTAAAGAGTCATAAAACAAAGCCCAAATCATAAATACATAAGCAATACTCTTAATAGACAAAAGAAAAATATGATAATTAGACATTCCCATAAAAATACCATAGAATTTTATTTTTTCTTCCTGTTTATCGCGAAAAAACTTGGACTTAAAAATAAACTCTGAAACTAATAAAAAAACAATAACTATAAAGAAAAACGTAAGAATAAAACTTACAAAAAAACTTAACTGATATATAAAATTATCCATTTGTCTCATCCTTTAGAATTATTTCAAAAACATTATTCTGACAAACATAATAACCACGAATATTTGCTAATTCTTTAGTTTCTTTATCAGTTTCAACTTCAAAATCCCCCTCGATTTCACCAATAATTGGAACATAATCCTTCATAATTAATAAATTATAATCCTTACTTTTAATACGAATTACCTTTACGTTTTCTAACACACTCAACCCATTTAATAAACTATAAATTTTAACCAACATAATTATCCCTCATATTTTCCAATATACAAGAACTTGCTTTCATCAACAGAATCATAAGCACCTGTAAGAATCGCTTCTACATCAACTAAAACATCAGTGATAGAGACAAACTTACCAGGAATGTTAGTATAGTTTTCTGCAACAAACATTGGCTGAGTAAAATAATTTCTCAACTTTCTAGAACGATAAAAAATATTTTTGTCATCATCAGACAATTCATCAATTCCTAAAACTGCGATAATTTCTTCTAACTCCTCATACCTCGTTAAATATTTTAAAACTTGCTCTACCAAATGGTAATGTTTCTCTCCAATTTTTTCAACATCAATTAATTTACTGGTTGTTTTAAAAATATTAATAGCAGGATATAAACCTTTTTCAGCCACTTTTCTGTCTAAAACAATTTGTCCATCTGTATGTGCAATAATATTTTGTACAGCCTCGTCGTTCATATCATCAGCAGGGACATAAATAGCTTGAAAAGAAGTAATAGAGCCATTCTCTGTAGAGTTAATCCTTTCTTCTACTTCACTGATATCACTAGCCATAGTCGTTGGATAACCATTTTCTACTGGGACTCTTTTTAATTCCGTAGATATTTCAGATTTAGCCTGAACAAAACGATAAATATTATCAATAAACAAAAGTACATCTTGTCCTTCTTGATCTCGCAAATACTCAGCAAGAGTTAAACCACTATAAACCGCTTTACTACGTGAAACAGGATTATCACCCATTTGACCAAACACAATAGAAATCTTATCCAGTAACTGTGATTCACGCATCTCATCGTATAATTCCTTACCTTCACGCGAACGTTCACCAACACCAACGAACACAGCATTTGAATTTAAATTTTTATAAACGTTATTAATTAACTCTTTAATCAAAACAGTTTTACCTACTCCTGCACCACCCAAAAGACCCATTTTAAATCCTTTACTTAATGGAGCAAAAAAATCAATTACTTTAATACCGGTCCACAAAATATTAGTCTCTACATCAATATCGGCAACAGTAAGCTTAGAAGAATAAATACTTCTCTTAATAGGATTTTCAATGATAGAATTATCTATTAATTCACCATAAGAATTAAATACTTTTCCTAAAATTTCTTTAGAATACTCAATACTAAGACCTTCTTTTGAAGGATAAACTTCAAGTCCTCGTTTCAATCCTATGACAGAAGAGAATGGAATAGTAATAATTGTATTATTTTTAATCTCTACTACCTCAAAACGATATGTATGATTATCAACAACACTATACAAGATATCACCAATCTTAATCTCCTGAGGAAAATCGGCGAAAATTCTAACATTGATATCAGAAATAGCAACAATTCTACCTATCATACAGTAATCACTCTCCTACACTTTTATAATTATTAATCTGTTTCTTAAATGCCTGATATTTTTTATTTTTCATTTCAATCTGTAATTTTTCTTCTTCTAGTTCTTCGATTTTATCAATAGATTCTCTAGTAACACGCTCTCTCATTACATTTTCACTAGCCCAACTATTACTTTCTAATATTTTAATTTGATAACAAATATATAAGGAAATCATACTTGTAAGAACTTTATAAATATCCGCTTCTACAGCAAAATCAACATTTAAATTAATCCCCTCTTGTTCATTATCAGATAATTCTACAGGAAACAATTGTTTTTTTTCAAATCTTATATCATTGACATTATAATAATGATTATAAATGACATTTATCTCTTTCAGTTCTTTTTTATCAACATAATCATAAATTAATTGTTCTAATCTTGGATAATCATCAAAAAAACTTTCTTTTGTAATAAACATCTTAATATTTGAATCAGATTTTGAAAAAATCTTTTTTCCAACAACAACCTTAATGGACTCAGAATCTTCTCGAATCGCCTGTTGTAATTGATGATTAAAATTTCCACAAAACCCCAAATCATTTCCAATATAAATATTTAAAACAACTCCATTTTTATTAGTTAGCAACACTTTTTTATCTAAATTCAAATTTTTGTTATGCACAATTTGATATATCATTCGAGTAAGCTCATGCTCAATAGAAAAATAGCCTTCAGCAACATGTCTCGCCTTCTCAACTCTAATCAACGCATGAAAGTTCATAACTTTAACAATATTTTTAACACTAGCCATTAGTATTGTCCTCTAAGAAACGAAATCTTTCAAAAATTTGCTCTTTAGAAAGCGGAGAATATTTATATTGGATTAAATTATTTAAGATTTTCTTTCCTTCAAAAATCTTATCTTGCAACTCTTGACTCATCTCATCAACATTAGCAAGCTCATAGATTTCCCTAGTTTCCAAATAACTAAGTAATTTTTGACGAACTTTAGCTCCCAATTTTTTAACATCTGCTTCTTGCACAGCTCCTCCTAATCTAGAAACAGAAAGTCCATAGTCAATAGCAGGCTTTTCACCTTTTTGAAAACTCTTACTAGACAAAACAATTTGTCCATCAGTAATTGAAATAATATTAGTAGAAATATAACCAGTAATATCTGATGCCGTAGTTTCAACAATTGGTAAAATAGTAATACTAGCACCATTTTTATATTGACAACCTTTTTCTAACAACCGAGAATGAAAGTAGAAAATATCAGAAGGATAAGCATCACGACCTGGTGCCTTTCCAGAAATCAAACTAATTTCACGATAAGCATCTGCATGTCTTTTTAAATCATCAATAACAACTAAAACATCATATCCCTGCATCATATACCATTTAGCAACAGACAATGCATAATAAGGAGTCAACGCTAAAACAGAAGGTAAATCATCATGAAACGCAGTAATAATAACAGTATAGCTCATAGCTTCTTTCTTCATTAACTCATAATAAATTTCTTTTACCTCTTTTTTTGTTTTACCAATCGCAACATAGATACAAATCATATTTTTCCCTTTTTGATTAGCAATAGTATCTAAACAAAGCTGCGTTTTTCCCGTTTTTTTATCCCCTATAATTAATTGTCGTTGACCCTTACCAATAGGATAAATCAAATCAATACCTGCAATTCCCGTAAGTAAAGGTCGATTAACCTCAGTACGATCCATAATAGGAATATTATCTTCTTCTATTTTTAATTTTTCAATAGATTGATACTTTTTATTAGTAAGTTTATCTTCTCCAAAAATATCAATCATTCTACCTAAAGCATCTTTAGAGAAATCTCCCATATATTCTTCGTTGCTTTGATAAACAGTATCCCCAATAGAGATCTCTTCTGTTTTTTTCAAAACAGCAATAACAACAGAATTAGTCTCCATCTTCATAACATATCCTACGGCTTTATTAGCAATATTTACTTTTTCATAAAAAGAAACATTTCCTAAACCATTAGCATAAACAATAAAATCTTTGACTTGTACAACTTTACCAACATCATAAACATTCTTCTGTTGCTCTATCTTATTAATTTTATCATCCAACAAATTATCAACATAATCTTTCGCATCTTCACGTGAAACTAATACAGGATCAGTATTCATATTCCCATCCCCTTTAACTCAAACTATAATCGTACATTTTATCTCTATAAATAATCATAAGACCAACATATATTTTATCATTATAAGTAGTAACTACACGATTACTCAAATAATCATAATTCACGTTTTTATCACCAACTTCAACATATATATGTGGATCACACTTTTGTATTTCATTAACTAAATAATTAAGAAACTCTTCGATATTAATAGAATCTACATTAAAAACAAAATTATCAACGATATCTACATCAATCATCCGAAGTTCATTAAACAAATTATTAAGATAGTTTTCATCTTCGTTAGAAATAATATTATAAACACCAATATCTAATATTTTTCGTCTCATTCTCCTAAGTTTATTATAACGTAATAATTCTTCTTTCGTAGGATTATGCTGTAAAAAGGAAGAAACTATTTCTTCTCCATTTACATGAAATTTATCATCGACCTTTTTTACTATCTTTAATAAATCATCGATTTGATACTCTGGATTTTCTTTTTTATAAACAACTACAGAAGGATGATTATTTTCTCGCTCATCAGCATTGGAAACAGCCTCTTCTGTCTTTTGCTCGTTTTTTATCTCCTCTAATTTTTCTTCCCTTTCAGTAACTAATTCATCATATTCCTGTAATTTCAAGGCAAAATATAACTTAGATTGCTTATCTACTTGACTAACAATACGCTTCAATAAAAAGAAACTAATCAAAACTAGACAAACTATAATAACAATAACAACAATAAGAATAGTCATATTAAACTAATAATGGATTAAAAAACAATAAGAAGAAAACAAAAGAGAACAAAAACAATAAGAAGACTGTTGTCACAGTTAGAATCGTCATAACAGAATGAACAACATCTGCTTTTGTTTCCGGATTTCTCCCAACCGATTCTGCTACCTTAGAAGCCATAGTTCCAATACCAATACCAAGGCCAAGAAAAGCAAGCCCCAACATAATACCAATACTAATCATTGTTGCTGATAATGCATTCACTTAAACCACTCCTATTCATTAATAAATTTATCACTAACATCTAGATTGATGATAGACCCATTATAAATCATATTTTCTAATCGAATTTCAACCATATACCCCAAAGAAGAATAAGAAATGTTACCCTCATAAGAAACACCGTCTGTTGTTGTTGAGAAATCAACAAGAGCCTCACCAATTCTAGAAGAATCAGAGTATAGAGCAACAGTAGCAGATTCAATACTATAATTAGTATCAATTTTCAAAGTATAATATATCCTATCTCTAGTAACTTTTGTAATTTCCAACTGATAATCTGGTTGTCTAGTCTTTACTGTAACTGTATCAGTATAAACATCCTCATTTTCACCAACCATTTGATATCCAAAAGAAATTACATATTCGGTATCTGGAGTCAAATTTCTTAAAACATAACCTGTATTATTTTTATTTAACTGAAGTTTTTCAGTCGAATCACCATTAACAGGTTTTACCAAAATAAATACACTTTGATATTCACTATTAGGATCAAAAACTTGATAATCCAAATTAATTGTAGTAACAGAAGGAGTAACTTTTTTCAAAGAAACCCATCTACTAAAATCATAATAAATCTCATTCTTTTTAACAGTATCCTTAGTATTATCATTAACAGAATTAACACTATTAGCCAAATTATTAAAACTATTAACCACATTTTTAAAATACTGATCATAATAACTTAAAGTATTGTTAGAACCACCTTGACTAGAGTTACCGTCTTCACCATCATCGTTCTTATCTTTATCAGTAGAATCTTCCTCTGATTCTTTATATTCATTAGTACTACCGATAATATTTTTTAAATCAATTTCTTGACCATCATAAATTAATTTCTCATTAACAACATCAAAATCAAAGACAGTTCCTTTAAGTACAATAGGATTAATAGTTTTTACACTCATTTCAGTATTTACCAAAGTAGCATTTCCTTGCTTATCTAATTCTATAATAAGAAAACCATCAGCTTCAATTTCCTTATTTTGAGTAAAAATATTTTGATCTACAAACAAATATTTTCTATCAGCCAGCTTATAAAACTTAGGAGGAGAGCTTTTAGCAATTTCCGTATGCTTACTAACTCTAGCAACCTCTCCAGAAGTCATTACTTGATAAGCACTACCGTATAAATCTATAGCGTAATCATTAGCACTAGTACCAATTGCTAACTTCCCGATTTTATGCTGTTCTTTAGAATCATCAGAAATCAAATAATAATTCCCATCAAATCTTTTTTTCAATTCTGATTCTGTATCAAATGATACAGGAATATAATTTTCATCAAAGAAAACAGTTCCTGCATCAATTTGATAAGAATTATCCCCAGAAAGTGCATAACGAATAAAGAAAATGAAAATAATGATAATGATAACTGTCAAAATAGAAAGCAATACAAACAGTTTCCAATTTTCTTTTCCTAATTTCCGCATATATACACCTCCTCCTAATTTGTATAACGATACTCTATAGACTCTTCAGCAACAACTACATCATCTTTAATAAATTGAATTTGCAAATAATAAATACCATAACCAGGAACAGTTTCTGGTAAGGTCAACGCATAATACTGAACACCAGATGTTGTAGTTAGCGTCGGAGAAAACTCCATAGAATTATCTATAGAATAACTATTAGAATCATAAATAGAATAACGAATCGTATCAATTGTAGTCAATTTATAACTATTATAAAATTGTAGGTTAATCTTAGTTTGATCTTCCAAATTCGTCTGAGCATAAACATCACCAATATTAATATCAGAACCAGTAGTAACAAAACGATATGTTTTTACACCCTGCGTAATTTTAGAAGAAGAGTTATACTTGTCTAATTGATAAACCACTCTAAATGTATATGATTTTCCTTGTTCCAATTCCTCCAAAGTAAACGAATTATTGATAGTTGAAATATCATAATCCTGATTCTTATATTTTTCTGGAGTAATATCTTCTCCATCACTATTTAATAATTGAACCTGATACTTACCATCTACAATAGTCTTCTGTCTATCTAAAACATTTACTCTTAAATTAATAGATAGATTAGAATAAATTACACTAGTAATGCTAATATTTGGAGAATACAACACAGGAAATTCATAAATAGTATTACCTTCACGTTCCAAAGGAATTTCTGTCTTTTCCCCATCCAATTCTAACGTAACATATGGTTGAATAGTAATCAAATATTGTTCCCCAGCTTCAATACCACAATCAAGAGAAATAGGAATTTTTTTAGTCATTTTTTCTTTAAAAACTTTATCATCTTCAATATCTAAATCTACTAACTCATAAGATGGCTCACCTTCTCCATCTTCAGGTTCAATAATTTTATAAATTTTATATTCCAAACGATCATAACCTAAAACTTCACTAAGTTCATAAGATAGATTCAAATATTTCTGCTTATATGAGGTAGAACCATAATACACTTTAAGATTATTGACACCAATTTCATTTAAAGTCTGAAAATAATAATTTCGAGTATTACTTTGAGAATCAATATCATATAATTGTGTTCGAACATAACTATCACCATTAGAAACCTCGGCACAAACCTTAAAATAATAATCAGTTCCTGGTTTTAAACCGTCGATAGTAATAGGTTCATCCAAATCTTTCATAGAAACTTCAACAGTCTTAACAAAGGTAGAGTCTACATTCTCTTCATCCAACTCATAAACATCCAAATAAATTAATTCATTTTTAATAGTAGAAGATGCAATACCATAAATTTTCATCTTAACTCTAGCATCTACTAAACTAGCACTAATATTTAAGCTTCCTTGCTCATTCATCAAACTTACACCAGGAATTATCATATCAAAAGAGAAAGAATCAGTACCATCACTAGAAACCCTAATATCTTTCAATTGCTTAGGCATAAAATATTCGTAATTATAGCTAACACCCTGTTCATCAATAGATAGCTTTAACTCCTTTTTCTCATTATCAACCACATCAACAATAGATAACTTTTCTTCATCCAAATTAAAATCGACATTGAATAAAGAACCCGAAGCAGAAGTAGAAATAGCCAAATTACCTTCTTCTGTTAGTGTATAATAATAACTTTCTTGATTTTCAGTTTGAATAGATTGCAAAGTAACATTATCATCATCAAAATCAAATCCAGCCAATCCAGAATCATATAGTAGTGAAACAGAAACATTAATATCCCTTCCAATAAAATCTTCCAAATCAGCAAGGTCAACAACAATAATTCCATTATATAATGACAGATTTTTCTTAACAATTTTCTCTTTTCCTACCATAAATGTGACATCAGCTGAAGTAACTCTATTATAGAAATCAGAATTAGACTCATAATCAAGGAAAGAAATCAAAAGACGATTAGTCTCTAAAGACAAATGATAAGTACCAACATTAGGTGTATACTCATTCTCATGATATTGCTCTACCTTAACAGCATCTGTAAGATTATCCTCAGTTTTAATCAATGCTTCTTTTGTATAAATAGACAAAAATCCATTGGATAACGAAGTAAGTTTAAAAGAATTATATTTGTCAGTCGTTTTATAAATATCCACAGACCCAATTTCCGAAGAGCCTATCCGATAATATAGCTTATTATCAACTACTGCACTATCAATATCGCTATAAGTATATTTCCAAGTCATTGTATCATCTTTAGAAGTAGATGGATACAATTTAAACTTTGGTTCCTGCTTTTCAGGAGAAATCCAAGTAGAACTTAAAACCACATCCCCCGTAGGATAGTTGGTCTCCGCTTCCCCATCAAAATTCAAATCTAACTGAGCAGTATAAGTAAAATAATAAGAATTACCCCTACGGAAAGAAGTGTCGTCCACATCATAAGCAGTACCATCTTTCAACCAAAACGTCATATAATGCAATTCACCATCACCAGTAATGGTATCTACTTGAGTGTCAATGACTTCACCAGTATGAGCATCATGCAATTGATAAGTAATTGTTTTAGCTTATTTCTTAGAATTATCATAACCTGCTATAATCTTATATCCTACAACCGTTTCAGGATCCAAATCCTCACGATATTTATCACCAGCATCACGATTACGAATAACATTAGTTTCAATAGCAGAAGTTGGATCAGACGGAACATCAGGAACAAATCCATTTGTTCTAACTGTAATAACATTATTTACAATTGGTAATTCATTTTGATAATCCGTATAATCATATGCCCCAGTAACTTCAATAGTATAATAAGACGAACTTAAATCTTGATTTCTAAGGCCAAATAAACTAGGAGAAATTTCGAAAGAATTATCATAATATTCTGTTTGTAAATCACTAGAATAATATTGCAAATCTCGGTCAACTTTTCGTACTGATTTTACTAAAGCACCACTAGTTGTAGTTCCAGAATATAAATTAAAATTAATTCCAGTTAAAGTGCTAGCTTCTAATGAAGTATCCACTCCTTCTGCAGAAGAAAGCTGTGCATTAATGGAAAATGCTTTACTAATATCCGAATCATCCACAGTCCATTTTAAAGTAAAGGAATCAGGATCAACCGTTTTAACTATAACACTACCAATATAACAATTATCTATCGTTGGATTACCATCCTGTAAATCCACATTAGCATAAACAGAAAGAGTATAAGTCTCGTTTGCTCTTAAATTATTAGCCGAAAAAGGAATACGTAAATTACCACTAGTAGTAATAGTATTAACATTACCTACAGAATCTTGATAAGTAATAGTAATTAAGCTTCCATCATCCAAGTTGATTGTATTACCACTATCATTAATAATGATATTACCAACAATTCTTTCAAAAGTTATTTCTGTTTCTTCAAAACGAATACTTGGAAACTCAACTCCATCCATTTTCATAACTTCACTAAAATCAGTTTCATATTCATAGACTTTATCATTATCATCAAATGTAAGAACAACCTTAAAAGCATAAGGAACACCACGAGATATAACATTATTATCAACAGATACAGAAACACTACCATTAGAATTCTTATCAACCACTTTAATTGGCTCGGCAGCATCATCAGAAATGGTTCTAGCATCATAAACTTCATAACGATAATTAGTAATTCCATTATCAGGGTCCGAAACATTATTTAAAGATAATCTAAATTCACCATTCTTTTTATCTATTACAAACGTTGGTAATCCAAAAGTTGGCTTCAATTTCAACGTTTTCGCATCAGCAGTAATAGTTAAAGAATCAGTAACTACCGAATTAGTATAAACAAAATTATCAACAACCACTTGATACTTTGTATTATTATCTAAATCAGTAAATAATACTTCAGTGTTACCAACAGTAGCAAGACTAACCTCTTGCTCAGAAATAGTCTTAGATCCATCTAATAACCGAACATGAACAGATTGCACTGTAGAATAAGAACTCTTATTTAAATTAAATGCAAGAGAAGAAGATGTAGCATACTCTTTTTCTATAGTTACACCAATAGTACCAGTTACAAAAGTTTTTTGAACAAAATCTTTATTATAGGTAACTTCATTTTTAACATAATCGGAATTAACTACTAAAATATAATTTGTATCGGGAGTAAGAGATTGATTTTCAATTTGTAAAACAGTAGCACCACTTAATTCCTTATGTTCATAAACAATTTTATTAGTATCTGCCTCAATAATTTTAATATTAATATCACCAGACAAAAGATTTTCAGTATCCTCAACAGAAATCTCTGCACGAAGCATGTAAGGACTAACTTCTAAACTAGAAACGGTAAATTCCGGATCTTTTAACCTAGCATTTTCTTCAACAATTTCTTCAGTAGTATTGATATCAGTATCAATTACACCATTATGAATACCCTCAAAAGGATTATTAGGAATAGAAGAATCATTGCCAGCACTTCCAGTAGAGCCAGTACCATCCTCATCTGTATCTTCTTTACCCAAAGCTAAATCCATATCTGAATTTTCTGCATCTTTAGGTATTTCAATAGCATCATCACTATCAATAGTAATCTCATTTAAATTAAGCTTATTTTCCTGGTTATAATATAAATTTCTATTATTTAGATCTAAAGTAACATCTCCTATTTGTAAATACATATTAGAAGATACATTAGAAAAAGACAACTCTTGATTCTCAATTCTAGTAATATTACCATCGAAAAAAGAAATTTCTAAATAATTATCTTTAATTTCATGATTTTCATCACCAATAGTCAAAGTCATAGAATCCGCAACAAATAAATATTTATCTTTAGAAATCTTTAACAAAAATGATTTAAAAGGTATATTAGAATTCTGATTTTTAACATTATAATATCCATTAACCTTAGTCAACAATGTCCCATCATATATAGAATAATATTTAAAAACAGAACCAGATAAAGTAGATAAATCCAAAATAACAGCTTTCTTCATAGTAGAAATAGCACCATTATTATAATGAACAAATGAATCTGTATCAATCTTCACTTCTTTATCATTTGTATCAGTAAAAACAATTTTATTAGAATTAGTATTTTTATATTTTGTACCAGACTTAAAGTAATATCTTGTAATGGAAGAATTAGAAGTCTCAACTAAGATATGACCATCTTCTTGAAAAACATCAAAAGAATTTACATAAGCCCGATAACCAAAGAAAAAAATCAAAATTGATAATAAAATAATAGGAACAACAATGATAACCACTCGTTTCATATAATCGACCTCTATTCTCTGGTAACATTATATCAAAAAAAATACAATAGAACAATAATTTTTAAATAAAGAAAAAAAACACACAGCATTTAGCTGCATGTTTTTAAACTTTTCTGGCACTTTGACGTTTTAAAAAATGTTTTAGTAATACAAAAGAGGAAACAATAAACGTCAATATTCCAGAGAAAATAAGTACCCAAGCAATACGATTTGTATGAGTGGAATCAGAATAATAGAAATCTTCCAATCTAGGATTAATAGATATCTGATCGTCAACGATTGGCATATCTAAAATAGAAGCATCATTCTGTTCTTCACTCGTAACAGGAGAGAAATACGTACTTAAATCATAAACAACATATTCCCCACGCACTGGTTCATAAACCGTCAAATAGTTATGATTCAAATTATCATTTTCTTCTTTAGACTCTGTATCACCAGATAACACCTCAGATATAGAAGTATCTTCTAGCTTATCAACCAGCTCTTCTGCTTGCTCATACTGATTATTCGATGGAGTACGAACTTTAGAAGCACTACTAGACAGACGATATTGGAAATAAGACAATAAACTTTCTTTGTTTTCTTCCTCTTCAGAATAAACAGTTCCAGTCTTATAATCAAAGCAGACAAAATCACCATCTTCATACTCTACAAAAATCAAGTTGCTAGAATTCATAATATTACTACTAATACTCTTAATATCTCTATTTTTAAAACCAGAAGGATAAGAAATTTCAGACTTTAATGAATGAAGAACACCATCAGTACCTAGAACCATTAAATAATCTTCATTATTATAAGAATCCATAACTACCATATTTTTAACATTATCATAGCTAGAATCAATCAATTCAACTTTTTCATTTTTCACCAAAACTTGTTTGTCAATAAGCTTAGTATCAACATAAGAATAGTTTGCAAAAGTAGAAATCGTATAATTATCAAAGTAGAAACGATACATAGGAACCACATCAACTTCACTAAACATCTCAATATAATTAGCAATATCTTCCTTCTCAGAAATAGAATAAATACTACCATCTTTTTTCAATGCCTGGTCACCATAGAAATGTACAAAATCGCTACCATCTATTTTTGTATCATTAGTTTTAATCTTTCCATCCTTCAAATAATAATAATTTTGACCAATAGTAATACTAGTTTGTGCTAAATCTTCCGCAGAAAACTCAAACTTTTCTTCATTAATACCATCAGATAAAGTAAGAGTAAATTCATCTATGAAATTATAAGAAAATGTATAAGTTCTTTGTGAGATTTGTCTAGTTACATCATGAATAGTAAAATTAGTTTTAGAATCAATACTAGAAAATTCTACATTAATCGTATCAATACCACTAGCATAAACATATACCTCTGGTAAAACATGAACCTCTTCTCCTCGCATAGCTCTAGATCTCATACTAAATAAAGAAAATGTTTGAACAACTGGTAATAAAATGTATTCTTGATTAGCAACATTTTTAAGAACCGGATAAGAATTAGAACTCAAAGGTGCATAATCAAATGTACCAGTAGAAAGACCAATAGATGTATATGTAGCTTGCTTAGTCAAGTCATCTGCCGTAACCAAAATACCATTTTTATTCAATCCTGTAAGACTATCCTTAATAGCAGTGCCATTAAGAGTAGAATTTTCATATACACGTAAATTATTAATATTATTAGCATAAGAATCGCCACTACCTATAACAAGACCATTAGAGTTATCAAGACGAACCGTAGATACATCAGCAACCATTAAATTATTATAAAAATGGCCATCATAAAGATCTGTATCAACTATACCAATTAATCCTCCAGCTTCATATGGAGCTTCAACAATACTACTTTCTACAATATTAGTATAGGCTCTTGAAATATTACTAGCCGAAGTAGTATTTAAATTGTTTACATAACCAATTAATCCTCCAGCACCATGATTAGTAGCACTAACAGAAGCGTTAACTAAATTATTAGCCACCGTATTCGTTCCATTAATAGTTCTACCTACAACACCACCAACATAAATAGCTCCAGTAATATTAGTATTACGTACAAAATTATTAGTAGCAGCACCACTAGAAACACGACCACGAATACCACCAACAGAGTCACCTAAAGAAGTAAGCGTAGAATCGATAACTCCACAACTGTTAACAGTATAGCCATCACCACCAGCAATACCACCTAAATAACTACTATTAGTAGAAGTACCTTCAACTGTACTTCCAATAAGGAACGAACGATAAAGATTTCTAGTATACCCAGTAATACCACCAAGATAATCTCCTGTACTACTAATATAACTATCGGTAACAGTATTATCATAGATATTATCAACAACCGAAATACCGTTAATTCCACCTACATAGTTACCACCAGAAATAGTCACATTAGATACACTTACTTGATCCGCTCCACCATAACCAAAGACAGAGCCTACATAAGAGCCACCTTTTACTGTAATATCTTGTCCAGTAATATGGAAAATTGTAGAGCGAGATGAATAATCACGATACCCTATCAATCCAGAAATATAATTACCTGTTCCACTAACAGAAACATCACTAAAATCTAAATATGTCATATCAAAATTTCTAGTTCGAGCAATAAATCCAGCAACATAAGAACTACCAGAAACAGTAATATCATTAAGTGAAATATTACGAACAGAAATAGATCTATCATTAGCAATCGGAGCACTATAAGATACCTTTGGAGCATTAATCGTAATATGATTAAACTTCAAATTATTAATCTCCCCCATAGTAAATCGAACAATTCCTGTATAATTACCGCTTGTGGCAGTATTAGAAATAGTAATATTGTCAAAATTAATATTACTAATACTAGCAGATACAGTATTAATTAAGGCTTGATTAGCTGAAGTAAACGTTAAGTCTATATTACTTAAAGTATGTCCACCGTCAGTGCCTTCTAACCGGTTAACAGATATATTAGAGTTTACATTCTTTTGACCAGAAAAATCAATATCAGCAACTAATCGATAATTTTCCAAAGAATTCTTACCTATACTTTGCCAGTCCTCAAAATTCTCGATATCTTTAAAGAACTGTAATGCTATTTTCGTCGATTTAGAACATATCTTCTCTTTTCCATCATCAACATAAACAATCTCTTCAAGCATATAACTATCATAATACTTTTCAGGGACAGCAACAACTTCCAAATAAGTAAGTCCATCCTGATTAACATTTCTTCGAATGTTAGTAATATTTAATCCATCAATAGAAATCTCCTTAATCTCATATTGTTCCGGATTATCAATTTCTAATAGTATATTAGCCGAACTAACAGAACTAGATAAAGTAATATTCTTTACTTCAAAAGAAGCTGTTTTAAGTTTAGATTTTTTCTGATTAGGTAATAATTCAGAATGAGAACTATTATATAAAAACGGCAAACTATTATCCCCAATATTACTATCATCAAAATAATCACCAATATCGATTTTTAAACTATAAATTCCTAATGTATTTAATTCATCTGTTGTAACTAAAATATCCCCATTAACATCAGAAGTAACTAGTCCGTTCATCTTTTGTTCAGACCACACATAATTAGATTTTGTTGCTGCTACATTACCAATAGTACGATGAGTATTTGTTGTATCTTGATAATAGCTATAAATTTCACCAACAACTAAAGTATTAGAAATATAACTATTACTAGAAAAACCAGCAATACCACCCAAGAAATCCTGTTGACTATAAATGTCCACATTAGTATAAACATTACTAATATAGCCACCATTTCTTCCCGTAATTCCCCCAGCTTCTTGGAAAGAAGTATGAATACTACCTGTAGCATAAGCAGAATCAAGAGTTCCTGAAGAAAGTTCACCAATTAGTCCACCAGCTGCATACACAACATTAGGATCTTCAAGTTCTAGATCAACATCTTGTGCATAGCAATGAGAAATAATCGTAGAAACACTATAACCTATTAAACCACCCACACGAATATCAACAGTATCTTGTACATTATTTACTTTAAAATTAGTAACAGAACTATTGCTAACCATAGAACTATTAGCATATCCAATCAAGCCACCAATATAGGAAGAACCAGAGACATTAACATTTTTCAAATGAACATTATCTACAACAGAATTGCTCGAAGCGTAACTAATAAATCCACCATAACTACCACGAACCACTTCTACATAATCTTCGACAAACAAATTAGAAATAGTTCCAGTAACGGTAGAAAACATTCCATCGCCACTCTCAATACGAATATTTTTAATAGTATGACCATCACCATTTAATTTACCAGAAAAAGTTCCAGTAATTTGAAAACCAGTCTCATTCTTAAAATCAAGATCTGTAGTAAGCATATAATTTTCCGTTAAACTTTGCTTAATCTTTTTCCAGTCAGAAACACTAGAAACCATACGATACATATCAATCTCTAAAGCTCTTTCATTATCTTCGTATTCTCTAGTATAAGGGATGTTAAACTCACCTACAGAACTAATAGATTTAATATAATATCTAGATACATATCTTGTAGGATTAGAAACTTCAATAGTTAACTTTGTTTTATTGTCCTCTGTCTCTTGACTAATAATTCGACTAGAAATGTCTTTAAGGGAAATATTAGTAATTCTTTCATTTCCAGGATTACTAACAGTTAAAACAACACGTGCTTTATTACCTTCCTGTTCAACATTATCAACGGTAGTAACATCAATCAAGTCATCATCCTCAATTGTAGGAAGTGAAATATAATCTTGAGTAGGCATAGAATCTGGCCAAACGAGTTGAGGATAATATCCATAAGGAACCAAAGAGTCAATATCAAACTGATTATCAGAATTTAACATTTTATCTTGAAATTCATCATCCCTCAAAGCCAACTTCGAAATTTTGTTAGAATATTTTCCCTGATAAATAAAGTCACTAGCATAATACACATTACTAGCACTAGCATAAGAAACATAACCAAAGTTAGGATCTAAACTATAATCTCTAGTATCATCTTCAACATAAGTATATACTTTCTGTGCAATAACACGATTAACTTCACCTATTAAGTTACCAACATTAATATTATTAGCCTCTTCATTTTCGCCGTTAGAAACAGTAATACCAATTAAAGAATATATATTAGAGATTTTAGCATTACTACCAGAGTATCCGGCCAAAACACCAATACGCTTTCTTCCAGTAGTAGCATTATAAAACGTAGCATTAATTGGTTCTCCATAGGCATAACCATTAGTCATAACCCCATATTGATGTAAACATCCTAAAGTTACCCAATAAGACCCCGACAAAGGTGCTTTACTATAAAAAACAAAGTTAGAAATCGTTCCATAATTAGCATAACACAACAAAGAAAAAGTAGAATTAGCAACATTAGTAGACTCTTCAATTGTCATCTTTAAATTTTCAATAGTACCATACTGATAAGTAACCAAACCATAATAATTACTCTTAGCACTAGGATTATCTAAATAATAATGAATATCTAAATTGCGTAACACTCCATCGGAAGACACATTAGACATCAATGCTGAAGGCCTTCCTTGAATATTAAGCAATACCTGATGCCCTTGGAAATCAACAGTTCCAGAAAAAGCATCACCATAAGTTCTATTAACATTACGAAAATCCAAATCATTCGCAACTAGATATTTGCCATTAACATGCATAGCAAAAAAATCATTTGTAGTCTTTATAGTACGAATTTCTGATTCAGTAGAAAAATATAAAGAAGAAATTGGATATAAACGATCTCTAATTTTTACACATAGCTGAAGTTCATAATTAATATTTCTATTAAACTCATATGTAATCAAATCATCAACACTTTGGTGTGCTTCACTCATTGTATATTCCAAAGTATCAACCAACTCATTTTCTTCCAAGATACGCACATAATAATTATTATTCATAAGTTCCTGTTTAGAATCATAAATACTAGCATAAATAGTTCCTAAGTATTTATTTTTTTCAGTATATGCATCATATTTAGTCATATTTGTATTACTTGAAGTTTTAGGAATAACTTGCAAATCTTTAATAGAAACTGTAGTAGTCGTATTATTATTACTAATCTCATTGACATTAAAACTAAAATAAGAATTAGAAATAGTTACTTCAAATTCATAATATTGATACTCAGTAGAAAGATTAGATAATAACTTTTGAGTACCAGTAGCGGCACCATTAAAATAAACTTTTTGTTGGTTAGACTTTTTCGTATGCTTAGCATAAAAAGAAACTCGTACCGTTTGTCCATTACACTCTGGTAAAAAATAAGCATAATACGCACTACTATTTTTAGCAGATAAAGTAAAGCTATTATTCTTAGAATCTGTCTCTTTTTGGAAAGTAGAAGAAGACCCAGATGTTTTCCAACGAGATTCATTATTAATATCAAAAACATTCTTACTAGTAGTCTGTCTTAACAAACTATCTAATTCTAACTCTCCATAAATACCAACATTAGTAACTATAGTATCTTGATAAATAATTTTATTTTCTTCAAATGTAGTATTATTATAACCAATATTATATTCTTCAACAATATAAGAGAAAGTATACTGTTCTTCCTTATTTAACTTATCTAAGGTAAACCTTTGATAATCACCATTAATCTCTAATTGATCAAAATAAACTAGACTACCATGAGAATCTCGTACTTCCAAACGAACAAACTCACTCTCAATAGCCAAATCATCATCTACCACTTTTACATCAAAGTCTATTAAATTCTCATTAGAAAATTCATTAATAACTGAAACAAAAGCTTGTTTTTTAAATGTTTTTACTTCCTTCAAATTAGTCAAAGCTTTTAACTCATAACTTTTATTTCCCTGTCGAATATAAGTAACAACATTAACATCATAAACAGAATTAGAAGTTAGATTAGAAAAAGTCAAATCAACAGTATCACCAGATTGTAATAAAGTAATATCATCGCCATCAATAACTTTAGTCAAAACTTCATTTCCTGAAACAGAATCAGTCAACGTAATCTCAATAGAATCCAACAACTCAACTAATCGAGAGTCAGTAACATCAGAATTTAATTTTAAATGATAATTAGTACTATCCTGTGTAGTTTGTTCATCCTCAAACTCTAACCTTACATATCCTAAAACTGAAATTGGCTGGGTACTAAACTTAGATTCACTAAGTTTTTGATTTTTAACAACACCATTACCATTTTCCAAATCATAATCCCCATAAACCTGAATTTGGTAAACCTCATTAACATCTAAATCAGAAATTAAAGTGTCTTTATTATTAACAACATCACCTTTAGCTACAATTTTACCATCACGATTAGAAACAACATAATACAGATTAGAAAAAGCAACATTATCCTTATTATCCACAGTAAATTGAACTGTCGCAGTTGTTAAATCTGTTTTAAGCACATCAATAGATACCTGAGGTTCTTCTTTTGAGGTAATTGCATTAAAAGCATCTTTCTTAATCTTTAAAGAATTCCCCGCAACATCTTCTGCTACAATCTGATATGTATATTTAGAGTTAGAATCAAGACTCTTTGGAGTTTCATAATCAATAGATTTTAACTGCTTTAAATACGATACCTGCGAACTAGACAAAGTATATTCACTATCATTAAGTAAAATTTTAACTGTCTTTAGTCCTTTTAAGACCTCATCATCTGAATCATTATCTAATTTCATATTTTGAATAAACAAATGATGAGGAAAAGTTTGAGTATTATCCAAAGAAAAAATAAGTGGTTCAACTCCTGAAATGTCTTTCGTACTAATCGTTTGTTCAAAAAAAGTTTTCTTAATTTGAACATCTTCCTCATTCAAATAAGTAAAACTACCAACAATAGTATATTCTGTATTAGGTAAAAGTCCAGTAATTTCAAAATCTCCGCTTGCACCTATACTTTTTCGCAAATAAATACTATTATTAATTTTTATTTCAAAAGTAGGACTCTTCTTTATCCTAAAAGCAGGATCATTAATATTAAGAGTAGAAGTCATAGAATAAATATTAGATTTAAAATGACTAACACTAACCTCTGGCTTTACATAAGTGATTTCTGAAGGCTCATTAGATACTCCACCATTATCTTCTTTTTTATCACCATTATTAGTATCTTCATTCGGAGTATCGATAACATCCTGTACAAGTTCTTCTTTTTCTTTTTGATTAGAAAGAAGTTCCAACAGAATACGTAATTGTTCATAACTAAAATTCTGCTTCAAAATACTAACTTCACTATCAGCATCTACTCCATCAATACGTTCATATCGAAATTTATCATTCTTTAAATAATAATACCTAATTTCATTTTCATCAAAATAAATAAAACTATGAACAGGAATATTATAAGTATACTGATGATCAGTAATACTAATAGAATTTAAATTAATAAAAACATTATTTTCCAACTCTAAAAAATAATAAATATCATTATCAGCACGTTCTAAACTCAATTGATTATATAGCTCGCCGTTAGCCAAAACACTATTAGCATAACTTTTCGTTTTTTGAAATCTATAATCAATCAAATAACCATTTTCTGTAAAATTATACAAAGTAGAACCATCACTAGAAAGCAAAGGCAAAGAAGCATTAATTTTAACTTTTTTTGTCTCGCCAACAAACAAGTCGTCTCTTTGTTGATAAATAACATCATTAACTTTAACTTTCTCATATTCTATTTTATCTTTTTGGTTTTCTTGCAATAAGTTTTCAACAATTTGATTAGATGTAAATAAATATCCTCCTACATCAACATTCATAACCGGAGAAAATTTTATATAACTAAAATAAATAAGAATAATCGAAATAACAACAATAGGGATGACAATTTTTTTCAAAATAACCAACTCCCAACTAAGACTTTAATTTAGGCAAATAAGAAAAATTTTTCATAAGAAGTCTAGATTTATCATTATCACGTTCTAAACTATCAATACTTAAATTAACTGTATAAGAATCTGCTTTTGCTAAAACCACATCAGACACATCTGAATAATAGTTCATAACATCGCTTTCAAAATCATATACATATAATTCTTTATTAAAATTATAAGTAACATAAGAAAAAGGAGAAAGAGAAATTTCTGTACTACCAAATTGAATAACAACAGGATTAATAAAGAAATATAAATCCGCACCATCATACAAAAAGGCAGTATCCAAAGAATAATTTAAATTATTATTTTTTAAATAAATTCCACCCTCAGAGGCATCCACTTCACTAAATTTAGGAACAACTTTCTGTTGACCGCTAGAAAGAGGAAAAACAACAGACATCTGTACAGGAAGAATTGCCTTTTTCAAACCAGAATAATATAAAGGCTGAGAACCCAACTCAACTTCTTCTCCGTCCAATTTTAATTTTGTAATACCATTGCTTTCACCCAAAGTGACAGCAGTGTCGTATTAAAATTTAATATCTCCAAAATAAACATAAGTTTTAACGTCTTCTGTTTTAAATTCTGATAACTGTTTTTGAGAGACTAACACTAATATAGTCACAACAACTAAAACAACAACAAAAAGAACAGCTAATATAAATTGCACAAAATGTGCTTTTATATAATCTTTTATTCGTTGCACTGCTAACATGAACTTCCAAATCTTTAAATTGGTCATAGCAAGTCCCCTACCTTTTTAATCTTATTATATATGAAATTATAGAAAAAAACAATTATATTTTATAAATAAATATGACAAAAAAAAGAAAGAACGCGTCTCTCTTTTACAAAAAATCTTTCAAATCTTTTTGGGCTTTTTTTTGAAATTTCAGAAAATCTTTAGCCAGTTTAAGATCATCCTTACTAATTTCATCGCTTGCATTTTCCACTCTTTTTTCCATTTCTATTTCTCCCATAGATAATCCTTGAATTAACAAATCCGCAATAGCTGCATCACTATTATCTGCAAGAACTTCCTTATAAATTCCCATAGAAGACATAATTTTTGCTATATTTCCTTCTTCTTCTAACTTCATATCTTTAGAAAGTAAAGATTCTTTAGCCTTTTCTTCATAAGACGAATATTCTTTAAAAATTTCTTCTACTTTTCCGGTAATTTTATTATCTTTACCTTTTAAATTATCTAATAACTTTTGAGTAGAAAATCTTCCCATGGAAGCATTCTTATAAATCTTTTCAATTAGCTCACATTGCTTATTCATTTACATCACCTCAATACTAGTATGAAAAAAATTATTTATTTTATACTAGTTTTTGTTAAAGATTTAGTGGCTGGTCCTTTAATTAATTTTCCATCTAAAGAAAATCTTGATCCATGGCAAGGACAATCCCAAGTTTTATCATAAGAATTAAAAACCAAATGACACTTCATATGAGGACATAATAAACAAATCTTATGGATTTTATGTTCTTCATCTTCATAAATTGCATGTAAAACACCATTAATCCTAACATAAGAAGGATTGTTTTTTTTCAAAAAAGCTTGCGTTGTTGCTTTCATATAATGAAAAGTTCCTAAAAAAGAATGAATAGCTAATCCCAAATTCATCCTTGTTGGAGAAAATAAATCTTGGTATAAAGTCGTCTGATATAAAATAAAATTAGAAATAATCTTACCGGCCAAAACACCATTAGTCATTCCCCAACCTCGATAAGCTGCCCCCACATAAAGATGACTATCAAGTCTTCCAATAAACGGTAACAAATCATGGCTGACAATATCTTGATTATCCCATGTCACTTCAGGAATTTTATCAAATAACCTCTTAAAGTCAGAACGACTTTTATCATAATGCTTTCCAAAATCAATTTTTTCAGTCAACCGATGACGGTTAGACCCATATAATAAATAATCTTTATAATAACGAATCGAATGTAAATCAGAATCAATATTTATAGCTGTAAAAGATGAAGAATGAGATACTTTCGCAGCATTTACATATTCTCTTTGTACATAAGTTTTAAGAGGAAATAAATTAGGAAGTAAAAAGAAAGGATAATGATTTGCAATTACAACATTCTTCGCAAAAAAATCTCCATTTGTAGTATGAATAAGATAACGACCATTCTCTTTTTTCATATCAAACACCAAAGTATTTTCATAAATAAGAACTTTGGAAATCAAAGTGTTAGAAAGCCCAGATAAAAATTTTAAAGGATGAAAAACATAAGAATCAGAAATCCCAATACCAGAAGAAATATTTGGATGCTCCACTTCATAAGGATGAGCACCAAAACTTTCTAGCAACTGTTTCTCTGCTCGAATCTTTGAATCATTTTCCTTATTCAAACAAAAAAGAATAGATGGAACTTCTTCCAACTCACAAGAGATATTCCCATCTTCAATGATTTTTAACAATTCCCAAATAGCCTCTTTCTGCGACAAATAATAAGATTTTGCCTTATCTCCTAACCTTTGATATATATCACCCTGTAAATATGTAATTTTAGCTGTCGACCTACTAGTTACTCCCATTCCAATCTTTCCCTGTTCAAAAACAGCAACCTTCAAGTTAGAATCTCGCAAATAGTAAGCTGTACCAAGACCAGTAATACCTCCACCAATAATCGCAACATCTAATTCTCTAACAAATTTATCCGTAGTTAAAGAAGGAAAGTTTGTATTCCAAAACATAACATCACCAATAATAGCATATCCTGTTTTTTTTAATACATACAAAAAAGCCAAATCTGGCTTTAAGAATTCATAATCCATTTAATAATTTCTTTTTTTATAGCAAAATACTCTTCTTTTTCAAATTGCATATTGCAAATACAATACTTTTTATTAGAAATATGAGCACAAAACATACATTCATGTAACGAACCACAGTCCTCTATAAAAAAAGAATTACTAATTTTTGAAGAGCAAGAAACATTATAACTATTAGAACAACCAGAAGAATCATCACAACGAATGCAAAAGCTACAATGACCAGATCTTTGAGATGCAAGTAAATATTCACTTCCCTGACAACCATCAGAAAAAATCAAATTTTTGCAATCACTAGAATCACAAGAACGATATATGTTTTCAGAACGATAAATAGTATCACTTTCAGATACATTAGTAGAATCATATACTCTTTCAGTAGTACGATAATTAAGTTGATTCCATAAAGTAACCAACTGTTCCAAGTTTTCTATTTCTTGTTTTGGCTGTTCCCAAGTTTTCCATTTCCAAGTGTTTTTTTCTGTAATATACTTTGTTGGATTGACAGAAGTAGCCCAAGTAACTTCTCCCGTAATAGAATCATTTACCTGCTGTGGCAACTTAACATCAAACGCAAATTTAGTTAAAAGTTCATCAATAGTAAATGGATTCTTACAGTCAAAAACATTAGAAAAAATCTTATCTACTGTTTCCAACACTTGTGTTTTATTCATTTACATCACCTCTCATATTTCTTCTACTAGAAGATTGTTCTAACAATAATTCTGTCAATTTAATATTTGGTGTAATTTCAAATTTCTTCTTAGGGGGAGATACTGTAACTTTACTCTTAGGAACTGGTTTAGATATCTTTGTTTTCTTAACTCCTTTAATAGGAACAAAATCAACAGTTCTTCCTTTAAACGCTGGAAGCAACACACCTCGACTTCCAAGACGTACAACGCATTCTCTATCGCCTAAATTAATTAACATCAATATACGATTTTCTTCATTATCATCACGAGATAATTTCATAGATATATTACTAGATAATATAGTAGCATCTCTTCTAGAAACCCTAAATACATAATAATTAACTACATTAGCAAAAATGGCATCTTGTAATTCTTTACTAATCTGCTCAAAATATTGTTGTGCTAAAATTAAAGATAACCCAAATTTTCGTGCCTCTGATAAAAATTTAAGCAAAATAGGATTTTCTATCGTAGAAACCTCATCTACAATAAATATAATATGTTCATCTATTTTTCTTTCTTGAATCAATGCCATTAATTGCTGCATAATAAGACCAGAAATCGTCTTAACACAAGAGTCTCCCAATACATTACGATTTAAAGAAAACAAAGTTAGAAAACTTTTCTGAATAACATCTTGTAAAGATGAGGCATTAGTATTTTCCTCTTGAAAGACAGGAATTAATTCCATCTCATCTAGAAAAGCAATAATAGGAGCAATTGCCTCATTATAATACTTATTTTTCATTTCATTAAAATCAGTCAAAAAGAAACTATAAATACTATCTGGCAATTTCTCTGATAACAAAGATTCTCGGTACTCAACCTCTAATAATAACTTACGTAAATGTTTAAAACTAAAACTATTATGATATAAAAGCAATAATAAACTATGGCGTAAAACTCTTTCTAACTTAGAATTATATAAATCGCTCATATAAGAAGAAAGTAAAGACATCAATAATTCTGAAGCAACCACGACATTATCCGTAGAATTAACAAACAAATTAATACTTTGTTCAATGGATTGAAAATCAACAATAGAACTATTAGGTAAACCACCAATATCTTCTTCTAAAGAAGCATGTGGATCAATAACAACAATTTTATATTTCAATTTATAATCAAGCGTTGTTGCTAATCGACTGATAAGCAAACTAATAAACTTAGACTTACCACTACCACTAGACCCTACAATAAGAGAATGTTTATCAAAAGAATAGGTAGATAAGTTTAAATAATAATCCTTAGAAAAATAAGGAAAGGTGGAAACAGAAAGTAAAGCTTGAACAGACTCACTTTGCAACAATGGTAGAGCTTTTTGGAAATCTAAATATTTAGGTTGAGACTGATAGATATATTTTTTGTTTTTCGAAAAATCAACACTAAGTAATACCTCTGGTAAGCTTTTAAATAACTTACGACGAATAACACTGTCCCGTTCACTTATATATAAATAACCACGACTAAGAAGTTTATCACCAGTAACATTACGAAAATATAGTTCTAACATTTTAATATTACGAGATTTCTTTAATGATTCTCTATCCATAAGATCAACAATTGTATCTGTCAACTGATTTATATAAGGTAAACCACGCTCATAAGCAAACGACCAATGAATATCTGAAACCTTGAACAGAAAATCAGACAATTCTCCTAATACAGTTGGCAAAACTTCTTCTGTACGAACATAATAATGAATTTTATTCATATCGCAAACAACAAATATTTGAAAACGAGAAAAAGAGCCTAAATAACTAGAGAGTTTTAAAAGCATAGAATGCCAAGACTCTCTAGATACAAATTTGGAAGTTAAATAAATTTCTGAAACGATACTCTTCCGCATAATAAGACTCCTTTTATTAAAAACAGTATAACAAAAAAAGATATTATTTAAAATATCTTTCTTTAAAATAATCATATAATTGATTACACTTTTCTTTATCCATATCCTGTTTATCTTCATATGGATATGAAAGCCCTAATTTAATATATTTTTCACGTCCTAAACGATGGAATGGAAGAAAATCTACTCTTTCAACATTATGGATATGTTGTAAATAATTTACTAAACTATCCATATATTCATAATTATCCATAATACCTGGAACAATAACTTGACGAATCCAAATCTTTTTATTCATCTCGTTGCAAACATCAATAAAATGTTCCACTTCCTTCATTTCTAGACCAGTAATATTGTGGTATTCTTCTGGGTCAGTATGTTTAATATCTAAAAGAACTAAATCGACGTAAGATAAAAGTTCACGATAATCACCCAATCCAACACCAGAAGTATCTATCGCAATATGAATATTATCTTTTTTTAATAGTTTACAAACTTCAATAATAAATTCACTGTGTAATAAAGGTTCTCCTCCAGAAAAAGTAACTCCACCATTTTTCTTAAAGTAAGGTTCACACCTCTTAATTTTCTTTACTAATTCCTCTGGCGTATAATTTTCTTCTCTCTTCTTCCACATTTCAGGATTATGACAATATTTGCATCGTAACATACATCCATTAAAGAAGACTACACATCGTATACCAGGACCATCAACTAATCCAAATGTTTCTATCGAATCAATACTTGCTTTCATAATTACATTTTCTCATGGAATGTTCTAGCAATAACTTCCTCTTGTTGCTTTCTAGTTAATTTATTAAAACGTACTGCATATCCAGAAACACGAATAGTAAGTAATGGATATTTATCAGGATTGTTCATAGCATCTACTAACATTTCACGGTTTAATACATTAACATTTAAGTGATGTGCTCCTTGAACAAAGTATCCATCCATTAAGTTAACTAAGTTTTCTACTCTTTCATCTTTTGTTTGTCCTAAAGCACTAGGTACAACAGAGAAGGTATTAGAAATACCATCACGGCAACAATTTGCCCAGTCTAATTTAGCAACAGAGTTTAATGAAGCAATAGCACCACTTTGATCTCTTCCATGCATTGGATTAGCCCCTGGAGCAAAAGCAACACCAGCTTTTCTACCATCAGGAGTAGCACCAGTATTAGAACCATATACTACATTAGATGTAATAGTAAGTACTGATAATGTTGGATGAGCATTTCTATAGCAAGGATGAGAACTTAATTCTTTATAGAATACATCTAATATTTCTTTTCCAATTTCATCTACTCTATCATCATCATTACCATATTTAGGGAAATCTCCTTCGATTTCAAAATCAACAGTGATTCCATCCTCATCACGAATTGGTTTAACTTTTGCATATTTAATTGCAGAAAGTGAATCTACTGCTACAGAGAAACCGGCAACACCATAAGCCATTAAACGATTTACATAAGTATCATGTAATGCCATTTGACCTGCTTCATAAGCATATTTATCATGCATGTAATGGATAATATTCATAGCATCAGAATAGATTCTAGCAACTTCATGCATCATTTTGAAGTAAGCATCTTTAACTTTATCATAGTCAAGTACTTCATCAGTCATCTTTTCAAATCCAGGAATAACTAATTCACGTTTAACTTCATCAACACCACCATTAATAGCATAAAGTAATGTCTTAGCTAAGTTACAACGAGCTCCAAAGAATTGCATATCTTTACCAACACGCATTGCAGATACACAACAAGCAATTGCGTAATCATCTCCCATGCTTGGACGCATAACATCATCATTTTCATATTGAATAGAATCTGTTGCGATACTAACTTTAGCACAATATTTCTTCCAAGCCTCTGGTAAATTTTGAGCCCATAAAATAGTCATATTTGGTTCTGGAGCACTCTCTAAATTTTCTAATGTATGAACGATACGGAAAGAAGTCTTATTAACCATAGACTTACCTTCAGTAGTAACACCACCTAAAGAACAGGTTACCCAAGTTGGATCTCCAGAAAATAATTCATCATAATCAGGTGTTCTTAAATGACGAGCAGCTCTTAATTTAATAACAAAATGATCAATAATTTCTTGAGCTTCTTCTTCAGTTAAAGTACCATTCTTAAAATCTCTTTCAAAATAAATATCAAAGAAGGCATCTACTCTACCTAAAGACATAGCAGCACCATTATCTTCTTTAATAGCTGCTAAATAACCAAAGTAAGTCCATTGAACTGCTTCTTTAGCATTTTTAGCTGGTAAAGAAATATCAAAACCATATCTTGCAGCCATATCTTTAATTTCTTTTAAAGCTTTATATTGCATAGAAATTTCTTCACGTAAACGGATAGTTTCATCATCCATTACTGTGATTTTCATATTATCCCAGTCACTCTTCTTTTGTTCCATTAAATAATCAATACCATAAAGAGCAATTCTACGATAATCACCAATGATTCTTCCACGACCATAAGCATCAGGAAGACCAGTTAATAATTTATTATGACGAGCTTTTCTAATTTCACTAGTATAAGCATCAAAAACTCCATCATTATGAGTTTTTACTAAATTAGTCCCTTTAATAAAATTTTCAAGAGCTTCATTCATTTTATATCCATAAGCTTCAAGCTCTTGATAAACCATCTTTATTCCACCTTTAGGAACGATACTTCTCTTACCTAATTTATCTGTTTGAAGACCTACAATTACATCATCATCTTCACTAATATATCCAGGTTCAAAAGCATTAATTCCTGCTGGATGATCTACATCAATATCAATAACATGTTTTTTTACTTCTTCTTTACACATATCCTCATATACTTTTAAAACACGTTTTGTTTTTTCCGTAGGACCACTTAAAAATGATTCATCACCATCGTAAGCTACATAGTTCTTCTTAATGAAATCGCTAACATTAATTTCATTACACCATGCACCTTCTTTAAAATCTTTCCATTGTTCCATCAATCTATCACCTTCCCAAAACATATTATACCATAAACCATATAATTTTTATGCACATATTATTAAGTTTTGCACAATTTTACATATAGATTTTTGTAAGAAAATATGATATACTCTATCTATCTGGGGCTGACACGGTTTCGACGGGAATAGTAGAGCATAGATGGCAAGTCGAATGTCCACGTCACGGGCACAAAAAAATAAACGCAAACAAAATTAAAAATGCAGTTGCTAACATGTTTGGTGGAAACCAAGCTGTAGCATTTGCCTAATAATATAAAGGCCTGCGCTTTCTTTTATTTCTTACCTAGGAAATAATCGAAGGTTCATATTTTATAGGTTATAGCTATTTTCTTCCCAGAAAATAGAAAGAATTAAAGGGATAATATATTATCTTGGTCGTTAACTACTTGGATAGTATATGAATGAAATTAGTTAACTAAACTTGTAGAAGTTTATGTAGCTCTATTTTCGGACAGGAGTTCGATTCTCCTCAGCTCCACCATTGGGAAATCTGTTCGAACTATTCGAACTTTTGATATAGGAATCAATCAGAAATGATTGATTTTTTCGTTTATATGAAAAAATCAACCTAGAAGAAAGGTTGGTGCTTATGATTAATGTAATCAAACAAGAAATTGATATGGAGGAGTCTTTAAGAAAACGATTAGAGATTATCTGTGATTTTTGTAATGCTACTCCAACGTTTATAAATGGTAGTATAAGAAGAATTGATAAAACTAATTTAAGTTACATTGAACCACACAGAATTATTATTAATGATATGACTTTTCTTGCTTTTAATTACTCTAATGAAATCTATATTAATAACTTGAGTAAAAAGATTAAACTAGCAGAACTTGAAAACTACATTAAATCACACTAACTATTCCCTACAAATGGGGTATAGACAAATCTTGTAAAATATTGTAGAATAAGACATCAATAAATGACATGCAGTATCGTTATTTTTAGAAATGGGGTACTTTATGAAAGAACGATTTATTGATACTTTAAAATTAGTAGTAAATATTTTATATGAGGAGTCAAATACCGTTAGTGTTTAACTAGTAGTTTTTGACTCCTCTTTTTTTGAAAACAAGAAAAAAGGGAGATGATAATTAATGTATGATGATGTGAAAAAGGTTGCAGGAATATATATTAGAGTATCAACAGAAGACCAAGCAAGAGAGGGGTTTAGTTTACCAGAACAAGAAAAACGTTTAAGGGCTATGTGTGAGTACAAAGGTTATGAGATATATGATGTGTACCAAGACGCTGGAATAAGTGCTAAAACGGGTAATAAACGTCCAGAATTTGAAAGATTATTACAAGATATAAAAGATAGAAAATGTAACACCATAGTAGTTTTAAAACTAGATAGACTTACACGTTCTGTTTATGACTGGGAAAACATTTTAAAGTTTTTAGAAGAAAATGAAGCATATTTAGACTGTGCTAATGATGATATAAATACTACTAGTGCAAATGGTAAGATGATAAGTCGTATTTTAACATCAGTTAGCCAACAAGAAATTGAAAGGACTAGCGAAAGAACAAAGGTTGGACTTGCTGGTGCAATTAAAGCAGGACATATTCCTCATAAAGCCCCTTTAGGTTACACTAGAAAAGATAAAACTTTAGTACCTGACATGAAAACAAAAGATGTTGTCATTAGAATTTTTGACTTATATCATAGTGGTCTATCTTATCAAAAAATAAAAAATATTTTTAATGAAGAAAAAGTATTAGGAAAAACAAATTGGTATGATACGACAATTCTAAAAATATTAGAAAATGAAATCTATAAAGGAGATTTTGTTCATGGTAAAAGGACAAAACACCCTACTTACTACAAAGATGTTGTAGAGCCTTTAGTATCAAAAGAATTGTGGGAGGAATGTCAGGTGCAACAGAAAAAGAATTCTAGGTCTTATCAAAGAACACTTACTTATTTGTTCTTGCAAAAGTTAAAATGCCCTAAATGTGGCAGAATATTAGGTGGAAAAGCAACAACCAAGAAAAATGGTAATTCGTATTTTTATTACTATTGTAACGATTGTAAACTTACTATAAAAGAGGCAGTAGTAGAAGAATATATCAGTCAATTTATAGATGACATTGTGGAATATGATAGTGTTGTTAATCAGTTTTTCCTACCAATGATTAAGCAAAAAATAGAAAACCCAAAAGAAGAAATTGAGGCAGAATTAAAGAAAGAAAAAGATAAGTTCAAAAGAATTAGAGAGGCATACGTTAATGAGGTATTTACTTTAGAAGAATATGATGTAGAACGTAAAAAAGTAGAAAATACTATTGCTAATCTAGAAGAAAAATTAAGTGAATCAGAAATCTGTGATGAGTTAAAATTTACTCCTGAAGATATACTTATCAAACGAGATATAGACTACATCAATTCAATTAAATACCCTGAAAAGTTTAAAGAATATAATAAACGTTGGAAAGATTTTACAAGAGAAGAAAAAGCCGATTTGATTATGAATTATGTTGAAGAAATCACTTTAAAACAATTTAATAATAAATTTTGTGTAGTAGATTTTGTTAGATTTAGAGAGTCAGTCGCTAACTCTATGAATGATTTATATAGAAATGGTTTTCTTGATAAAAATGAAACAGCAGTATTTGGAAACGTTATAGGCTCTATTCGTTTTAGTGAGTATAAAGATGAAAATGAGGTATGGCAACATATATTGAGATTAAGACAATTCTATGATGTTAAGTTTTACCAAGCAATTTATAATACAGAAAAACAGGTGTTTTATTTCGATTTTAAAGAAGATAATAAAGCAATTGTTAGAGTATTCCCTATGGAAGATTACCGTAAAATAGATCCTGATGTAAAAATGAAAGAATATGATATTGGGGTATTATATGTTGTTAAAGATGATGGAACTTTACTAGAAGATAATGAGGCAGTGTTTAAATATATTCCTGATAAAACAGATGGGGTAATTACTAGAGAGGAAATGGTAAGTGGAGTATCATTTGCAAAAGTAAAACCAGCCAATGAAATTGGGTTAGAAGAATGTACAGTATATGAAGAAGAATAAAATGCGTGGCACGTTTTGTTTGCGAAAGCAAATGAAAGTGGCGATAGCATTTTATAAGACTTATGGAATTTTGTTTTATTACGAAGTTTTAAAACAATATGGAATAAGTCTAAAAGGGTTCTAGGGAATATCCCTAGCCCACAGGTTATTTTGATGTTTACGTCAAAATACCTAGGGGGTTAAATATTTTGTCAGAGCCAAAATATATCTATGAAAGGAGGTAAAAATAAATGAGTACCTTATCTTATTCACTACATCTTGGTAGTGATAAAAACAGAAAACCGTCATCAAGAAATATGGCAAAGAGTAATGCTTCTGGCTCGACCTCTTTATCTAACAATGCAATTCAAAATGCAAGAGGCTTATCAAGAGTTGATAAACATAATTATCGTAAATATGATAATAATACAGAACTAATTGAAATAATAAGAGGTACTTCTTCTCTTTATGATGATGTAAAAAAACTTTATGAGAAAGAATTTAAAGAGGCAGTAGATGAATATAATTCTAGGCAAACAAGAGATGATAGAAAGATTACTGATTATTTCAAAAAGATAAGTGATAATTCTAAAAATGACCTTGCTTGTGAAATTATTATTGAACTTGGAGATAAAAAATATTGGGATACGAAAGATGATAATTTCAAACATAAAATGACTAATGTTTTTAAAGAACAAGTGAGTGATTTAGAGGAGCAACTACCAAACTTTAAAATAGCCAGTGCGATTATTCATTATGACGAAACTAGTCCACATCTTCATATTGTTGGTGTACCCATAAAATACTGTAAAAACTCTATTCCAAAAGTTGTTAAAAATACAATTAGCATAGTTTTCCATATATTTCTTTTACTTTTATAAACTGCCGGAATAAAAAAGCCAAACGGAATAAATAATAGGATATTTGGAATTTTCTCAACAACAAACTGATATATTCCAATTTCATTCCAATTAAAAGGAATAATATTTAATGTATGTGTCGAATTAAATGAAATCGGCATAAATAACATTGTTGCAAATACTATGAGAAATATAGAACAAACTAGACCTATATAACTCACTTGTCTTGTTGGACTTATCCCTTTTTTCTTCAACTTAAATAATATTGGTAAATATAAAATACTTATGATAACAACAAAAATTAAACCTAATCTTATATATGCTTCTATTCTGTGCATAACATACCCCTCCACTCTATTATTATACAATAATTATAAATTCTTTTCAAAAAATCAGACAATAATTCTTGCTAGTCTATCTCCAAGTCTGCATAGCAATTCATTTGTTATAGTATCTGCTTTATCAGCGACTTGTTCAGCAGTAAGATTATCATCTTCTCCTATAATTGTTATAATATCGCCAACTTTTACATTTGATATATCAGAAATATCAATTAGTAATTGATCCATACAAATTCTACCTATCACAGTACCATAACTTTCATTTATTTTGACTTGCATATTTTTGTTAGATAAATTTCTTGGTATTCCATCTGCATATCCTATTGATACAGAAGCAATTTTTCTATTTTCTGTTGCAATATATGTTCTTCCATAACTAACAGAATCGTTTTTATATATTTCTTTTACACTTGTAATTCTAGCTTTCAATGACAAAACAGGTTTTAAGTTCAAATGTGTTAATTGATATGACTCGTATGAACTATTTATTCCATACATAAGAATACCAACTCGCACATAATCATAGTCTAATCCAGTATAATTTATTACACCATAACTACTCTGTAAATGCACTTTTCCAGTATCATATCCTTTTGTTTTAATTCTTTTTATAGTTTCATTAAATAATTCTATTTGTCGATTAGTAAAATCAATATCTTCTTTCGTGTTAGAATCTGCAACGCATAAATGACTAAATGTTCCTAAAATATTTAATTTTTCATTTTCGTAAATTTTATATAATTTATCTAAATGATTATATTTTTCTCCTAATCTATTCATACCAGTATTTATTTTTATATGGCATTTTAATTTCTCATTAAGATTTAACTCTTTTATCCTTTCAGAATAATCATAATCTATAATAGTTTGAATTAAATCATATTTTATAACATATTTTAAATCATCAAAATTAGTAAAACCTAATATTAAAATATTACCTTGTATATTATTTTTTCTTAAATATATACCTTCTTCTAATGTGGCTACTGCAAAATCAGTTATACCAATTTCCAATAATCTTCTTGCTATCAATAATGCTCCGTGTCCATAAGCATTTGCTTTTATAACTGCCATTATTTTTGTTTTTGTGGAAATTATTTTTTTTATTTCATTTATATTATTTACTAAATTATCTAAATCTATTTCAATCCATGCTCTATCTTTTAACAAATTATTTTCTTTCATTTTTTACTACTTCCTTTATTTTTTCTATTAAAAAGGCAAATATTGTTGTTGATATACAAACCAACAGATAAAGTATTAAATTATTTTCAACAAATATTTTATCCATTCCAATAATGCCAGAAATAAACCTAATTCCTACAATAAAAAGTGGGTGGAAAATATAAATATATGTTGCAATATTTCTTATCTTTTTGTTTGATGTTTTACTATAATCCATTAAATAGCAAAACAAGAAATACATAAGTGGAATTAAAAACAAATACATACTATCGTGTCTTTGTAAATTATAATAATGTAAAATACTTCCTTCCACACTCATAAAAACAAAAAATAATAAAACATATAATAAATTAAACTTTGTACTTTTTCTTGTGTTTGCCTTTACAATATGCCCTAAACATATAAATATTGGTACATAGAATAAACCATTTCTCGTATAATCAAAAATATTAGACATAAATTCATATATATTTTTTGTAATCTGATTCATAATAGTTATGCCATAATAACTATCTCCAAACACGCCTATTATGTATAATAATATCGCTGTAATTAAAGCCTTTTTTCGTCCTAATTTTTTAACTAAATAATATGTAATCCACACTCCAACAATAAGTGCTGGAAAATACCATAAATGATATAATGTTCCATTTATAAAAACATCTTTTAATATCGTAATAATATCAATGTTTTTAAAACTACCCATATAGATATTTATTGGTAAATAAAGTAATATGCAAAGAAAATAAATTTTCAGTATTTTCTTTGTATAGTCAACTAAAACTTGTTTATCTTTTAAAGACCTATCCAATATATAATATCCAGTTATCATTAGAAATAAAGGAACTGCTATTCTTCCTAATATTCTTGTAAAGAAGAAATCAAATTCAGGACTAATTTTGGCAAATGGTGAGATATGTATAGCAACAATTAAAAATGATACTATAAATCTCCATATATCAATATTTATTTTTTTACTCATTATTTTTCTCCTTTGATAGTTAAAATAAATCCATCTACATTGTTTCCAGAAATATTATAATTTTCCTCCATTTCTAAACTAATACTTTCGTCTTTATAAGGAATGAAAAATATCTTATATTCTTCATAAATTAAAGGCTTATTTGGATATATAAAATCTTTCAAAAAATCTATATATTCTTCTAAACAAATATCTTTTTCCGTTATTATTTTTGAATGAGGATAACCAACATATCGAAAATGCCATTCTTCTTTTGATATTTTCGTAATTGCTTTCTTTTCATCTTTATATCTCTCAATAAAGCCATATTTTGGAGCAATATTTCTAAAACTTTGACATATACCATAATAAGGAAACTTAGGACAAATAAAATCAATATTTTCCTCATTTAATGCTAAATCTATTGCTAAACCTGTTTGATGTTCACTAGCATTAGGTAGTGCAACATATTTTTGCGTATATTCTCTGCCATTCTCTTTTAAAGATGTATTATATATATCTTTTTGTTCTTCAAGTGTTCTATACCCACTTACAGGGACTATTTTATTTTCAGCATTTATATTATTCAGTATTAAGTGTAAAGAATAATTTGCAATATTATTTAATTTGATATTGTTGTATTCTTCATCAAAAGATACTAGATTATTTATTGTACTTTTTAATGTAAAATCTGGGTTAATAAGGACTAATTCTCCTTTTCCAATATCTTTTTTTTTTAAAGTTATATTTTTCATTTTTCCCACCCCAATTCAATTAAACGATCAATAACTTCTTCAAAAGGAATACCAATTTCTTTTAACATACTAGGGTATCTTGAATGTGATGTGCAGCCAGGAATAGTATTTGCTTCATTGAAAACGATTTTTTTATCTTTTGTGTAAAACATATCAACTCTTGCAAAACCACTACAACCTAATATTTTGTAAATAGCAAGAGCAGTATCTTTAATTTTTTCTCTTTCTTCTTTACTAATTCTTGCAGGTAAATGTATTTTACTTGTTTTCAAATTGTATTTTTCAAAATAATCAAAGAAGCCATCTTCTAACTCTATTTCATCTACTTCACCAATTATTAACTTATCTGTTCCTAATACAGCACAGCCAACTTCAAATCCATCTACATTTTCTTCTATAATCACTTTATTGTCATACTTAAATGCTTCTTTTAACGCTTCTTTTAATTCGCTTACTGTTTTTATCTTTGTAATACCAAAAGATGATCCTGCTTTCAAAGGTTTTACAAACAATGGAAAGTGTAAATTATGAATTTTATTTTCTATCATCTCATAACTATCTTTTTCATTAAATAAATAAGATATAGGTGATAAATAACCGTTTGAAGAAACAATTTCGTGTGCTAAATACTTGTCCATACATATCGCAGATGAAGTCATATCACACCCAACATATTTTATTCCTGCAAGTTCCAATAGTCCTTGTAATCTTCCATCTTCTCCGTTTTGACCGTGCAATACTGGAAAAGCAACATCAATTTTAATAATTTCATTCGTTTCTAAAACTATAATTCCGTGATCACTTCTATTTGTTGAAATGGTAATTCGTTTTGTATCCTTTTCATTTAACCATTCATCTTTTTCAATATTATCCACATCACCATTATATAAATAAAAATCACCATCTCTTGTAATTCCAATCATCAATAAATTGTACTTATCTTTTTTGATATTTTTAATTACGGAAGTTGCAGATACAAGTGATATATCATATTCACTTGAACACCCTCCAAATAAAATTGCTACTGTTTTTTTCATAAAAATCACATCTCCTCTACTTTAACATCACTTGGCAATTCATATTCAATAAGAACTTTCTCGTCATATAATTTCTCTTTTCTGATTTCTTTTCTTGTTTTCTTGTCTATTTCAACTCTTATAACTTCAACGCATTCATAAATATTTCCATTTTCTTTGACATACTTTAAATTTCCATTTACTATTTTATAATCAACATTTGATTCACTATTTGATAATATTTTCCCATACATATAATCTTCATCAAATGAAATGTCTATTTGATATATATTGTTAGTTTCATTTTTTACTTTTAAATCTAGCCAACCACTACTAATTGTTGCGTCAATTCCCTCTAAAGAAGATTTATCTGGATTAGGAAAGGATTTCACTTTATGTCCGTGCCTTTCAGTAACAGTAAGTGGACTCATCAAAAATAGATAATGTAACAAATTACTTAAATGACAAAGCCCTCCACCTTTTTTTGCTACTATTTTTCCATCTACCAATATTAAACCATCTTTATATTTTCCGTACTTTTTACTGTTTCTAACTAAATAACAAAAGGAAAATGTTTCATTAGGATATATTAAAATATGATTCATAGTTTTACTTGCTATTTTCAGGTTTTCGACTTTGTTTTTTTGATAAATAATATCGTGTCCACTATTTTCGTTTATCATCAATGTTTTTGTTTTACAAACTTCATATTTTAATTTTTCTCCAAAATTTTTAGAATACTTATTTCCGTCAAACTTCATTCCAATTTGATAAAATAAGTTCCTTTGCCATATTCGTAATGGTAATAGAAATGGAAATAATTGTGTTAATCTTTTTCTTGCCATTTGCAACACCTCCAATCAACAAAAAAACAATCATTAAAATCAATACAATTAAATTATACTGACTTATAAATGATTGTTCTTTAATTTTATCTTAAATAAATCTTAAGTTCTTCTTAAATTATTTTAATGGTAAAGTTACGCGCAAAGTTGTTTCTTCCTCATTACTTTCAGCTGTTATTGTTCCATTATGAAGTTCAACTATATCTTTGGCAATAGAAAGTCCTAAACCACTTCCACCAGTTCTTGATGTTCTTGCAGAATCTAATCTATAAAACTTCTCAAATATTTTACTTAATTTTTCTTTTGATATTTGTTTTCCTTTATTTATTACTTCAACAACTACATTATTGGTATCTTTTTTTAAATTAATTACAATTTCACTTTCTTCCTTACTATAACTAATAGCATTTTTTATAAGATTGTTAAACACTCTACTTAATTTATCAGGATCAGCATTTATATTAATTTTTTCTTCATAATTCAATTTAATACTTTTATTTAGTTCTCGTAAAGTAGGATAAAAATCATCAATGATTTGTTCCAACATCAAATTTAGATTTAATTTTTCTTTTTCTAAAATAATTTTTTCAGAATTAAATCTAGCTACATCAAATAACTCATTGATTAAATCTTCTAATCTATAAGATTTATCCAATGCAATAGAAATATAATTCTTTCTTTGTTTTTTTGGCATGTCATCTATTTCATCTAAAAGCGATAAATATCCAATCATTGATGTTAAAGGAGTTTTAATATCATGAGCCAAATAAACAATTAACTCATCTTTCTTTTCTTCATTTTCTTTAGCCAACTTTTCATTTTTTTGTGATTCTCTTTTTAAATGATTCATTCTCTTTGAGATTTCTTCTAATTCACTTGGTAACTCAATATATTCAACATCTTTATTCACTAAATTTTCAGATGCCTTTCCTATATCATCAATATATCCAAAAATCTTCTTTAATAATCTATATAATAATACTAATGTTCCAATCACCCAAATAATTACTATAGGAACTATTAAAGTTCTAACAGTTGTTATGCTATAAAAGAATTCTCTAAAATTATTGTAGATTTCTGGAGAAAGATCATATAACCATTGAAACTTTAATCTGTCAATTAATGCCACCAAGAGAAAAATTACTAATGGCATACATATAGACCATATCAATATTTTTAATACAAAATTTAAAAAGGTTTTCTTCAATAATTTATTTTTCAATTTTATACCCCACTCCATAAACAGTTTTTATATATTTTGGCTTTTTACCAATATCACTCATTTTTTCTCTTAAATGTCTTATATGTACCATTACAGTATTGTTATCTTTCTCAAAATATTTACTTCCCCATACTTTAGAAAATAGTTCATCTGTTTTAATCACTTTTCCTCTGTTTTCACATAATAGCCATAATATTTCAAATTCTATCTTTGTTAAATCAATCTTTTTTTCATTGAAATAAAATTCGTGTGTATCTTTATTAATAAGTATCCCTCTAAAATCAATTATATTTTCTTCTTGATTTGAATTATTATACTTTTGACTTCTTCGTAACTGTGCTTTTACTCTTGCAATCAATTCTAAAGGTTGAAAAGGTTTTGTCACATAATCATCTGCTCCTATCATCAAACCATTTATTTTATCAATTTCTTCGACTTTTGCAGTTGCAAAAATAATTGGAAAAGTATATTTTTCCCTGATTTTATTACATAAAGTAAAGCCATCAATTTCAGGCATCATAACATCTAAAATTGCTAAATCCACATCTAAATTATCAATATCATCAAGAACGTCTTTAGCTGAATAATATTTATAAACTATATAATTTTCATTTTTTAAATATACTTCAACTAAATTTGCTATTTCCTTTTCGTCATCTACTACTAGAATTTTATTCATTTGCTCACCTCTTTGCAAATTAACACTTTTTGCTAAGATAATTATATCATGAAAAAAGCAAATCTAAAATGGCATTAGATTCACTTTATAGAACATTTTAAGAACTGATTAATCATCATTTTCGCTAGTCATAATATCAAAAGATCCATTTTCGCCATCGACAGTACAAGTAAATGTTCCGTCATCTAGTTTTATACAACTAGCATTTTTTTCTTCTCCATCTACATTAAAATTAATAGAAAATATATCTTTTACAGTATTACTAATAGCATTATTTGTCATAGCATCTACTGTTAAAGTACCCATACATAATGTAACAGCTCCTAAAAAAACATAAGCAACTTTTCTCATTTTCATTCTTTTCATCACTTTCTCCTTTTTAAAATTTTCATAACCAATCATCTGACTAGTCATATTTTTTATTCGTTCTGTATCAATTTCCTTCATACAAATTCCTCCCTTAGCTTTTTTCTTAACCTATATAATTTAACTTTGACAAGACTTGTTTTTATCCCCAATTTATTAGATATTTCTTTTATTTTATAACCTTCAACATAATATAATTTAAAAATCTGTTGTTCTTCTAAACTTAATTTTGACAGTTTTTGTTTTATAGTAAACATATAATCAGAATCAAAACCTTTAATAGAAACATTGTTATTTAACAGATTATCTTGATACTCCAAATTTTCATTAGATTTTCTTAACTTACTATAAGAACAATTTTTAGCAATTACTCCTAAATATCCTTTTAAATTATTATTAATATTATCTTGATTTTTCCATAAAAGATAAAAAACATCAGAAACTACTTCTTCTTTGTCTTGATAAGGTAAAGAAGTACCAATGATATTATCAACTATTTTAAATACATAATTAGAGTATTCATCTATAATAATCTCTATATTGAAATTTATATTACTGTTCAAATTGATACCTCCCTATTGAATCGATTCATTATATAGACGCTTATAATTATAAAAAGGTTACAAAAAAATTAGATTATCAATTAAGACAATCTAATCGACAAATTGTAATTTTAGTGAATAGTAACTTAATTTTCTTTTTTATTAAACATATGGCGTACTTTATCTATTCG